>CAZKJS010000021.1:0-29640 GCA_964553255.1 uncultured Erysipelotrichaceae bacterium | reverse complement strand
AAGAAAATCTTCTCATGTCATCTAACTCATTGTAAATAAAACTATTGCAGTTCCCTTTAATAAGAGAATAATAGTCCATATTTAATGGTTTAAAAGTCATTCTTTTTGATTCTGGCAACAGTTCTTTTGTCTCATAGACTAATTGTTTACAGATAAATGTTTCTTTTAGATTGAATTTATCAGCGACATAGAGCATTTGGTCTTTTTGATTAGTACGGAAGCATTGAATATCGCTAATAGTATCAGTGATTTGGTTAGCTTTCACGAGATCACTTGTCACCATCATATAAATGTTTGATCTTAGTTCTTTGATCAAAACGGTGTCATCATCAGCGTAGATGACTACTGCTTGATCGATCCTGATTGGTTCAATTAAATCGATGTTTGCTAGATAATTTTTTTGTAAATACGTTAGTGCTAGATCTTTTTTGTTTTTCATACTACTTATTATACCATAAGGGTCTTAAATTGAAAAAAAGAGGTCTTAAACCTCTTTTATCACAATGGTCGGAATGACAGGATTTGAACCTGCGACCCCTTCCTCCCTAAGGAAGTGCACTACCAAGCTGTGCTACATCCCGATACTCAAATATTGTAACAGATAAGCTTTTTTATGCAAACAGAAAAAACCAAAATTGTGTATTTACACTGCAAATATAAATATCATGCTCATGTTTATTCAACACAATCTATTAACTATGAAAATTGTATATTTTAATTGTATTAGCACGGAGGATGTTAGGTGAGAAGAATTAATAAGATCGTACTCATAGTAGCAGTTTTTCGGTTTTTTGTACAGGTTGTCAAAAGAAGGAAGCACAGAATGATAAAGATGTAATCGATTTATCATTAAGTAGCGATAATTATGCAGAACTATTGAGCTATGAAGATGCTTTAAATATATTAAGTGAAGGTGTTGAAGCAGAAATTTTAGACACAGAGACAGGTATAACATATAAAGTAAAAAGAGTGATAGGGGGCTATAATACATTAGCGGATGTTGAAACCATATCACAAGAGGATACAGACAAACTCTTAGAAACAGCTGGTGGTTATTGGAATATAAAAAGAAGAGCTGTTATCGTAATTATTGGTGACAAACGAATTGCGGCTTCTATTGCTCCTTTTGAACATTCAGGTAGTGAAGAAAAACCTTATGGTGAGATTATCGATAATCGAAGTGGCTCAACAGGAACGGGTATAAATCTTGACAGTATTAGAGATAACGGCATGATAGGTGTTGTTGATATATATTTCTATAATAGTTTGACACCAGGTATAAATAGGGTAGATGAAAGACATCAGGAAATGGTAATAAAGGCTTCTGAGTATGAAGAGTAAACTGATCTTATTATTCTTGTTTTTGTGTTTATCACCAACTAATATACAAGCTCAAGACAACAACTTAAAATAAGAATATCAACTCAATTTATATAAAGCACGAGTTATTGAAGTAGTTGCTATTGAAAGAGTAGCTTATACAGAAACGCAAACACTTAAGATACAGATTCTTAATAAGGATTTTAAAGGATATGATGCTTACATTAGAAACACCCTTGTAAATAATGGGTATGCAATAGAGTTGAAGGTTGGCGATAATATAACCGTATTAATGGAACTAGATGATAGTGTGCCATCTTTTTACTTCCATAGTTATGAAAAAACTAACCATATTATTGTACTGATGATGTTTTTTATCCTTTTTGTAATTATTTTTGGTGGTTTAAAAGGTTTTAAAGTACTAATCTCATTAGCTATTACAATATCATTGATATTGTTTGGATTGATACCATTATTGCTTAAAGGTTATAATCCGATAGTTTTATCGATTACTACATGTATGCTTGCTGCAATACTAACTTTTATTATTACCAATGGCTTTACAAAAAAGACTTTATCAGCAATAATCGGTGTTATCGGTGGTTTATTGATTGGTGGCTTGATAGCTTATATTTTCGGTATCTTAGCTAGGATTACTGGCTTTTCCTCAGAAAACGCACAGATGTTACAGTATTTGCCAAGTGGTGTCGTATTCGATTTTAAAGGTCTTTTATTTGCTGGCATTATCATTGGAGCTCTTGGTGCATGCATGGATGTGGCTATATCTATTGCTTCCGCACTTAATGAAATCGAAAGTTATAATCCATGTATCAATAAGTTGGATCTTATTAAGTCAGGGTTTAATATTGGTAAGGATATTATGGGTACGATGGTTAATACACTAGTTTTAGCTTACACAGGAAGTTCACTTGCTATGATATTATTATTTATGGGTTTTAATAAAAGCATCACAGAGATAATCAACTTGGATTCGATAGCAACTGAAACCATTAGAACAATTTCTGGTAGCATGGGTTTATTATTCGCAATTCCATTTACAATATTTGCTTATATTGTTATCAATAAGAGAAGGGGTGTTTAGAATGAAGAAGGTTTTTTGTTTCTTTATGATCTTTGTTCTATTGTTCCCACTTAAGATATCGGCATGTCCACATGTTGATAAGGCAGGTGTTGCTCATTTTCAGTTTTATAATGATGATTATACAGAAATGACAATGATATACCCTAAAGTAAGTTATCTTTATGGTAAGATGGTAACGTTAATCGATGATGATTTATCATTCTATTATGATGAAAACGATGTGTTGGCAGAAAGCTTTGGTTTTCCGTTAGTTCAAGATAAAGAGGCTTATTGGCAATATTATTGGTTCACTGATGAAAATCTTCAATCTGAATCATGACAAAATAATGATCTTAAAACCACTATAGAAGGAATCGATAGTATTTTGGTAACTGGAATCAGGTATAACCTAAAGATTGCTTTATACAATACATTTGCTAAATCGCAAGAATTAGCAGACGAAAAAGTATATCAACTGTACTACAATATTCTTGTTGATATACTTGCAGAAGATGAATCCGAAGCTTATTTAGATAAAATAGTAAGCAATGGGTTAGAGTTGCTTACACTAGAAATAATAAAAATCAATGCGAACTTTACAATTACTGATTATGATTTTGTTAGCGAGCAAATTGATATTGATAAATTATTTGATGAAATAGAAGTACAATTATACAGTGATGATTATCATGACAACACAATTATTGTTAATTTGAATAAACCATTAACCAGCTCAGACTACATAGAATGTAATTATGATAACATCAACAAGTATTATAGTTTTGTTATTGAAGAACCAGGCGTTTTTGTTATGTTAAACAAGAATGAGTACATAAATAATACTGAAAAAGAAGATAATAAGTCTAACCTAATAGAGCAAGAAACATCTACTAAAGCTGATACTGGTTTGTCACTCAAAGAAACAATAGGATTGTTTATTGTTAGTGCTTTTGTTATTGGCTTTATTTTGATTGTAACTGTTAATACACTTAGAAAAGAAAACAACTGATCTATTTACAATGATAGTAGTAATACTTGATTATAGGTAGATTATGAAATCATATCGTTAATTCTCAAAGTAACTTCTAGTTGTAAAATAAATCAAAGGATTAGTAGACTTAATTCTGTTTTCAATATAGAAACCGGGAATAAGTGTGAGAATTTCATAGGTTTATAAATCAAAATAGCCACAATGAAATAACTTTAATAATTCAACTTTCATGTCGACTAAATTGACAAGAAAGATACGAATAAGTATAATTAAGTCGACAAGAATAGGAGGGAACAAGTATGACTTTAGTAAATAACACAACCAAAATGGAACAAGTAAGACGATACATTGAAAAAAAAGAGTATGGTAATCCAATTCTATTGAATGATATAGTTCGATATTTTAATACAGATAATAAAGACTTTATTGAGATGAGAAAGACAATTAGTCAATATTTGAATCGATTAGTCAGCTACAATGAATTACAAAAATTTGTGGATGGAGTCTTTTATAAAACAAAGCAAAATGTGTTTGGAGAGACTCCAATTGATGTTATGGAACTAATTCGTGATCTGTATCTATTTAATAATGAAACAAAAAAATTCATTGGATATCGAGTCGGTGCGACGGTGTTGGTAGACATTGGAATTACCGACAACTTAGAAAATAAATATGAAGTTGTGACAAATAACTATAATAAAAAGAAAGTACTTGGCAAAATAAGACTAGATGTTCAGATTAAAAAACCTCCTGTTGAAGTGAACAATGATAATTACCGTTATCTGCAATTACTAGATACCGTTAAAAATTTAGAAAAATATCATCTTATAAACAATCAAGCAGGTAAAAAACTTACTGAGTACATGAATGAAAATGAAATAAAAATAGATAAGTTATTTAAGTTTGCTAAAGAGTATTACACTAAGAAAACTATGAATAATCTGCTTGATTTATTAGCTATGGACTAAAGGGGGAGGTTAAATGTATACATTGCATCATGATAATGCGGCTTTTATAACACTTATAACTAAGATTAGTTCAGAGCAATCCATACTTCCTGAAATTATTGAGAAAGATTATTATGTGACTTTGATGTTGCAAGAGATTGCTGAAAAGCAGAAAGATTATGAAGTATTCTTTAAAGGTGGTACTGCACTTTATAAAGCCTTAAAAAGTATTAATCGTTTTTCTGAAGATATTGACTTAACGTTCAATGATCAAAAATTTGAGTCGACAAGTTCAAAAAAAAGAGCACTTAAAAAGGTAACATCTGAATATTTATCCGCCTTGATTAATCTTGATGACAAAGAATCTGTTACGGGCAGTGGTTCACGAACATCAATTTACACCTATCCAACTTTATTTAAACTAGATACATTTAAGAATGATATGTTAAATCGCATTGGTAAATTGAAAGTGGAAACAACTTCATTCACAACTTCATCACCAAATACTCAATATGAAATCGAACCTGTATTATACACATATGCCGACCAAGAGTTTCGAAAATTATTAGAATTGAATTATGAAGTAAGACCTTTTATGATTAAGTGTGTTACAATTGAACGAATTTTTATTGATAAATTATTTGCCATTGAAGATTATTACCTAGGCGAACAAGCTAATCGAACTGTTGAAATGGCTAAGCACATGTATGATATTCATCAACTATACATGCGTCCTGAAATAAAGCAATTCATTGAATCTTTGAATGATTTAAGGTCAGTTATAGAAATAAAAGAAGAAGAACAAACAAGAAGACACGAAGCAAAAACAGACAATAAACGTATTACACAATTCGAGTACTTTGGTTTGGTTCAGGATGAAAAGATTGAAGATACATTCAATGATATGCAAAAAATTTACGTTTTTAGATCAGATTTTAATGTTGAATTTAGAGATGTTAGAAATAGTTTTAAGGATATATACGAAAAACTAATCTACTTCAATCTGTAGTATAAATGGCTTGCAAACAATGGAATTCTATGAGAATATTTTTTACTAAAGCAAGATCAAGGGATAAATCGTTTAGTTGCTGTCCTATGGTATGGGTCACAGTGTCCTATCTTATTAACAGAAGACTTTAAATATACTAATGCAAAGAATACAGTACATAGATGCAATACAGATAGATTGCGTGAATTCTCAAAGTAACTTCCGGTTGTAAAATAAATCAAAGGATTATTAGACTTAATTCCGTTTTAAATGCGCTCTTGTAGCTATGATGTTATTACTTATAAAGTTTTTTAATATAGATGGACCGTATAACTTGATTAAAGCTTCATTAGGACTAAAGCCAGACAATGAAGAAACTTTACGGTTATTAGATTGTTGATGATCATTCTTTGATCAAAATTAATGTGTTCAAACTTCACAATAGTTTGTTCTTTTCTTTGCTATAAGAACTCACCGTTATCATAATCATTCTCAGACTTATTTCCACTTCCTTCTTGAAACGGAAATAACTTTAATAATTTACTATTATGAAAGCATATATTAGCAATATTAACATAATTGTGTTATACTCTATCGTGGTCTAAACAATAGTACCATTATCGCTTTGTTCGCATTCGTTGCGCGAAAAGGCATTAACTGAGCAACGAAAGAAAAGAGGCATATGAGTATTAACAATTTTAAAGAATTTGCACTATCAGACAATATCCAAAAGGGAATCGACGATGTCGGTTTTATTGAGGCGACAGCGATCCAATCCGAAACGATACCATTAATCTTACAAGGGCTTGATATCATTGGTCAAAGTCAAACTGGCAGCGGTAAGACAGCCGCATTTGGTTTACCAGCGATCAATATGATCGATATGAGCTTAGATAAGAAACTAACCCAAGTTTTGATCTTATCACCAACAAGAGAGTTAGCACTACAATCAGCGGAAGAACTAACAAAGTTTGCTAAATATGAAAATAGTATTAATCCTGTAGCTATTTATGGTGGCGAAGGTATTGATCGTCAGTTTACCAGAATGCGCCAAGGTTGCCAAATCATTGTTGGTACACCAGGTAGAGTAATGGATCATATTAATCGTAGAACATTGAACTTAACCCAAGTTAAGATGGTAGTACTAGATGAAGCAGATGAAATGTTGAACATGGGCTTTGTGGATGATATTCGTGAAATCTTGTTAAAAACACCAAGTTCACGCCAAACAATTCTTTTTTCGGCTACAATGCCAAAAGAGATCATCGAGATATCAAGAACATTCCAGAAAAACCCACAACATGTAAAGATTAAAAATGAACAATTAACTGTTGATACAACAAAACAGTATTATTTTGAAGTACCAAGAGGACGTAAAACAGACGCTACTTATAGTTTATTAGCTTTTTATCAACCACAAGCTAGTATTATCTTTTGTAATACTAAAAAAATGGTTGATGAGTTAGTAAGTGAATTAAATGCTCGTGGCTTTTTAACCCAAGGTTTACATGGCGATATGAAACAAGCTCAAAGAACGCAGGTTATGAATGGCTTTAAAGAGGGTAAGTTCAAAGTGCTTATCGCTACTGACGTCGCGGCTCGTGGTATTGATGTTAATAATATTGAAATCGTTTTAAACTATGATTTGCCACAAGAAGAAGATTACTATGTACATCGTATTGGTCGTACTGGACGTGCTGGTAAAGATGGGGTATCTTTTACATTGATTCAAGGTAATAAGCAGTTAAATCAGCTTAAATACATCATGCGTTATACTAAGTGTAAAATTGAACATAAGCAGTTACCAACCCAAGAAGAACTGGATAACCTTAGAATCAATGAGATGGTCACTAAGATTACTAAACATATGAGTAAAAAAGATAGTTCAAAATATTTCAAGATCATAGAAAAGATGTGTGGTACAGAGTATTCCTTGATTGATGTAGCTTCAGCAATGTTTGCGATGTCACTTGATCAAAATCCTAAACTTAAGAGTTTTAAGATCACAGAAACCTATGAAGATAAAAAGAAATCTGATCGTCCTAAACGCAGTTCTAAGAAAAAACAAGAATATGACGATACAAATATGGTAACGATCACGATCAATCGTGGTAAAAAAGATCGCGTAACACCAAATCAGGTTGTTGGTGCGATCGCAAATGAAAGTGGTGTACCATCGCGTTTTTTAGGAGCGATCAAGATTGGACCTAATCAAACAACAATTGATGTTTTAAAAGAACACCAAACTAAAATAGAAAAAACATTAAAGAAAGTTAAATTCAATAACAAAGCTACCGAAATTATTGATTAAATGTGATTATATCTAAATTATGTGTTAACATAATTTAGAGGTACAGATAATGAACAAAAAAAATAGTAACTTGATTAAGTACATTATTACAGCAGTAGTGTTGATTGCTTTTTTATTGTTTAATCTTTTTGGTTCAGTTAAAGCCGAGATAAAAGATGAAGAGCTTGTTGTTAATAGCTTATTTAAAGCCGAAACAATCAAGATCGAAACTATTGATGAAATTAGATTAATTGATAAGTTTGCTTATGGAAGTCGTGTTGGAATATCAACATTTAAAATAAATAGTGGTACCTTTACTAATGAGACATATGGTAAATATAGTCTTATGGTTTACAAAAGTGTTAATGATCATATACTTATCCGTTATGATGATAAGATCATAGTATTTAATCTTGAAAGTGAAACAGCAACACAAGCTTTATATCAGGAATTGTTAGCGTTAATTGATTAAAGTTCTTCAAAGATTCGTTTACGATAAAAAGACGTACCAAAGATATTACCAAGAAAGTTCAAGACTACATAGACAATGATAAAAGGAATAAGACTATTATCATAAAAAAACAACATAGTAGGTATATAACAAAGACCAATTAATACAGGCTGATATGTACATACCCCAAATATGGAACTGGTAATCGCACCTAAAGCAAAAACAAAGATTGGAACGATGATCCAAGTATCAAGTAATAAGGTATAATAGGCTACACTTTCAGGAAAAAAGATAGCTAATATTGGAACAATATTGAAGACAAATAATGATAATAAAATAGCGATGATCACTCTTGGTAGTTCACGATTCATAATATCCCTCACTAAACAAAACTATTGTATCACGTAATTACTATCTTTGACATTTTTGTTGATTTGAAGAGTTATTTTGATATAATAGTAATGCATGTCGGGATGTAGCACAGTTTGGTAGTGCGCTTGGTTCGGGACCAAGAGGTCGCAGGTTCAATTCCTGTCATTCCGACCATTATCCTGATCTGACCGTTAAGTAACGGTCTTTTTTATGATCAAAATTGGTTAACACATAGTGATTAAATTAATGATAATGCCTTTCAAATATGGCGAAATAAGCAATAAGGTAGTATCATTAAGGTAAGAAACAATGGAGGGTAATAATGATGCAAGTAGGTGTTTATTATATTGCCAGTAAGAATGTTAGTAATAAAACGCTTCACCAATCAAACATGGATTTGATCAAAGAACTAACATTGATATCAGGTTTAGACCTAGTAGTTTGTCAGTTAGATGAGATGACTGACTATGATTTTAGTTGTGTGTTTATTGGTGGTGGTGGTACTGAAGGCATGTTTTTGGAAGTTTTTGATAAACTAGCTAAACCTGTCGTTTTACTTACAACTGGTGAAAACAATTCATTGGCTGCCTCAATGGAAATATTATCATTTTTACAACAAAATAATGTCAAAGGTGAGATCATTCATGGCTCGATCACTAAAATGGCTAGTAGATTAAACCTTTTAGCTAAAGTTTTTGCGGTAAAAAGGAAAATCAATTATTTGAGACTAGCAAGAGTAGGAAAACCTAGTGATTGGTTGATAGCATCAGATGTTGATGCTAAGATAAGCGAAGAGACAAACGGTATTAAGATCATCGATATTCCTATGCAAGAATTCTTTGATGAAATAGCTAAAAATGAATATCTAGAAAACGAGTATACTAAAACACTCTTAAACAAAGGATTTGATAAGCAAGCAACTGAGAAAGCACTATCAATATATGGTGCCTTAAAACGTTTAGTTGTTAAGTATGACTTAGATGGGGTAACTGTAAGATGTTTTGATCTATTAAAACCTATTGGCAATACTGGCTGTGTGGCGCTAGCAATCCTTAACGCTGAGGGTATATATGCAGGTTGTGAAGGTGATACACCAGCACTGATCAGTATGGCGGTGTTAGGTGAATTAAGCCAACAACCTATCTTTATGGCTAATCCATCGCGCATTAATGATGTTGATAATGAGATTGTCTTTGCTCATTGTACGCTTCCTATCAATATGCCAAAAGCATTCACATGTATGACACACTTTGAATCTGGTATTGGGGTTGCTTTAGCTGGTGAACTAGCGAAAGGTAAGGTAACGCTATTTAAGTGTTCTGGGATGCTTGATCGTTATTATGTTACGGTTGGTGAATTAACAGAGAACTTAAAAGAACATAATTTATGTCGAACCCAAGTAAGGATTAAGCTTAACGCTAATGACATTGAATATTTATTGACTAAATCAATTGGTAATCATCATATGATTGCTATTGGTGACTATCAAGAACTAGTAGAGGAGTTTTTTAAATGGTAGAAAAAAAGATATTAGCAATTAAACCGACTAAAATGACAGCAACAGTCATGCAAAAACTAGAGAGTATGGGTTTGATCATTCGATTGAGTCCCCATAATCATGATATTGACCCCAAGGGTAATGAAACTGTTGATAAACTGATCTATCAAAGTAGTAAAGCTAGTGGCGCTCATAAGTTAATCAGTGTTACGGTTAATCGTGACAATTTTTCGCGGTTTGGTTATCACCCTGATAATGAAGAGTTTTTATTGATCGCAAATCCTAGTTGTAAACCACTTTACTTAGCAGTCTGTTATTTAACAATTGAAGCATTTAATAAAAAAGTGACTGATCAGACATTAACCAGTGATGATTTTATCATGCTTGAGTGCGTTTATAATGATCCTGAAGCTAGTTTCTTTGTGATGCTTAAAGATGTATTACATGGTGAAGCAATATGGCATAAGGATGGTTTATACCCTTCATTTTATGTGACTGAAGGAAGTGATAATGCTTTGATAACACCTAATTGGCAAAACTATGAGTTAGCGGTTGATATTAATGAATAAGAAGTTCTATTTGTTTTCTTTAGTTTTATTGATTGTGGGATTAATACTGGGACTATTTTTAGGTCGCTTAATCTTTTATATTGACGAGTCAAGCTACGTATTAAAAACAACACTTAAAGAAATGGGGATTAGATATAACTTAAGTACTGCTTTTTTAAGACAAATGTTTCCTGATGAAATCGTTTATATTGATAATGGTAAAGTAACATTTGAAAGTTATGATGATAGTTTAAAAAGGCATGAATACGATTGGAATAACCTAGTTATAACGCCACAACGTTATGATTATATTGTTAATAATAAGTCCATAGTTAAGCATGGTGTTGATGTAAGTCGCTTTCAAGAAGAAATTGATTGGGTTAAAGTCGCTGCTAGTGATATCAGTTTTGCTATGTTAAGGATTGGATATCGTGGTTATAGTGAAGGAATCCTTTATGTGGATAGTTACTTTCATGATAATGCGATAAATGCTAGTGCTAATAATATAGCATTTGGTGGATATTTCTTCTCGCAAGCGATAACGGTTGCTGAAGCAGAAGAAGAAGCGCGTTTTGTATTATCTTTGATAGCTGATCACAATATAACTTATCCTATTGTCTTTGATATGGAAGAAATAGCTAATACCAAAACACGTAGTGATCATTTAAGTAAAGAAGAGATAACCCAAATTACGTTGGCTTTTTGTGAAGTTATCAAAGATGCAGGATATACGCCCATGGTTTATGGTAATAGTCATTGGTTTTTTGCGAAGCTTGATCTTAAAGCACTTGAAACAGTTGATAAATGGTATGCTCAGTATAGTAGTGAGCCATACTATCCATATGCCTTTGATATTTGGCAATATACCAGCAGTGGTAAAGTAGATGGAATTAAGGGTAATGTTGATTTAAATATTGCCTTTAAGACCTATTAATATGGGCTTTGATTTACTTGCATTTGTTATCATCTTGTTGTTAGCGATGAATTGAAGTAGTAATTATCAAGGCTTACAAGCGAATTGTTGGTTGGTGCAAAACAATTAAGTCACGATAATGAACTCGTCAAGGAGCTGATCTTAAAAGATCCGTATGCCGCGTTAAGGCAAAGAGTGCATATCATGTTAAATGATATGAATTAAGGTGGTACCACGCATAGTCGTCCTTAGCGGACGGCTTTTTATATGAAGGAGCGTAATATGAACTTTGAACACAACAAAATTGAAAAGAAATGGCAAGACTATTGGTTAAAAAACAAGACATTCGCAACCGATACCAGCGATTTTAGTAAACCTAAATTCTACTGTCTTGACATGTTTCCATATCCAAGTGGCGCAGGTCTTCATGTAGGACATCCCGAAGGTTATACTGCTACTGATATCATCTCAAGAATGAAACGAATGCAGGGATTTAATGTCTTACATCCTATGGGTTGGGATGCTTTTGGTTTACCTGCGGAACAATACGCTTTAAATACTGGTAATCAACCAGCCGCTTTTACCTATCAAAATATCGCTACCTTCCGCAAACAAATTCAAGCATTAGGTTTATCATATGATTGGGATCGTGAATTAGCGACTACTGATCCTGATTACTATAAATGGACACAATGGATATTTTTAAAGCTATATGAAAAAGGTTTAGCTTATGTTGATGAAATCCCGGTTAACTGGTGTCCAGAACTAGGGACTGTTTTAGCAAACGAAGAAGT
This sequence comes from uncultured Erysipelotrichaceae bacterium, assembly GCA_964553255.1. Lineage (GTDB taxonomy): Bacteria > Bacillota_I > Bacilli_A > Erysipelotrichales > Erysipelotrichaceae > JAQUCI01. The sequence continues at coordinate 17,447 of CAZKJS010000021.1, read as the reverse complement.
GATTGATGGTAAAAGCGAACGTGGAGGTTTTCCAGTTATTAGACAGCCAATGCGTCAATGGGTTTTAAAGATAACAGAATATGCGGAAAGATTATTAGAAGATCTTGAACTTTGTGATTGGCCAGTATCAACTAAAGAAATGCAGATTAATTGGATTGGTAAATCAGTTGGTGCCCATGTTGATTTTAAGGTTGATAAGCATGATCTTACCTTTACGGTTTTTACTACTAGAAGTGATACTCTATTTGGAGCGACATACTGTGTATTAGCTCCCGAACATCCCTTTATCGCTAAGATCACAACTTGTGATAAAAAAGCTGAGATTGATGCTTATATCAAAGCGATCGCATCAAAATCAGATCTAGAGCGTACCGAACTAAACAAAGAAAAAACTGGAGTCTTTACTGGTGCTTATGCGATCAATCCTGTTAATCAAGAGCTTGTTCCAATATGGATCGCTGATTATGTATTAGCAGCTTATGGCACAGGTGCTATTATGGCAGTACCAGCCCATGATGAACGTGATTATGAATTCGCTAAGAAGTATGACCTAAATATAGTTCCTGTATTAGCGGGAGGCAATATTGATGAAGCAGCTTATGTTGAAGATGGGCTTCACATCAATAGTGGTTTTATTAATGGTTTAAACAAAGAAGAAGCTTTAAATAAAATGAATGAGTGGCTTGTCGCTAACAAATGTGGTGAACCTAAAACAACGTATAAATTAAGGGATTGGCTATTTTCACGCCAAAGATATTGGGGAGAACCAATACCAATCATAAACATGGAAGATGGTACGCAAAAAGCAGTTGATATAAGTGAGCTTCCACTTGAACTACCAGCGGTTGATAATTATAAACCTAATCACAATGGCGAATCACCTTTAGCGCACGCGAAGAACTGGCTTGAAGTTGAGGTTGATGGTAAAAAAGGAAGACGTGAAACCAATACTATGCCACAATGGGCAGGCTCTTGTTGGTATTATTTACGATACATCGATCCTCATAATGATGAAGCAATAGCTGATCCTAAATTACTAGAACACTGGTTACCAGTTGATCTTTATGTTGGTGGGTCAGAACATGCCGTATTACATCTATTATATGCCCGTTTTTGGCATAAGGTTTTGTATGATTGTGGTGTTGTACCAACCAAAGAACCGTTTCAAAAATTGTTTCACCAAGGTATGATTTTGGGTGAAAATGGCGAGAAGATGAGTAAATCACGTGGTAATGTTATTAATCCTGATGATCTATTAGTCTCACATGGTGCTGACGCACTACGAGTATATGAGATGTTTATGGGACCACTTGAAGCCTCACTACCATGGAACAATAGTGGTATGGATGGTGCTAGAAAATGGATCGATCGTGTTTATCGATTATTTGATAAAGAAGATATCTTAACTAAAGACAATGACCATCAGCTTGATTATGTTTATCATCAAACCGTTAAGAAAGTTACCGGAGATATTGAATCACTCAACTTTAACACTGCAATAAGCCAGATGATGATATTTATCAATGAGTGTTACAAGGTAGATAAGATATATGATGAATACGCGCAAGGATTTATCAAAATGTTTTCATGTTTTGCCCCGCATGTTGGTGAAGAATTATGGCAAAAATTCAATATATCAACAACTATCGCATATCAAGAATGGCCAAGTTATGATGAAAAGATGTTAATCAAATCTACTATTGAAATGGCAGTACAAGTTAATGGTAAAATGAGAGGATTGATCTTAGTCGATATTGATTGCGATGAAGAAACAATAAAAAAAGAAGCTTTAAACATCAATGCGGTAAAGAATGTTGTTTTAGATAAACCGATCAAACGCATTATCATTGTAAAGCAAAAAGTAGTTAATATAGTTATATAAAGGTTATGCTAGCTTTGGTCATCTTTATTCATGAAATATTCACATTGTGATATTATTTTAATGTATAAGGAGGATTAATAATGGAACAAAACGAACTTGAACAAGTAGAAAATAAACCCACTAATGTTGATAAAGAGAAAAAGCGTAAACCAATCTTTAAAACTTTTCTAAAGGGTATCATGATTTTCAGTTTGGCTATAAGTGGTGGTTATATCGGAACCTCATGGGCGATAAAAGAACATTTGCTAGATGATCAAACAACAGTCTTATATCAAGCTGCTGAACGTTACATAAATAACCGCGTAGTACCAACAGTAAATGAAGAGTTATCAATAAGCCAGGTAGCCGCATTAACTGCTGATAGTGTAGTTGAGATCAAAACTGAAGCTGCGGTATATAACAATTTTATGCAACAATATGTGACATCAGGCTCAGGTAGTGGTGTAATCCTTACGGCGGATGGTTATATTATCACTTGTTATCATGTGATTGGAAATGTACCAAGGATCATTGTTAGATTAAATAATGGTGAGGAATATGAAGCCAGTCTTGTTGGTCAAGATGTTGATAATGATATCGCGATCATAAAGATAAAAGCAACTAGCTTAAGTCCTGTAGTTATTGGTAATTCAAGTTTGATGGTAGTTGGTGATACTGTAGTAGCGATTGGTAATCCTTTGGGTGAATTAGGTGGTACCGTAACAAGTGGTATTTTAAGTGCTTTAGATCGCAAGATCACCATTGATGGTACAAGCATGAACTTAATGCAAACTAACGCTGCTGTAAATCCTGGTAACTCAGGTGGTGGCTTATTTAATGCTTATGGTGAACTAATAGGTATTGTTAATGCTAAGACCTCTGGTAATAGTATTGAAGGAATAGGCTTTGCCATTCCAATTGATACAATAAAGGACACGATACAACAGATAATTGAAAAAGGATATGTGACTGGCAAAAGAATGCTTGGTATCACTATCATTGAAGTTAATGATGAGCAAACCGCAACACAGTATGGAGTAAGCGAATATGGTGTTTACATAACATCGATTGCGGCTGATTCTTTAGCTTTAGAAGTTGGACTTAAAGTTAATGATCGCATTGTCGCATTAAACAACATTGAAATAAAATCAGTCGCTGAGCTTCAACAGCTTTATCGTAATTCACTTGTTGGCGAAACTGTTACGATCAAAGTGATGCGTAATAACAAAGAAATAGACATTTCATTTATCAGAGAGTAAAGGATATCGCTATGATATCCTTTTATTGTGAGTTAATAGTTTTGATTGTATAATATCTTTAAGGACAAAGCCATATGAATAATATTAAAGGTAGTAAACTGATCAAGATCACAAGTTTCTTATTGATAATTACCGCCATAATAAGTGTTCCCATATTATGCTTTTTAATTCGAACATTAAATCCATATCATTTAACACGGCGATCACTAGATTTTATTGAACTTTATGGCGCATTAGCAGCTCTTGTTTATCAGGTACCCATCGTAATAACAGGAATTTGTGGTTTAATACTACATGATGAAGCAAGTAAATATCGGATCCTTTTAGGTTTTGGTATTACGACTTTAATAATAGCAGTATTGATCAGTATGGCTCTTGTAAATCATGCTTACATGTTGAGTTTCACGATAATAATACTTGTTGCTTATATCAAAGGGGCTTTTGATAATCGTGCTACTGTGCTTGAAAATGATAGATCACCAACTCAGGATCGCTAAATAAACGCGCATCATAGCGTGATGTCCCTATGCCATTTGTTATATCAAGTAGCGTAAAAGCTACTTTTGTTTTACCCTGATAATGGTTGATAGCGTAGGGCATTTTTATCACTTGACCATAGAAGGGTATATTTATCTGCCCACCAAGACTATGACCTGCGATCATGATATCAACATTGAACTTAGTTATCTTATCGATTAAGTCGGGAGTATGAGAAACTAATAGATTAAAGCCGGTTGCATCATAACTATTAAATACCGCATTTAAATCAGGTTCGCTATTAACAAGGTTGCTAATAGCGATAAGATTTATAGCCTGACTATCATTATTCGTTAGTTTTATGATCTGATCATTTAAAATCTCAAAATTTGCGTCATACATGATTTGATCAAAACGCTGTTTTATTGTCTGCGAGCTTAGATCAAGATCACCATAAATGGCGAATTTTCCTAAAGGAGCTTTTATTGAACTTAATAACTCGGTAACTTTGCTTTGACTATCAGCCGACGGCGGATTATTGATAGGATCAGCAAACAGATCCCCCAAAAAAACGACGATATCAGGTTGAATGGTGATGATTTGATCAATAATGAGGTTTAATCGCTCTTCATCAATAAACTCACCATAATAAATATCACTAAAGAAAAGGATTTCCGTATTATTGAAGGAAAGTGGGATTTTTGAACTTTCGATAGTTTCATAGCGAATGTTGATACGCTTAACAGCCAAGTATCTAGCATCATAATAAAAGTACGCACATACGCCCATAAAGATTAAACTGATTAGTAACAATAATTTTTTAAGTGCACTCATAATAACCTTTCATTTAAAGCAATGATAGCACAAAATAATGGCGGTTATACAAAAAAAGGCGTTAAGCCTAATTTTTGTTACTAAGTTGTGCCATCGCTTCCTTATGGTTCAAGATAACCGGAATGACGATGGGATTACGATGGGTCTTTTGATATAAGAATGGTTCAAGTGAACCACGGATACAATTCTTAATTTCATTAAATGTGGTTTTACCAGCCATACGTTTCTTTAAAGCTTCATAAACGACTGTTTCTGCTTCTTTTAGTAATGGTTGACTATCTTTTATAAAGACAAATCCGCGACTAACGATACTAGGCTTACAAATTATCTTATTAAAACGTGAATCAATAGCCACAATGACCGCTACAAGTCCACTATCAGCTAATATCTTACGATCACGTAAAACAGCTGTTGATAAACCACTAGCATCATTACCATCGACATAGATATCTTCGGTTTGAATTCTAGTATTAGCTAAGAAAGCTTGATTGTTTCTAAGAACAACAACATCACCATTTGCACAGATAAACACATTCTCAGGATCAACACCGGTTTCAACTGCAGTCTCACCATGAATCTTTAACATACGATACTCACCATGAATTGGCATAAAGTATTTTGGCTTTGTTAATTGTAGCATTAGTTTTTGTTCTTCACTTGAAGCGTGACCAGTAGTGTGAGTACTAGTAAGTGGTGAATTTGTCAGTACTTTAGCCCCAGCCCTTGTTAAACTGTTTACAACTTTGGAAATACTAACAGAGTTGCCTGGAATAGGACTACTAGAAAATACTACGGTATCGCCTGGTAAAATCTTGATATGACGATGGGAACCATTCGCAATGCGTGATAAAGCAGCTAAGGGTTCACCTTGGCTGCCAGTACAGATGATTACCATCTTACTAGCTTCAATTGTGTTAATCTGGTCTTGTGCCACAAAATAGCTATCAGGAATATTGATGTGTTTGAGCTTGCGGCCAATTTCAACAACATTTTCCATTGAGCGACCAAAAATCGCAACTTTGCGATCACATGCCACAACAGCTTCAAGAATTTGTTGGACTCGATGGACATTACTTGAGAATGTTGAGATGATAATTCTGCCTTTAGCTTTTCTAACGATGTCAAGTATTGATAACGCAACTTTCTTTTCACTGATTGAAAAATCTTCAACTTCAGAGTTAGTACTATCACTAAGTAAAAGATCGACGCCAATCTGACCAATATAAGCTAATTTTTGATAATCGGTGTTAGTTCCAACGGGTGTAAGATCAAACTTAAAGTCACCAGTATGAACAATACGGCCGTTAGGTGAATTGATTAATACTCCTAATGAATCAGGAATAGAGTGAACAGTATTAAAAAAGCCAACCACCAAAGGGCCACAATCGATACGAGATCCTTCATTGATCTCTTCAACGATGACTTTCTTACTCATGCGTTTCTCTTCAAGCTTTTTTTGAATTAAACTACACGCAAAGCGAGGCGCGTAGATTTTAGGAATCTTTACACTTTGAAGAAGGAAAGGTATTCCTCCAATATGATCTTCATGACCATGGGTTATGATCAAGGCTTTTATCTTTTTTTCGTTTCTTATGATATGGGAATAATCCGGTATCACATAGTCTACACCCAAAAGATTTTCCTCTGGAAATCTTACCCCTGCATCAATGATGATTATGTTATCTTGATGTTCAACACAGTACATGTTCTTGCCAACTTCGCCAAGTCCACCTAGTGCATAAACAAAGGTATCATCATTTCTTAGACTTTCGTCTGTTTGATTTAGGATATTAAAATCAGATTGAATCTTTGGTGCGGTTTGTTTTCTTTTCATTTTTTCTCCTTTGCACCAATATAATGATAGCTGTCGCTATTTCTATTTATAGTACGATTGCATTTGGTATTTCATAAAATGGATCTGTTTTATTGATATGGTCGTAATAAAGGATACCTGATAAATGATCAATCTCGTGTTGTAATACTATTGCCAAATAACCTTTGGCTCTTATTTTGATATACTCATTAGTGAATAAATCAAATGCTTCAACCGTTATACGCGCATAACGAGGTACGTAACCCTCATGCACTTCTTTAACGGAAAGACAACCCTCACCACTGGCTAAATAACATTTTTGTTCGGAATGACTGATGATCTTTGGGTTTGCTAAAGCCAATTTAACAGATTCTTGTTTGCCGTCATTTTCTTCTTCAATAAAGACGGCTATCAATGCTTTATTAATTCCAACTTGAGGCGCAGCCAAACCACTGGCAGCCAACAAGCCAAATTTAGCTTTTAATGCTTCATCATGAGAATCAACAACATACTTTAATAATTTGTTAAGTATTGTTAGATCTTTTTTGGTAAGTGGCACACTAACAAGTTCTGCCTTTTTACGCAAAGCTGGATCTTTATCATCTAAAATCGGATAATATTTATTTGCCATTTTAAAATAACCTCAGTAATATATTAATGCTTAAAGCGATAAATTAATTTTAAGTTTACTGCTTCGAGACCATATTATAAGGTATAATCCAAGTCACTGCAAGTATTTTACCTTGAAAGTTGTAAGGTTTCATCTTGTACATCCTTATGTTGATTATATTATTGCCTTACTTCTATATCAATAGTATATTTTATTTATAAGGAGCATTCAATGATCAAAAAAATATTTCAAACAATATTGATCATGCCAAGATATAGCGATCGTTATATCCATTATACCATTGTTTTATTAGGCTTATTTGGCGTAGTGATGCAAATTAGTGCTGGTATGTTTACAAGTAGTACTTTTTCATACGCTACACTTATCACATTGACAATAAGACAAGTATTATATTTTATCGCTGGTTATATAGCGATGGTTATAGTTGCTAATCTTTTTACGTTTAAACGTTTTGTTAAATTTATGATGATCTTGATGGTAATCGTCATCGCTTTACTATTACTGACACGCTTGTCATCTGCAACAGGTGGTGCTTATGGTTGGATCAGGTTCAGTTTATTGGGTTTTGGTTTTTCTATTCAACCAAGTGAATTCGCTAAGTTAATGATGATATTGGTTATGGCTGTTTATCTTGGTGATCGTAAGAATGTTAAGTTATCAACATTGATTCTACCACCATTTATCTTTTTTATGGTCATCATGACTTTAATTGGCTTTTATCAGAAGGATATGGGAACAGCGATACTTTTAACTCTGATCACTTTCTTTTGTTTTATGATACCAACAGCTAAAGATTTACGACTATCTCAGTTTATTGCTTTGATCTTGGCTGTTATCTTTTTTGGTTTAATGATCTTCTTTACCACTGATAAAGGGATTGCTATTTTAGAGTCACTAAATATCAGTGCTTATCAATTAACCCGCTTTAGAGCAGTTCAAAATCCTTTTTATGATAAATTTGGTAAAGGTTATTTTGATTTAAACAACAGTTTGATAGGTTTTAGTCGTGGTAGTTTGTTTGGGGTTGGTTTAGGTAAATCAATTCTTAAGTATAGTTATATTTCAGCAGCGACAACTGATTTTATTATGGAAGTGGTGGTTGAGGAGTTAGGCTTTGTTGGATTTATGTTTGTCTTTGGTGGGTATGTTATGTTAGCTTGGCGTCTTTTTAAACATAGTTTGCTTGTTAAAAATGAACGCATTAAAATTGTTATGATCGGGGTCATGATGTATTTTACCCTACACTTTATTTTTAATGTGGGAGGGGTGACATGCTTAATCCCATTAACTGGTATACCACTTTTACTAATATCAGCTGGAGGATCAAGTACAATGGCATCAATGATGGCTATTGGCGTTGCTCAAGCACTGATAAATAAAGATAAAGTTGAAGCACTAAGGAAACAATATGAGAATAATAGCCGGTAAGTTACGTTCACGACAAATAAAGACCTTGATTGGAAATAGTACGCGACCGACAACTGATAAAGTTAAGGAAGCACTATTTAATGCGATTGGGCCTTACTTTGATGGTGGAGTAATGCTTGATATGTTTTCAGGAAGCGGTAGTATTGCTTTTGAGGCCTTATCGCGAGGCATGAACTTTGCGGTATGTATTGATAGTTATAATGAAGCGGTAAAGATAATAAATGAAAATATCAAAAACTTAGAACTTGACAAAGTTACTAAACTAGTCAAATCTGATTATCAAAGAGCTTTAAGATTGATCAATGATCAATACAAATTTGACCTTGTATATATTGATCCACCTTACCATTATCAAGATATTGAAAAAATGATATCACTTTTGAATAAATATACATTACTAAACGTAAATGCGATCGTAGTTGTAGAAACTAAAAAAGAAAGTCAACTTAATGAGCAATATGATGAGATAATTAAGTATAAGGAAAGCGTTTATGGTATCACTAAATTAACATACTATAAAAAGGAGGAAAGATAATGAAAGTTGCTGTTTATCCTGGTTCATTTGATCCAGTGACCAATGGTCATTTGGACATTATCGATCGCGCTAGTAGATTATTTGATCAGTTATATGTAGTCATCATGCAAAATCCAAACAAAAAAAACACTTTTACATTGGATGAAAGAGTTGAAATGCTTAGAACGATTACCGCAAAGTATTCTAATGTTGGGGTAATGTCACAGGTTGGATTGACAGTAAATGTTGCTAAAGAACTAAATGCTCAGTTTTTGATCAGAGGAATAAGAGCGACAATGGATTTTGAGATGGAGTTACAACAAGCAACTGCCAATATGTCTTTAGCACCAAATATCGAAACGGTATTTTTTGTCACAAGACCTGAAAATTCATTTATATCAAGTAGTACCGTTAAAGAAATTGCTTTAAATCATGGCGATATTAAAGGTTTTGTACCAGATAGTATCGTTAACAGAATTAAAGATAAATACAAATAGTAACATGTATCAGATTATCGATAATCGTTTAATAAAAACGGATATGAGTACTTTTGATAGTTTGAAAACAGCTGTATTCATTCACAAAGAACTATCAATAATAGAAAAAGCGTATTTTGCAGATTATTTTGAAGATGTACATGAGCGTGTAAAATACTGCAAAGCTCAAGAACACTATACATATATGAGCGGAACGATCGTTTTACCTGTGAAAGAACATTTTCCGCAAACAAAATGGTTTTCTTTTTGCATTAAGAAAGATATGTTGTTATTAATTGATGATGATGGTTTAGTTGACCAATACATGCATAGATTAACTAATGTTAAATTCTATACTCAATCATCGCCTGGTAGAATTTTAGCCGATATAATTGAACTTTCGATTGAACATGATTTTGACTATTTAGAGTCAATCGAGGAGCAAATTACAGGTATTGAAGACATGGTGTTAAATAATACAATCAAAGATTTTAATCGTAAGATGACCAAGATAAAACGTGAATCGATGTACTATTATAATTTTTATAACCAAATGGCTGATATGTTGGAAGGATTAATAGATGATATAAATGATCGTTTTGCGGTAAATGATAAACAATATTTTGATGCTATACTACATCGTTGCTTAAGACTTCAAAATTATGCTCGACAATTACGTGAATTTTCAACTCAGGTTAATGAAGAATATCAAATGCAATTAGATCTTTACTTAAATAATGTCATGAAAATATTGACAGTAGTAACCGCTGTTTTGATGCCATTAACTTTGATTACAAGTTGGTATGGTATGAATTTTAAGAATATGCCAGAATTATCATGGCGGTATGGATATCTTATGGTATCTGTCATAATGATAATCGTATTGATTGGGAGCTTATGGTTAATGCGTCGTAAGAAATTCTGGTAGATTAATCCGCTGCTAATAACAGCGGTTTTTTTTAGCACAAAATTATTGACAGTGCTAAGTGATTGACGTATACTATTAGCAGACATAAGGTTAGAGTGCTAACAAAGGAGGTGGAAGATGTTAAGTGGCAGAATGATTGAGATTTTTAAAGCTATTGTTGAAGAGTTTATCGCAACTGCTGAACCAGTTGGAAGCAAAACATTGGTAGAGAAATACCACTTAGCTTATTCCACTGCAACAATTCGCAATGAAATGATGGAACTTGAAAACATCGGACTAATCGAAAAAACCCATACCAGTAGCGGCAGGGTACCTTCGATTGAAGGATACCGTTTTTATGTTGAGAACTTAATGGAAGGTCATATCGATGAGCAAATGGCGCTAGTTGTACAAAACGCCTTCTCAGATCGTTCACTTAATATTCAAGATTTAATCAAAAAGAGTTGTGATATCCTAGCACAAATGACCAATCTAACCAGTATAGTATTAGGACCGGATGCACAAAGTCAAAAACTTGAACATATAAAATTGTTCACGGTAGATGAAAGAAACGCCGTCGCGGTCTTTATCACTGATACCGGTCACACTGAAAACAGGATGTTTCAGTTTGATGAAGCGGTAAGTGTGCAAGATATACAGGTGTGTTGTGACATCCTAAATGATCGCTTAAAGGGGACATTTATTCATCAGATCGTAGAGAAAATGAATCAAATCAAGCCCTTACTTGAAATATCTTTGGACCGTCATGAAGTGTTGTTTAAAGCGTTTGTGGCAGCGTTTATCAAGTTTGCTAATGAAAATTTCTATTACAGTGGCCAAAATCGATTGATGTATCAACCAGAGTTTGCTGATATCGAACGTTTGAAACAATTAATGGGAATGCTTGAAGACTCACAATTGTGGCGCGATATTGGTAAAGGTAAAGGTAACATGTTACTTAAGACATCAGATACTTCACAATTAGTATGGCTTGATGATATGGCGGTTGTATCCAGTAGATTTAAGATCAATAGTGAAGAAGAAGCACAGTTAATGTTGGTTGGACCTTCACGCATGGATTATGACCACATCGTTTCACTGATTGAATATTTAGCTGATAATATTGAGAAGATGTTGAATCAAGGAGGTCGAAATGACGAAGAAAAATGAAGAAAAAAATGAAGAAATGGTCAAAGAGGCCGTAGAGAAACAAGCAGAAGAGACAAACATCGATAGTAAGAAAAAAGGTGTTGGACTTAAAAAGAAAGAAGATAAAGAACTGTTGAAGATTATTGAACTTGAAAATGAGATAGTCACATTAAATGAAAAGATTATCGGATTAACCAATGAGTATTACAAGGCCTATGCCGATGCTGAGAATACCAAGAAGCGATTACAACAAGAGTTTGCGAACAAAAGCAAGTACATGATTCAAAGTTTCGCTACTGAAATGTTACCAGTGATCGACAACCTAGAAAGGGCACTTGAAAATGCTGATACCGAATCGGCGATATATGTAGGCGTCAATATGGTCTATCAACAATTAATCAGCGCTCTTAAAAAAGAAGGCGTTGAAGAAATAGAAGCACTTGGTTTAGATTTTGACCCCAATTTCCATCATGCGATATTAACAGAAACGAAAGAGGGAGTTAAAGCAAACATGGTTATAGAAGTATTACAAAAAGGTTACAAATTAAAAGATCGTATTTTACGAGCAGCACTTGTTAAAGTAAGTGAATAGGAGGAAAAAGAAATGAGCAAAATTATTGGAATAGACTTAGGAACAACCAATTCATGTGTCGCTGTCATGGATGGTGGTGAAGCAAAGGTTATCACTAACCCAGAAGGTAACAGAACAACCCCTTCGGTAGTGGCCTTTAAAAATGGTGAGCGTATTGTTGGTGATGCCGCTAAAAGACAGGTAGTCACTAATAAAGATTCAGTTATTTCCGTTAAACGTTTAATGGGCAGTAACAAGAAAATTGAATTAGAAGGAAAATCTTATACACCACAAGAAATTTCAGCGATGATATTACAATACATCAAAGGATATGCCGAAGATTATTTGGGTGAAAAAGTAACTAAGGCGGTTATTACCGTACCTGCTTACTTTAATGACGCACAAAGACAAGCAACCAAAGATGCTGGCAGAATTGCTGGACTTGAAGTTGAACGTATTATTAATGAACCAACAGCCGCAGCGTTAGCGTTTGGTATTGATAAAACTGATAAAGAACAAAAAGTTTTAGTTTATGACCTTGGTGGTGGAACATTTGATGTTAGTATCCTTGAGTTAGCTGATGGAACATTTGAAGTATTAGCTACGGCAGGAGACAACACGTTAGGTGGCGATGATTTTGATAACATTGTTGTTGATTGGCTTGCTGATCAATTTAAAAAAGACAATGCTATCGATCTAAAACAAGATCGTATGGCTTTACAAAGAATGAAAGAAGCGGCTGAAAAAGCGAAAAAAGATTTATCAAGCATGGTTCAAACGCAAATTAGCTTACCATTTATCTCTGCTGGTCCATCTGGTCCTTTGCACTTGGATGTGACCTTGACAAGAGCTAAATTTGAAGATATGACCAAACAATTAGTTGAAAGAACAGTTGGGCCAGTAAGACAAGCTTTAAAAGATGCTGGTTTGACTAAGAATGATATTCATCAAGTACTTCTAGTTGGTGGTTCAACGCGTATTCCTGCAGTTCAAGAGACCGTAAAGCGTGAACTTGGTAAAGAACCTAACCATTCTGTTAACCCTGATGAAGTGGTAGCGATTGGTGCTAGTATTCAAGGTGCAGTTATCAGTGGTGATGTTAAGGATGTATTGTTGCTTGATGTAACACCATTATCACTAGGCATTGAAACTTTAGGTGGTGTTATGACAACGCTCATTACGCGCAATACAACTATCCCAACATCTAAATCACAGGTATTCTCTACCGCAGCTGATAACCAACCTGCTGTTGATATTCATGTATTACAAGGTGAAAGACCGATGGCAGCTGATAATAAGACACTTGGATTATTTAAATTAGATGGTATTGCACCAGCACGTCGTGGTATTCCCCAAATTGAAGTAACATTTGATATTGATGTTAATGGTATTGTTCATGTTTCAGCTTTAGATAAAGGAACTAATCGTAAACAATCAATCGTGATCCAAAATTCAACTGGCTTATCAAAAGAAGAAATTGAAAGAATGGTAAAAGAGGCTGAAGATCATAAGGTTGAAGATGAAAAACGTAAAGAAGAAATTGAACTTAAGAATAAAGCTGAACAATTTATCAACCAAATCGATGACACCTTAAGTAATGAACAAGCTAATATACCAGCTGATCAAAAAGCAGAGGTTACTAAGCTTCGTGATGAACTTAAGAAGGCAATCGATGAAAATGATATTGACACACTAAAAGATAAGATTGATGCTTTAGAGAAAGCAGCTCAACAAATGGGAGCTTCAATGTATCAACAAAACGCTAATGGTGCTGAAGATGTAAATGACGCAAATCAAGATGATGATGTTGTTGATGCTGAGTTCAAAGAAAAATCATAACCAACACAATCCTAGTTAAATACTAGGATTTCTGTGGTAAAGCAGTGGAAAAAGGAGAGCTATGAGTACCAAAAGAGATTATTATGAAATACTGGGATTAAGTAAAAACGCAAGTGAAAATGATATCAAAAAAGCTTATCGTACCCTTGCGAAGAAATTTCATCCTGATGTAAATAAAGAAGCCGGAGCAGCGGATAAATTTAAAGAAGTAAGCGAAGCGTATGAAGTATTATCCGATCCGCAAAAGAAAGCTACCTATGATCAATTCGGTCATTCTGGAATGGACGCAAGTGGATATGGTGGTTTTAGTGGCTTTAGTGGCGCCGGTTTTGAAGATTTAAGCGATATCTTCGGATCGTTTTTTGGTGGTGGTGGATTCTCACAATCTTCTTCACGTCGTACAAACACAACTGGTCCTCGTAAAGGCCAAGACTTATTTATGAAAATGCGGGTGAACTTCATGGATGCTATTTTTGGCAAGAATGAAACAATCACCCTTGATGTTGATGAACAATGTTCAGAATGCTTAGGTAGTGGTGCTAGAAGTAAAAGTGATGTAAAGGTATGTAGTCGCTGTAATGGTCAAGGAACGATCGTTTCCCAACAAAGGACTGCCTTTGGTGTTTTCCAATCCCAAAGCGTTTGTCCTGAATGTCGTGGTAGTGGTAAAACGGTTGCTAATAAATGCCGTAAATGTAATGGTGAAGGCTATGAGCATAAACGAATTAATGTTGATGTAAAAATACCTGAAGGTATTCAAAGTGGTCAACAACTACGAATTGCTGGCAAAGGTGAAAGAGGATCAAATGGTGGACCAAATGGTGATCTTTATATAGAAATCGCTGTTGATAAACACAAGTTCTTTGAACGTGATGGTAAAAACATCTATATCAATATACCAATCAGCGTGGTAGATGCAACTTTAGGCTGTACCATTGATGTGCCAACGGTTTATGGTGATGTTGAACTCACAATACCAGCTGGTACGCAAAATGCGACTAAATTCCGATTAAAAGGAAAAGGTGTCAAAGACACTAGATCAAGTATTGCTGGTGATCAATTTGTAGAAGTTAAACTTGAAGTAAATACAAAGTTAACTAAAGAAGAAAAAGAACTTTATGAACGGATTCGTAACCTAAATGGTAAAGAATCAGTATTTTCTAAATTTAAAAAAGCTTTTAAAAGTTAAGGAGGAACAAGCATGAATATTGAGCAGATGAGTGAGAGATTACAAAAAATCATTCAAAAAGCTGTCCAATTGGCCATGACACTACGTCATCCAGAAATTACTACAGCGCATATGTTAAAGGCGATACTGGAAGATGATACCTGTGATGGTTTATGGCAAGAATTTGAGATTGATAAGCAAACTCTGTTTGATATTGTCGATGCTAATCTTGAAAAGATTGCGATTGTTTCAAACTATCAACAACCAACAATTAGTCATGATGTCAATAAGAGCTTTGTTGAAGCGGAAGTTTGGTCACGTCAACAAAAAGATACATATTTATCAGTAGCAGCGGTACTAATTGCTTTACTATATAATAATTCGATGATATCAAAAGAAATCATCGCTAAAATCAATATTACTAAACAAGATTTTATTGATGCCGAATTAAGAAGGCGGAAAGGGCGAACAATGGATGATGCAACTACAGAAGCCAATCTTAATGCGCTTGAGAAGTATGGTCGTGATTTAGTTAAAGATGTAAAAGATGGAAAGATCGATCCTGTAATTGGTCGGGATGATGAGATTAGACGGATCATACAAATTCTATCACGCAAGACCAAAAACAACCCAATCTTAATTGGAGAACCAGGGGTTGGTAAAACAGCTATTGTTGAAGGTATTGCTTGGCGTATCATGAAAAACGATGTCCCAATAAGTCTATCAGAGAAAAAACTGGTTGAACTTGATATGGGAGCTTTAATAGCTGGCGCAAAGTTTCGCGGTGAATACGAAGAAAGACTTAAAGCGGTATTAAATGAAGTTAAACAAGCTGATGGAAATATCATACTCTTTATTGATGAAATTCATAATCTAGTAGGAGCTGGTAAGACAGAAGGATCAATGGATGCGGCAAACTTACTTAAGCCTATGTTAGCACGTGGTGAGCTACGTTGTATTGGAGCAACTACCTTTGATGAGTATCGTAAGTTTATTGAGAAAGATAAAGCATTGGAGAGAAGATTTCAAAGAATCACCGTTGAAGAACCATCAGTTGAAGATACAATATCGATTTTAAGAGGTTTAAAAGATCGCTTTGAAACCCATCACGGTGTACAAATTCTAGATGAAGCTATCATTGCGGCAGCAAGCTTATCACAACGTTATATCACTGATCGTTTTCTACCTGATAAAGCAATTGATCTGATTGATGAGGCATGTGCATCAATTCGGGTAGAAATGGATTCATTACCAGATGAGCTTGATGAACTTAACCGTAAGATCATGCAATTGGAAATAGAAGAAACAGCACTCAAGAAAGAAACAGATCAAAAAACAAAGGATCGTTTACAACAATTGCGTAATGAACTTACCAATTATAAAGAACAAAGGACGATTGTCTATTCACAATGGGATAAAGAAAAGAAAGATCTTGCTGAAAGCAAAGCAAACAAAGAACTGCTTGAGAAAGCTAAATTGGATCTTGAACAGGCACAGAATGAAGTTAGATATGAAGACGCTGCTAAATTACAATATGATACTATCCCAACACTTGAAAAGAAGATTAAGGATCAACAAGCAAACAAGAGTTCTAATGCCTTAATACCAGAAACGGTAGATGCAGAAATGATCGCAAGGATCGTTGCTAAATGGACACATATTGATGTAAGTAAATTACTTGATACACAAAGACAGAAACTATTGAATCTTGAAGCTACTTTAAGAAAAAGAGTCATGGGACAAGATGAAGCATTACGGTTAGTTACTGATGCAATCATGCGCTCAAAAGCTAACATTCAAGATGAGAATCGACCAATTGGATCATTTTTGTTTCTAGGACCAACAGGTGTTGGTAAAACGGAAGTAGCTAAAGCTTTAGCTGAACAATTATTTGATTCAGAGAACAAGATTATCCGTATTGATATGAGTGAGTATATGGAAAAATTCAGTACATCACGCTTGATTGGAGCACCTCCTGGCTATGTAGGTTATGAGGAAGGTGGTCAATTAAGTGAAGCAGTAAGAAGAAAACCATATTCAATAATTCTGCTTGATGAAGTAGAGAAAGCTCATCCTGACGTATTCAATATCTTACTACAAATCCTTGATGATGGACGTATTACTGATAGTAAGGGTGTCGTTGTTGATTTTAAGAATACCCTGATAATAATGACAAGTAATTTAGGCTCGCAATTCGCTTTTGAAGAAGATGAAACAAAACGAATTCAAGGATATCAAGAAGAACTAAAACGTTTCTTTAAACCTGAGTTTATCAATCGTATTGATGAGATTATCGTCTTTAATCGCCTAAATGATGATGTAATGATCAAGATAGCGGGTAAATTTTTAAATGAACTTAAGTTGCGTTTGCGTGATCGCAATATCCAACTTGAGATCACAGATGCGGCTAATCAACTGATCATTGCTGAAGGGGTTGATCCGATTTATGGTGCTAGACCAATGAAACGATTCATTCAAAGAAATATCGAAACCTTGATTGCTAAAAAGATCATTGAAGAT
>CAZKJS010000020.1:0-30189 GCA_964553255.1 uncultured Erysipelotrichaceae bacterium | reverse complement strand
AGAATGAACTTGGTGGAAGAATTCCTAAGCCTCAGCCTGATCCTGATGATGGTGAAATTAATAATCCAAGTCCACCAACCAATCCAAGTCCTCCAACAAATAACCCAAGTAATAATACCTCATCAAATAATGTATACTATGATTATTCTAACCAACTATTGAATGATGTCTATTTATCAGATAACGTTGTCTATAACTATGTCACAAAAACAAAACATCCCAACGATGATGATAGGATAAAGAGAGGTATATATGATTATGCTTACTTTGATGATTTGGTTGGTTATAATGGATTCCTTACCGATCATACCAATCGTTATGATAATCAATATGAGGCTAATGTTTCTTATGAATCAGGTAAAGATGTTATAAATAGTAATGTAGCTTATGATACACAAATACAGACAAATACTAATATTGTTAATGCAAATAGCCTTCCGAAGACTGGAGAACCTAATTCTAAGGGTGTACTTCGCAATCCAGACGGTAGTCTTAAACAAGAGAGGGAATATGGGCCAGACGGACAACCTACCAAAGATACTGACTATAATCATGGTGGTGTAGGACATGAATTTCCACACGAACATGAATGGAAAAATGGAAAAAGACAACCGGGTGTCTCAATACCCCCAGTTAACAAACAGATAATTACGTCGTATTCTATGAGTAATTCATGTTGGGTAAAACTTACTGGAGTTGGATTGATCATTGTTGCAGGGATAGCAACTATTATTCTCATAGCAGACGATGCTACTGTAGTTGGGGCATTGAATGACCCACTTATACCTGTTGCAGTAGCAGGATTTGAAAAAGGAATGAAGATGGTCTTACAATAAAATATGTAGATAGAATGCATATGTATTCTAATTACCAACCAAATTTTCAAGGAGTAAAATTGAAGTTTTTATTAATCTATAGATATCATGAAGTGAATTTATATTTGGAAGGGAGAAAATACAAAGTGATTGGTCTAGATATTAGAGTAAAAAATGAATATAGCAATTATTTATATAAAATACTAAATGGGATTAATTTATTTAATTATGTGTGGTATATAAATGCTGATGATTTTTTATACTCGGAAAGTGGTAATTTGAATGAAAGCTTTTTTGGGACAAATATCTTAAGTGGAGAAGAATTCTTTAAATGTATATCAAGAGATAATTATTACATGATATTTGCTGATATAAAAGCATATCCTTTAGGATGTGAAAGCACTGAACTAGAGACGTTTGAAGATTTCCTAAAGAGTAATTGTGAATTGATCTTCCTATGTACAGATTCAACATTTATTGAATTCTATTGTAAAGATAGAGATATATTAGACAAAGTATATAATAATTGTACAGGTGATGAATTTGAAACAGTGCAGTATAAATCTATAAGAGATGTTATAGAAAGAAATCTTATTGCTTGGTAGTGGGTAAGTATGAATAGAGAAAATAGTGCATTTGATTAATTCTGAACTTTCGAAGGCTATCTATAAGTTAACTATCTCTTTAATGTAAAAGAGTCATTGTTTAAAGGAAACAGTGATTAATTTGGTGATAATAAATCCGATTACTATGGGACACCAAATGGAACGTACTTTAGCTTTAATGAATATGATGTTGTTTCGCTTGGAAGTTTACAAGTGCCACATGACGCTTCGATTAGAGGCTCTTTTGATACACTTCAGATTATTGATGATATTCGGATACCGAATGGTAATTGGGGTACAGCAAATTATCTTGAGCCACTTACAAGATGTTATCCTGAATATGGAATAGGGGGAGCAACACAAGTAATCACGAATAAACAAATTATACTTGACAGTTTAATAAAATTACCAAAGTAAAAGAGAGGAATTAAAAATGTATCAATCAACTAAGGATAAAACTTTGGCTAGACAGATTATTAAAGAAATGTTTGAAGAACTTAAGCTTGAACTGTCTGATGATATGCTTGATAAAAAGCAAAACAAATACTCGCTATATCATATTCAATAGGCGGTGAATATGATGAAAATGAGCTGAGGAGAATTGCACAATCTATTATAAAAAGAGAAATATCAAAATAGACTTTTCATAGATAGATAAAAAGCTATTTTAGTAATGCTTGAATGAAATTGTGAATCAACATTGTAGAATATTATAGATTAGACGCGAACGAAAATACTGCATTGTTGTCGATATGTTTAGAACTTCTAAAACGTCAATCAGATGAGGTCATGAAGTTCTCAGAAGAAGTATTATCAAATCCTCAAAACATTGATATCACAAACAAATCAGGAATTAGTGTTAGAAAATTGTTAACAGAATGAGGGCAAGAAATTATTAAAGAGCTAATCAAAGAGGAATAAAAATGAAAAGTATTGGTTTAGGTGGATGTGTAGTATCAAGAAATATCTTGAATGGTCTGGGGAATGTCAAATGGTGTTTCTGAGAGTCTTCATGTAATGCACTTGATAACGGTTGGAGATATTTGTCTGACATAGACACTGATGAATTTTTAGCTGATTCATCTAATATGGCGGTGTGTGATTGGGGAACTATTGTCAATATAGAACCTGCTGTTATTGAAATATTTAATATGCCAGTAGGCACAGATATAATGTTGGTGAATGAGAACAATCTTAAAAAATTTGTATATACCGAAACTGGCGTAGAAATTTAGGTTTCAGTACATTATCGTGCATATCCACATAACCGTAGCCTTGTAAATGACTTGAAATGGCGGATTAGTGAAGTTGCTAACCACCCATTTGACACAAGAATGCCCATTTCGATCACGTACTAAAAGCCTTTAAAACGTCGGTACTCCCAGAGTTTGTGATTCGAGGCGACCACGTCCCTTTATCCCGCACCGTAATAATATTCAGAGCAGGCAGTGGTTTTGATCTTAAAAGGCGAAACGGAATGCTCACCAAATTCGCACCAAACAGGCGAGACTGACAATACATTGCCGGTACTGCAGCTAGTAAGATAGCTAGTGCCAATAATACCAAGACCCCAACCGTTGATAAACCACTAACCGAAAACCAAATCAATGATATTATAGATTCATATAATCCAGGACCTAGTAATACTAACGTATCTTGGCGTTTATTAGTACAAGAGAAACTACAAGCAGATTATCTAGCACAGCAGCAAGCCATTGAAGATGCGATACCCAAAGGTGCTAAGATAGTACATGAAGAATTTAATCGTACAGTAACCCAAGAAGCTTATGATAATTATCTAGAACAAGTAAGGCAAAATGCCAAGACAAACGAAGAAGGAATACTAAGTAAGATAGGTAACTTCATTACTGGGTTTGTGAAGGCATATATAAATATTGATGCCTTTAAGAATCTAGCAACATCAACTTGGGAGTTTTTCTCTAATCCACAAGAAAACTTCAATCTGAAATCATTTGCTAATTACTTCGATTCAAATTTACAGAATATAGCACTAGTAGCAGGAACATTTGGCGCAATGGCACTAGGACTATCAGCCTTACCATTTTTAGCAACAAGCAGTGCATTATTGGGAACAATAGCGACATATACTGGCTTAACGATGGGAGTCGTAGGAGGAATACAGATAGCTAGTGGTGTTGTAGGATATTCACTAGCAGGAGATAAGTTAAGTACAACTGATCGAATATATCGAGTTATGTCTGGTGGTCTAAATGTATTGGGTGGTAATTCACAGCTTAAACGTGGATTGAAACTAACACAAAACAATAGTAAGATATTAACAGGTATAACCAATACAATTGATAGTGCAGTAGCTTAGACAGTAAGCACAGTTAAAGATATTGGACGAAGAGTAGTAAACTCTGTAAAGACAGGTATCACTAATGTCTATAACGGGGCGAAGAATTTAGCAGTTAGTGGAATAAGAAAAGCTAATAGTTATATATCTGCTGGGTATGATAGGGTTAAGAGTTTATTCATTAAGCATAATGAGGATGTTTTTAAGGGTGGGACAGCAACCGCAAATAGAGCTCCTGATTTTGTGGTCACTCCTAATGGAGATGCAATACCAATTCCTAAAGGAGCGTCAGGACCGGTTGATGTAGTTAACCCAGCAGGTAAAACTACAGGATTCTCGTATACGGGAGGTAGCAGTGGTGCCAATGGACAGGTATCAAATGTTCGAATAATGGATCCAACGCCACCTCGAGGTAATTCACCAGGATATCCAAATGGATATGTAAAATTTGAAAACAAAAGTCTTCAAGGGGTAGATCCAGTTACAGGAAGGATTCTACCAAACTCACAGTCACATTTCACATTAAAGTAGGTGCGAATATGAGTAAAACAATTTATGATTTAGTTAGTGCAACCATCCAGAAAGCAGAACGAGTTGAAGATTATTTTCAACTCGTCATGGATTCTCTGGTTATGAATATTTTTAATCCAGTTACATGCTACTTTTCGGATGAGACTAACAAAATTGAATTAAGCAGTGCAATTAAGAAAAAAATAGTAAATATCGAGTATGAAGCAAGAGCATTTTTAAAAATCCAGCTTGAAGATGAAACTTTTATTGAAGTGTCTCTTCTGGAGGAAGACTACACTGGTCCAGAAGCAATTAGTTTGCATTATGATTCTGGAGAAGTGATTGTGTTTGAATGAGTCAGCGTCGACGACCTAAAACGAGCAGGAAATTCGGGTTATTAGCTAATTCTTAATAATGCCGACCACCTATCTGACACACAATGGGTCATTTCGACCACGTAACAAAAATCTTGAAATCGTCGACACTGCCGGCGAAAGTCACTGGAAGATGGACGCGTGCGACCACCTTCCTTTATCCTGCACCGAAATAATATTCAGAGCAGGCAGTGGTTTAGCCCTAAAAAGGCAAAGTGGAACGCTCGCTAAATTCACCCCAAACAGGCGTTTCCACTTACAGCGATATTCTAACTTGATTGAGGAGTAGAAATGCTACACAGGTCGAGCATGGAACACAAAAGAAGTGATTATCTCTTAATCCATAAAAAAACAATGACTTAAATATGATGACAGTATTACTTCTCTCAATAGACACATACGAGGGAAGTGACAGTAGCCTCTTATCTCAGAATAAGCCTATGCGGGAAAAACCCTTATAAGTATAGTGATCCAAGTGGACACTTCATTATATTCTTAGAAGGATACAAGGTATGGTTAGGGGAGAGTTATATTATAAAGCAAATAAAACTCACAAAAAACATTTAAAGCAGTATGATCATTAAAGAAAATGCCTACAACGCAGTTGTAGGCATTTGTGCGATCATTCAGTCGCGATTGCTTCGATGATGTTAAGTTTGGCTGCTTTTCGTGCGGGTAGATAGCCAAAGGCTAAGCCTAGTGATAGTGAGAAGACAATACCATATATGATGTATAAAAAGTTCATTGGCATGTGGAAATCAAGTAATGACATGGCAATTTGAATAATGATGATACCAAAGATAATACCAGCAACGCCACCAATGATGGTTAGGGTGCTTGATTCAACGAGAAACTGAAATTGGATGGCGGTCTTACTAGCACCAATTGCGCGTTTAACTCCTATTTCGCGTGTTCTTTCTAAAACAGAAATATACATGATATTCATTACGCCAATACCAGCTACCAAGAGTGATACCATTGCGATGATGGCCATGATTGTTGATAAGACACCAGTTACACTGGTGATTTGTGAAACAATGGCGGATAGATCTTGTACTTCATAATTATCGATTGTTCCATAGCGTTGATTTAAAAAGGAAGTAGCGGCAGCGCTTACGGTATCAAGATCTTTGGTTGGGTCAACCTTGACGGAAATATTTGCCATAGTTCCTTTAGAAAAGATAGAATCATAGGCAATACCATCCATTAATACCATACCATTTATGGAACGTGTTGAACTATCAATAACACCAGCAATAGTAAAGATACGATTTCTTAATCTAAATGTTTTTCCTACTGCTTCTTCAGGAGTGTAGTTAGTATTCACACTAATAAAGGTCTTGTCGACAAGCACAGCACTGATGCGACTGTTAATAGGGTAATCATCAAAGACCTTTCCGCTTATTAATTCATAGCTATAAAAGTCAAGAAAATTGGTTGAATGACGTTTGATAACGATATTAACGGTTTTATCATCAATATTGATGCGACCACTGGTGGTATAATTTGCGAAGGTTTCAAGGATGCCATCTATCGCTAATAGATCAACAAGATCACCATCGGTGAAGTGGTAATTAAGGGTATCGCCGATACTAAAGCCAAATAGCGCCGCAAAGCTACGCATATTACTTCGCTCTTGGTTTTCATCGCTTTCGACATATTGAATGGTTACTATGCCTTCTCCGCTCATAAGTTCTGATTTGATGGCATATTCGGTTAGATCAGCAATTGAAAAGATCGCATAAACAACAGCGACACCAATAACAATGCCAATCAGTGATAAAAAGGCTCTTAATTTGTTTGCCCATAAGTCCGCAAATGATAGTTTAAGATATTCAAAGATCATATAAGTACCTCATCGCTTAAGATCAAACCATCTTTGATTGTTATCATTCTTTGAGCTGTGTGAGCTACATCTTGTTCATGGGTAACGACGATCAAGGTATTACCTAAAGCGTGTAGTTTTTTTAGTATCTCAAGGATACTGGCGGTTGTTTTTGAATCTAGTGCGCCGGTTGGCTCATCAAGAAAAATAACTTCAGGGTTATTAGCCATTGCTCGAGCTATAGCTACTCTTTGTTTTTGACCACCTGATAATTGATTAGGCTTACTTTTGATCTTCTCTGAAATATCTAATAGTTCAAGCAACTCTTTTACGCGCGTTATTCTTTGGTTTTTATTTACACCTCTATATAACATCGGAAGTTCAATGTTTTTCATAACACTAACATTGTTCATTAGATTAAACTGTTGGAAAACAAATCCAAACTTATTAAGTCTTAAATTAGTTTGTTGGTGATCATTATAGGTAGTGATGTCCTCATTATTAAAGTGATATGTGCCAGATGTGGCATTATCCAAAAGACCTAACAGATTAAGTAAAGTACTTTTACCACTTCCGCTTGAGCCAACAATACTAACAAACTCGCCTTTATTGATATTTAAAGTAACACCATTTAAGGCGTTTGTTTTGATTTCACCATTGACATAGATTTTCTTAATATCTCTAAGTTCGATCATCGCCATTAGGATATTTTCACCGCAATTACCACTGAATAACCATAAGGTACTTCATCTGGTATTGATATTTCAATATTAAAATAAGATGTATCATTACTGCTTAAATTATTGGGCATAATCTCAACTTTATTGATGGTACCAGTATCTGTTTTGCCTGTTCCTTCAACAGTTACTTGGGCTTGTTGGCCTTTTTGGATATATCTTAGTTCATACTCACTTACTTCAACAACGACAATGCGGTCAGTTGAGTAAAGGGTAAGATAGCTTAGGGTTGGATTATTGATCGCATTATCATTAATTTTGTAGATAAAGCCATCAAAATCAGCTTTTATATTGTAGCTATCATAACTATCTTTAAGTCGAACGATCTCATTTTTAGCGTTGTTCCAATTAACATTATTGGTCGCAAGTAGTGTTTGATAATTAGCCAATTCCTTCTTTAAATATGCGATATAACCAGTGTTAGATTGATCAGCCCATGAAAGCTCGTCTTTGATCTCATTGATCTTAGTATTATACCAATCACGATCTTCTTGCCAAGCGAAGAATTTATTTTCTTGAATGGCGATCAAATGATTGATGTTTTCAGCTCCATTAAAGACTAATAATAGTTCATCTTCATTTACTACTTGATCAGTTTGAACTTTAAGTTCTTTGATGGTCATACCGGTTTTGATATAAACTTCTTGTGAAAACTGGGGTGCTACTTTACCAACAAAAACGATCTCGTTTTTAATGTTAGCGTTATTTTGATCTTGTTCTCTGATCGCTTCATTTCTGCGTGCGATCATTTCATCTTGTAAATTCGCAAAATAAGTCTTAAGTCTAAAATAACCTGCGATTAATGCGATTATGGTAAGTATGATGACAATGATCCAAATTATCTTTTTTTTATTCTTCATGTTTTCAACCTTTCATATCTTTAACATGATTGTTAGAGGAATTAGTAAGTTGGTTTACTAATATTGGTAATATAACACTAAGAAATATCGGTGTCAATTAAACCACATGAACAGATAGTGACGATAAAATACTAGTTAGGGATATAAACATGTGAAAATATTTACATATTTATGAAAATTCGATTGCAATTTCATGATAATTGTATTACTGTTTATAACATAAATTCAAAGGAAAGGATAATGATCATGCGAGTAAGCTACACAAAAGAAGAAATCTTACAGATCGTCAAAGATAACGATATCCGTTTTTTTCGTTGTCAATTCACCGATATTTTTGGAACACTAAAGAATATAGCGATAACTCGCCGACAACTTGAGAGCGCCATGAAAGATGGCGTGAGGATTGATGGTTCATCGATCAATGGGTTTGTGAGGATTCAAGAATCAGATATGATCCTGCACCTTGATCTTGATACCTTTGCGATCATGCCTTGGCTTGATAATGGCTATAAAACCGCTCGTTTTATATGTGATGTTTATACAGTTGATGGTAAACCCTTTGAAGGGGATCCCCGTTATGTTTTACGCAAAGTAGCAGATAAGGCAAAAGCTCTTGGTTATACGATGAATGTTGGGCCAGAAATGGAATTCTTCCTTTTTAAGATTAATGAGGATCAAAGTATTTCAACCGTCACAAATGATAATGGTGGTTACTTTGATTTAAGTCCAATTGATAAAGGTGAAGACGCAAGACGTGATATTGCGGTTGCTCTTGAAGAAATGGGTTTTGAGATTGAAGCGACACATCATGAGGTTGCTATTGGTCAACATGAGATTGATTTTAAATATGCGGATGTTTTAACAGCAGCTGATCGCATCATGACCTTTAAAATGGTTGCGCGTGCTATCGCTGAAAAACATGGCTTATATCCAACGTTTATGCCTAAACCAATCTTTGGTATTAATGGTTCTGGGATGCATTGTAATCAATCTTTGACTAAAGATGGCGTGAATGTGTTTTATGATGGTGCTGATGAGAATAAATTGAGCACAATTGCTTATGGTTATATAGCGGGGTTATTAAAACACGTTAAAAACTTTGCGGCTATCACTAATCCACTGGTTAATTCTTATAAACGTTTAGTAGTTGGTTATGAAGCGCCAGTTTATCTAGCTTGGTCTAAGTCAAATCGTAGTCCACTAATTCGTATTCCTAATGCGCCTAAAGAGGGAACCCGGGTTGAACTTAGAAATCCTGATCCATCATGTAATCCCTACTTAGCACTTGCTTTGATGTTGGCTGCGGGTTTAGAAGGAATCGAAAAGAACTTAACGCCACCACCAGCTGTAAATGCGAATATCTATGAAATGAGTCAAGAAGAATTAAGTGATAATGGCTTAGATAGTTTACCAAAAGATCTATATGAAGCTATTAAGTTGATGGCATCAGATAAATTAGTAATTGATACCTTAGGTAAACATATCACTGATTATTATGTTAAAGCAAAACTAATTGAATGGGAGCGTTATTGTATTACTGTTCATCCTTGGGAAACGGATGAATATCTAACGGTATTCTAATAAAAATGACGACTGATTGTCGTCATTTTTTTAATCAAATACGCGTTCAAGCGAGATTCGTTTCTTATCAACATCAACTTCAAGTACCCGTACTTTGATAATATCACCAACACTAACTTCATCAAGGGCGCGTTTTACAAAGTTCTTAGATAGTTTTGAAATATGAACTAAACCATCTTGATGAACACCTATATCAACAAAAGCACCAAAGTCTGCGACATTACGAACCGTTCCTATTAAAACCATACCTGGTTTTAAATAAGAGATATCCATGATATCACTTCTTAGGATGGGTTGGGGTAGCTCATCGCGTGGATCACGACCTGGTTTCTTTAGTTCATCCACGATCATCTTAAGCGTTATCAAGCCACAATCAAGCTCTTTTGCTAGTCTTTCAATGCCGTAAGCGGTTATCTTATCATCGATGAGATTTAAGCGATGATCTTTCACATCTTGGATCTGATAATCAAGCTTAGCAAGTAAGGCTTTGGTTAATTGATATGATTCTGGATGAACAGCAGTATTATCTAGAAACTCATTACTGGCGTAAACTCTTAAGAAACCAGCGCACTGAACAAAGGTCTTTTCTTTGATACCACTAACATTTAATAAGTCAAAGCGGTTGGTAAATGGTGTTTTTTGACGATAAGCAACGATCTTAGTGGCAACACTACTGCTGATACCGGCAATATGGCTTAATAGGGCAACTGAGGCGGTATTAAGCTCAGCGCCAACCGCATTAACACAACTTTCCACAACACCATCAAGAGAAGTATTGAGTTGTTTAGTATTCATGTCGTGTTGGTATTGGCCAACACCGATCGATTTGGGATCGATCTTAACCAGTTCCGCTAAGGGATCTTGAAAACGTCTTGCGATGGATACCGCACTTCTAAGGGATACATCTAATTTAGGCAGTTCATTTTGAGCTAGCTTTGATGCTGAATAAACTGAAGCACCAGCTTCATTGATCATGATATAGGATAGTGGTAATGCTGACTCTTTGATCAGATCAACAATAAAGATCTCACTTTCCTTACTGGCAGTACCATTACCAATCGCAATGATATCGACATGGTGTTTAGTGATAAGCTCAAGTAAGCTTTGTTTAGCTTCTGCGATCTTACTTTGTGGTGGCGTAGGATAGACGACGGTTGTTGCTAAAACATTACCCAAACCATCAACGATCGCAATCTTGCAACCTGTGCGATAAGCGGGATCAAAACCCATGACAACTTTGTTATGAACAGGTGGTGTTAAAAGTAAATTTCTGAGGTTTTCTTTAAATACACTTATCGCTTTTTCAGCGCTTTGCTCAGTTAAAAGTGATCTGATCTCGTTTTGGATTGAACTGGCAAGTAATCGTTTATAAGCATCTTGGATGGCTAGTTTGAGATAAACAGCGCACTTACTGTTACTATCTTTGATGATCTTTTTATTTAAGTAATTAATGATCCACTCTTCATCGATGACTATTTTAACGGTTAGATAGTCTTCTTTTTCACCACGATTGATCGCTAATAAACGATGACTTGGTATCTTAATTACCGCTTCTTGATATTGATAGTAAAGACGATATACTGAGTCCTCATCTTTTTTGCTTTTGGATGTTAGCATACCTTTATCGTAAGTATACTTGCGGATCACTTTGCGATAATTAGCATCATCAGCAATGATCTCAGCGATGATGTCCATACTGTATGCTAATGCTTGATCAACATCATTTACTTCATGTTCAACACTGAGATAGTTTAAGGCTGCTAATTCAGGATCAAAGCCTTTTTCTTGAGCTAAGATAAGCAAAGCTAAGGGTTCAAGACCCTTTTCTTTGGCGATAGTAGCTCGAGTGCGTCTTTTAGGCCTGAAGGGACGATAGATATCATCTAACTCGGTTAGGGTGGTTGCTTCATCAAGTTGTTTTAAGATTTCAGGGGTCATTTGATCAAGCTCAGTGATTAAACGAATTATATCTAAGCGTCTGTTTTCTAGTGCTCTGATCGCTTTTAAGCGCTCATCAAAAAGACGTAGAACTTCATCATCAAGACTACCAGTAACCTCTTTACGATAACGAGCGATAAAGGGAATGGTATTACCTTCATCAATGAGATTGATGACATTGTTTACTTGACTCACGGATAAGTTTAATTCATTGGCTAACTGTTGGTTTATTTTCATAGTAACTCCTGACTGTTTATATATTATAGCGGGGATACGTGAAAAATGCTATTTGAATAAAGCGATCAACTAAAAAGCCGATGTGATCGGCTTTAACTTTGATTGGTATAGATGATATGAGCATCATCTCGTGCTTTAACTAAAAGTTTAACAATCTCATATGAGTAATCTAAAGTTTGATAACAGGTTTTAAGGTCATTATCACTATAAAGTCGTACAAATTCTTTAACCTCATAGTAGAGTGATATCATCTTATCTTGTAGTTCATAGTGTTCAATAGTATCTTTTAAATTAACGGTGATATCGCGACACATGCTTACTTCTTTATTGACTTGAATATAACCAAGTTCACCTTGGATCTGCGTCAAGTTTTGACTGTTTGAATCTTTAGCGGCGACACATGTACAGATAAAATCTGGATAGGTTAGTACTAATACCCCAGAAGTATCGATACCATTTGACCATTTATTAGCATAATAATGAATATCATTTGGTATACCAAATAAACCACAACAGAAATGTAAATTATAAATATTTAGATCAACTAAAGTGCCACCACCAAATGCTGGATCAAAGACATTTGTGATCTCATTATTTAGCAGTTTATCATAGCGAGATGAATATTGTGAGAAGTTACATTGTACCAGCTTGATCTTACCAAGTAAGGGTAATTTTGATTTGATAAGTTGATAGTTAGGCATGTAAATAGTTGTGATCGCCTCAAACAAAAACAGTTGTTTTTCTTTAGCGACTTTGATCAAGTGTTCAGCTTCAGCAACGGTTGTCGTAAAAGGTTTTTCACAAATGACATTTTTACCTTTTAATAAGCTTTTTAGAGCATGTTGGTAATGAAGACTGTTGGGTGAGGCTACGTAGATGAAATTTAGCTCAGGATCATCTAACATCTCATCTATATCAGTATAGACTTTGTTTACTTGATATTTATTTGCTAGTGTTGTTCCTTTATCTTTTGAGCGTGAATAGATAGCGGTACATGTGATTTTTTCATTATCTTGAACTGATGTTAAAAACCAATCAACGATAAATCCAGTACCAATAGTTCCTACTTTGATCATGACTCCTCCTTTAAGCTGTTAAACTGATAAGTTAAGATAGGGTGACGTGCTGCTTGTACTTCATCCAGTTTTGATACTGGTGTTGTAAGTGGCGCATTAGTAAGTTTTGTGGGATTATCGATCATATCTTGATGGATCTCTTTCATTACTTTAATGATCATATCAAGTGTTTCACGACTTTCCGTTTCGGTTGGTTCAAACATCAAAGCTTCAGCTACGATCAAAGGGAAATACATTGTCGGTGGATGAATGTTATGATCAAGCATGGCTTTAGCAACATCTTTAGCACTAACTTGATATTTATCTTTTAAAGCTTGAAGTGAAGTCACAAATTCATGCATACAAGCTTGATGATAAGGCATAGGGTAGATATCTTGAAGATGATACTTAAGATAATTAGCGTTAAGAACGGCGTTTAAACTTACTTCTTTAAGTCCATCTTTACCCATGATCTTAATATAAGCCAAGGCTCTAACATAGACTAAGAAGTTGCCATAGAAACTGCGAACTTGTCCAATTGATTCTTTTGTCTGTGCTTTTGCGGGAGCTTTAGGTAAGAAGGGCTTAAGAAAGGCTTTACAACCAATCGGACCACTACCAGGACCACCACCACCATGGGGAGTAGAGAAGGTCTTATGCAAGTTTAAATGAACGATATCAAAACCCATATCACCAGGACGACATATACCCATGATCGCAT
The DNA here is from genome assembly GCA_964553255.1 of uncultured Erysipelotrichaceae bacterium. Taxonomy (GTDB): domain Bacteria; phylum Bacillota_I; class Bacilli_A; order Erysipelotrichales; family Erysipelotrichaceae; genus JAQUCI01. The sequence goes on along the minus strand of CAZKJS010000020.1, from coordinate 16,614 downwards.
TTAGATTAGCGCCATCATAATAAACTAAGGCACCAGCATCATGCATGATCTTGGTGATCTCATTAATATTTTTATCAAACAAACCTAGGGTGTTGGGGTTAGTCAACATTAGACCAGCTGTTTCATCATCAACTAGTTGTTTAAGCTGATCAATATCAATGCCACCCTCATCATTTGAGGCTACTGATACTGTCTTGAAATTGACCATGGAAGCTGAAGCGGGATTAGTGCCATGAGCTGAATCGGGGATAATGATCTTATTACGTTGTTTTTGACCATTTTGATGATGATAAGCTTTGATCATCAATAAACCGACAAACTCACCATGAGCACCAGCTGCTGGTTGTAGGGTAAAGCTATCCATGCCACAAATTACCTGTAATGCTTGATCAAGTTCATCAATTAAGGCTAGTGCCCCTTTTACTGTATCGAAAGGTTGCAGGGGATGAATTTGACTAAAGCCACAAAGACTTGCGATATCTTCATTTATCTTCGGATTATACTTCATGGTACAAGAGCCAAGTAAGTAAGCACCATTATCAACGCCGTAAGCCATCTTACTTAAATTGGTATAGTGTCTAACAAGATCAACTTCAGCTATCTCTGGGAGTTGGGGTGGTTTTTGACGACGATATTTATTATCAATTTGATAAGCTTTGATCTTTTGCTTGGGTAAGATCGTACAACGTCTTTCACTACTACTTAACTCAAAGATCACTTTAGCCATTAGCACACCTCCTTGATACATTTGATCAAGTTATCTATTTGATCCTTATCATTTACTTCGGTTGCGCACCATAGTAAGTGTTTTTGATCTAAAGGATAACCACCTAGGATACTGTTTTGTTGTAAATGAGCTAATAGTTTTTCTTGATCACCTTTGGTTTCTAAGACAAACTCGTGAAAGAAGGGTTGATCGTATATGGGTTTAAAACCAATCTTGACTAATTCATCATATAGGTAGTGCGCATTTTGATAACATGCATCAGCAATCTCATAAAGACCAACCGGACCAACAGCGCTAAGATAAATGGCACTGGTCAGAGCACACAAAGCTTGATTAGTACAAATACTAGAACTAGCTTTTTCACGTCTTATATGTTGCTCACGCGCTTGTAGGGTAAGAGTAAAAGCGCGGTTTTGATTTACGTCAACCGTTTCTCCTACTATTCGGCCAGGTAAGCGTCTAACTAACTCTTTTTTAGTGGCCATAAACCCAAGGTAGGGACCACCAAAAGAAAGGGGGATACCTAAAGGCTGACCTTCACCAACGACAATATCAGCTTTTAATGCTCCAGGAGCTTCAATTAAGCCTAAACTGATGGGATTTGCGATAACGATGAGTTTGGCTTGCATAAAGTGTTCTTTGATCGCTTTGATATCTTCGATCAGCCCATAATAATTAGGGTATTGAACAACAATACAAGCTACATCTGATGAGTTACTTGTTTTAGCTAGATCAGTAATACCATCAAAAAGAGGCATTTCAATTAGTTCAATATCTGAAAACTGATAGTAAGTCTTGATCGTATTTTTTATCTCAGGATTGATCGCTGCACTAAACATTACCTTTGCGTTAGCTTTATCAACACACATGTTGATCGCCTCAGCGGCTGCACTTGCTCCATCATATACTGAAGCGTTACTAACATCCATCTTGGTAAGTTCACAGATCATCGTTTGATATTCAAAGATAGCTTGTAAGATGCCTTGACTTATCTCAGCTTGATATGGGGTATAAGCCGTCACAAATTCTTCGCGACTTGCTAGGTGTTTAACAACACTTGGAATAAAGTGATGGTAGCTACCAGCACCACGATAAATGTGTTTAAAGATGATGTTTTGATCAGCTAATGCTTTAAGTTGATCAAAGGCTTCAAACTCACTGATACCTGTGTTTAATGCTAGTGGTTGATCAAGACAAGATGAAACACCAGCAGCTTTAAATAATGAATCAAAAGAGTCATGGCCAATTGCTTCAAGCATTGCTTGTTGTTGTTTTTTGGTATTAACCACATAGTGTGTCATGATCATTCCTCAACGATCGATAGTTTGTACTGTTCGCTGTTTAAGAGCTCTGTTTTGTCAGTTATGTTTGTTACTTCGATAAACCAACTTTGATAAGCATCTTCATTAACAGCTTCTGGTGAATCAAGTAAACTCTCGTTGATCTTACTTACAACACCAGTAACTGGTGAATATACATCAGACACAGCTTTAACGGATTCAACATCACCAAAAGGTTCACTAACAGTTAAACTTTGCCCAACTTGTGGTAAGTTGATAAAGACGATATCGCCTAATGCATGCTGAGCATGATCACTAATACCAATTACGGCAGTATTATCATCAAGCCATTTTACCCATTCATGGGTCTTAGTGTAAAAAAGTTCATCATTAATCTTCATTTTTGTTCCTCTTTCTTTTTTCTTTTATAAAACGGCAGTGGCGTTAACCTTGCCTTTATCATTTTATTACGAACATTTATCTGATAATCAACGTCAGTAAAGATCATCTTATCATCAAGCAAGGCCATAGCGATAGCTTTGTTTAATGTTGGACTATAGGTACCACTTGTGGTATAGCCAACTAGTTTATCATCAAGATAGATTAAAGCCTTCTCACGGGCAATACCTCTTTCAATCAATTCAAACCCCACTCTTTTTCGTAAGGGTGCTTGGGATAAAGCCGCTTTTCCTATGAAGTCTTTATGCATCTTAACAAAGTAACCTAGATTACTTTCAATAGGATTTATCGTATCACTTAATTCATGACCATAAAGCGGCATTCCTGCCTCAAGTCTTAATGTATCACGAGCACCTAAGCCACAGGGCTGTAAACCTTCATCAGCACCAACTTTTAATAAAAGATCCCACAATTGATTAACATATTTAGGATCACAATATATTTCAAAGCCATCCTCGCCAGTATAACCAGTTCTTGATAAAAGACAGTTAATATCGTTAAGTTTGACATTGTCAATAAAAGTGTAGTTCTTATGTGGTATTTCATTGGTTAATTTGGCTATGATAACTTGTGCTTTAGGACCTTGAATCGCAACTTGTGCGACTTGATCACTAATATTGGTAAGTGAAGTGTCAGGTAGTAAGTGTTCATTTATCCACATGAAATCCTTGTCGATATTAGAGGCGTTAACAACGATAAGATAGTCTTCATTTGCTTTTTTATATACTAATAGATCATCAACGACATTGCCGTTTTCATAACATAAGATGCCATAGCGAACTTGATTTACTAGCATATCACTATAATCATTAGTGAGGATATAGTTGAGGGTGGCTAAAGCATTGGGGCCACTAAGCTTAAATTCACCCATATGCGAAACATCAAATAATCCAGCTTGATTACGTACAAGATTATGTTCATAGATTATACCTTTTTCATATTGTACTGGTAAAAGAAAACCAGCGAAGGGTACGATCTTGCCATTAGCTTCAAGATGCTTTTGATAAAGTGGGGTTTGTTTTTCCATATAGACTCCTTTGATGATATGTAAGTCATGTCTTTATATAAATTATAGGTAATTATCAATGATAGTTCAACGCTTTATCGGAGCAATATGAATGGCTTCACCATGAATGTTTTCTATTGCTTCTTTTAAGCCTTCACTAATCGTGGGATGAGGATAGATAGAAGCGCTCAATTGTTGGTAGGTAAGCTTATTATCAATAGCGGTTGCAAGAAAAGCCGCGTATTCCGTAGCGTTTTCCATAAACAGTTGAGCACCAACGATAACATCATCAACAAAGACAACTTTCACAAAGCTCCTATCATCACAAGCGATTAAATGACGACCATTATTAGTCATGATAAATTTACTGCTTTGATAGGGTTGTTGTTTTAGCTTTAGTTGTTCTTCGCTTATTCCAACAGAGGCAATTTCAGGATTAGTGTAAATGCCATAGGGTATTGTCTTATCGCTAAAGCGTTGTGGTTCATTTGTGATATAAGCAATACAATCCAGTGCTTGAGCAGCTGCGACATGAGCGAGTTGCTGTTTACCATTGACATCACCAATCGCATAAATACTTTTGATATTGGTTTGATAGTTTTGATCAACCTTAATAAAGTTCCGATCAGTCACAATATTTAGTTTTTCAAGATTGAGATTTGCGATGTTGGCATTTCTTCCAACAGCGCAAATAATGGCTTCTGTATGATGAATAAGGGTTTGCTCGTCTTTTTGATAAGTGATCACTAAAGCATCATCATTATTAGCGCAAGAGCTAACACGAGCATTGGTTATGATGTTGACTCCATTTTTTCGTAAGTTCATTTGTAAGCTTTGTGATAGTTCTCGATCAACACCGGGTAATAATGAAGGTGTTAATTCGATGATACTAACATCATGATCAGTTTGATATAAATATGTGGCAAGCTCACACCCAATAACACCACCACCAATGATAGTTACTTGTTTCTCTTTAATAGGTGTTTTTAATAAGTCATCACTTGTGTATATGTGTTTAAGCTTTTCATTGATAAAGGGCAGTCTAACAATGTTAGTGCCAGTTGCGATGATGATATATTCACCTTTGAGTAGCTGATCATTGTTAATCAATAATATTTCATGCTCACTAGCCAATGTGGCTTCATCATGATAGATAGTGATCTTATTTGCATCAAGTAATTGCTTGATCCCTTTTAATAAGCGAGAAACAATCTCATCTTTATTAATGTAAGCTTGTTGGCTATCATAACTAAGGTCTTGATAGTTGATTCCTTTTTGTTGGTGATGTTTGAGTTGCCAATAAAGCTTAGCGGTATGTAAGATTGCTTTTGTTGGGATACAGCCACGATTTAAACAGGTTCCACCTAAGCTATCTTTTTCAACTAAAGCAACCTTCATATTCTTCTTAGCAGCAGCGATAGCGGCGGTATAACCAGCAGGACCACCACCAATTATGATGATATCAAATTCCATCATTTTCCTCCTTAATCTTATTCAACAGATACAATACATCATCTAAATAAGGTTGATCTTCAAAGACAAACTGGGTAAGTCGTTGTTTAAAAGCGATTGGATCAAGATAAGTCATGACTAAGTTAGTTTTCAAGCGATCAATAAATGATAAGGGTAAAGCATCAGTGAAAATGGTTATATCCATAATGTAATTATTTACGATACTCGCATACACTTCTACCTCACCAAAGCTTAAGCGTTCATTGATGACTAAGGCATAATCAGGTAAGCGATTATATAGGTAATTATATGAGTGATATTTTTCAAGAAGATCATTTAAGGGAAGTTTTGAAAAATAAGGGTTAAGCTCTAATTGATATTCTTTTTCAAAAGCCGTTATCAAAACCTTTTTTAATGAAGCGATCGTTACTGCAGGATTAAAAAACGCGATGTTTTCAACACGGCCTTCAACAGATGCAACACCTTTAGCTTTGATCTTAGTCGCAGAGACTTTTAGATATTTGCCAAGCGAAGCTTTATCAATATTGACCAGTAAGGTACCGTGTTGCATTTTCTTGTTTTCAGTTGCTAAAAAGGCGTTACCAGATATTTTCTTGTTGTTTACTTCGATATCATTACGGCCACTTAAGTTAGCGGTTATATTAAACGTTGCTAGTGCATTGATGATGACATTTGATTGTCTTTTAACATCATAGTCTTCAGCATCAACGATAAAGGTAAAATTCAGATTACCAAGATCATGATAAACAGCACCACCACCTGTACTTCTTCTAGCAAGATAACAATGATCAGATTCCATTTGTTGAAGATTGCATTCTTTATAAGCGTTTTGGTTTTTACCAATAACCACCGTATGATGATTTTGCCATAAGTAAAACATGATCGTTGTTGGTTGATGTTGTAAAAAAAGACTTTCTTCTAAAGCTAGATTATAGTAAGGATTAATATTATCACTTGTGATAAGATAGGCATGTTTAAGCATTTATGCACTCCGTTCTATAACACTATCATATCATAAATGGTTCAAATTAATGTGCTTTAAAGATGATAGAAGATAATATCATAGAGTAAATTATGTGTAATAAAATGATGGTATTGTTATAATAAAATAAAGGAGAATAACATGAGCGAATTACAAGTATTTATTTTGAAGAACTGTCCATATTGTCGTAAGGCATTAGTTTATTTAGAAGAGTTACAACAAGAAGAAAAATACAAAGATATCAAGATAAAATTTATCGATGAAGCGATTGAAAAAGACTTAGCTAATAGTTACGATTATTATTATGTACCATCCTTTTTCTTTAATGAAGTTAAGTTAGCTGAAGGAGCGGTAGATCTTAATGATGTTAGAAATGTGTTAGATAAGGTATTAAGTTCTTAGTTTTAGATAAGGGTAGTGTTATAATAAATTTGGTGAGATAATGTTTGATCAAAAACCAATGAAACAGTATAACGATGATCAGATCAAACTAGTATTATATAAAAGATTTGGTCAAGAACGTAAATACGGTATTGATAAAACGTATCTTTTTGATATTGTATTAAGTCAAACCAATGATATCATTGGTCAATGTGATATCCGCTTTGGTAGTGGCTGGTATCTTTATTACCTAGGTAATATTGGATACTCTATCTATTTCCCTTATCGTGGTCATCGATATGCGACTAAGGCGTGTCGTTTACTTTTAGCGTTAGCGAAAGATGAGGGAGTTAAAGAACTGATAATCACCTGTAGTCCTGAAAACATCGCCTCATACAAAACGATCACAGCACTGCCAGTTAACTATATAGATACCGTTGATGTTCCTCGTGAACACGATTTATATCAACGTAACGAAGTAAAGAAATGTATCTTTAAGATAAACCTCTGATAGCATTCAATATCACTTGAATAAAAGCACCCTTGCGGGTGCTTTATTTATCGGCGGGATAGATTAAGTTAATCTGTTTGCGTACTTCAGTCATTACACTATGAACATCAAGCGTTAATTGTCTTGGTACTAACTCTGATCGATAAATACCGCTTTTAACACATTTGATAAATTCGACTAATTCATAATACTTGGTAGTCTTTTTTTGTTCAGCGGTTAATTCAATGACTTCATTCTTGCGACTTACGACTTTTACAGCCTGTGGTGAGCTAATACCTTTAACGATCACAGTACCATCTTCGCCTTGGATTTCACTTTCAAAGTGAGAATCAGTGATCTTTGAATGCATGATGATGACTTCTTTATCGGCGTATGTGAATAACATGGTGCCAAGGCCATCAACACCACTTTCTAGCATGTAGGCACTAGCAGCTATCTTTAGTGGTTTGCCAAAAATAGCGATACAGTTTGATAAGCTATAAACACCTAAGTCCATTAAAGAACCATTGCTAAGCTCGTTTTTAAAAGCGTTCATTACATTGCCAGCGCGATAAGCGTCATAGCGACTGGAATATTTACCAAAGCTGAATACAGCTCTTCTAACTTGACCAACCATGCCAGCAGCTTTCTTTAAAGCAAAGAAATTAGGGGTAAAAAGTGGAACAATAGCTTCTAATAAGAATACGTTATTTTGATCGGCTGCTTCAAACATTGCCTTCACTTCATCAATGTTGCTTGCCATTGGTTTTTCACATAATACGTGAATCTTTTTGTTTAGAAAGTGAATGCTTTGTTTGCAGTGCATAGAATTAGGTGTTGCAATGTATACCGCATCTACCATGTCTTTGGTTATGTCCTCATAGTTAGTGACGACTGTAGTACAGCCGTATTTGTTCGCAAAAGCCTCAGCGTTTTCTTTGGTTCTGCTACAAACAACAGCTAGTTCAAAATCTTCAATCTCTTTGGCGGCATCCATGATAGTGTCAGATACAAAATTAGTGCCAATTATCGCAAATTTCATTTCATTATTTCTCCTTATTTCCATTCTACTTCGAGGCTTTATTAGTGTCAAATAATATAGGGTATTATGCTATAATATCAAAAAGGAACTTGATGATGAAAACAAACTACCACACCCACACATATCGCTGTATGCATGCGTTAAATGTAGAAGATGAAATGTATGTACTTAGTGCAATTGAAGCTGGATTTGATGAGTTGGCTTTCACTGATCATGTCTTTTATTTATCGATCAAATATCCTGAACAACACCAAGATCGAATGCATTTAAACCAAGTTCAAACATATTTAGACAGTATCAACATGTTAAAAGAAAAATATAGTGATAAGATCAAAATCCTAAGTGGTTTTGAGATAGAATACTACCCAGAATTAAAAGAACATTATCAATGGTTAAGACAAAATACAGACATCTTGATATTGGGTCAACATTATCGCTTTTTCTTGTTTCATGATTATGGTAACTATAATAATGATGAAGATCTCAAGTACTACACCCAACATATAACGATGGCAATCGATGAGAAAGTGGTTGATATTATTGCGCATCCTGATTACTTTATGCTTGGACGCTCGTATTGGAGTGAAGCTTGTACTAAGGCAGCGCATTTGATTTGTCAAAAGGCAAAAGCTGCCGATATCCCGCTTGAGATCAATCTTAATGGGTTGCGTTATGGTAAGAAATTACTTGATGGAAGCTATCAATATCCATATCCATATCCACTATTTTGGCGAATAGCTAGCCAGCATGGCTGTAAAGCTATCTTGGGTTATGATGCTCATAACCCTATAACATTGAATGAAGATTGGCGAATCACAAAAGTTATGGAAATATTAGATGGTATCGATATTAATATTATCGATCGATTATAAAAGGTAGAATTAATGAAGCGTTTGATCAGATTGCTATTTAGCAGAACATTTAGGGTAGCTGTTCCCATATTATTACAACTAGGGTTAGTTGTTTTTATGGTGTTGCGCTTAAGTGAAAGCTTTTTAGAACTGTACATTTTTTTTACAGCGCTTAGTTTTATCATTGCGGTATATGTGATTAATCTAAATCAGAATCCAGCTTTCAAGATTGCATGGATCATAATCATTTTAGGTATTCCATTGATTGGTGGGGTCATGTATTTGATCTTTGGTAATAAAAAAGTACCTAAAAGCTTACAATCAAGCGCTATTAAAGTAACTTCAGAGACAATACCATTATTTCAACAGGATGCAAGAGTGATCGAAGAGATATATCAACAAAGCAAGACAGTATATAAAGGGGTTAACTATATTTGGAACAATGCATATTATCCGGTTTATAAGCATAATGAAACAAGTTATTTTCCAACTGGTGAAGCTAGCTTTGAACAGATGCTTATTGAACTGCGTAAAGCGAAAAGATTTATCTTCCTTGAATATTTCATTATCACACCAGGATATATGCTTGATAAGGTGCTTGAAATATTGATAGCTAAGGTAAAGGAAGGTGTCAAAGTAAGAATTCTTTATGATGATATTGGCTGTTTAAATACCTTGCCTGATCGTTTTGTGCAACATATGGCTGAATATGGTATTGAGGCTCATGCATTTAATAAGTTAAGACCATTATTAGCGATTCAAATGAATAATCGTGATCATCGTAAGATCTGTGTCATTGATGGTTATGTCGGCTTTGTTGGTGGCTTTAATCTAGCTGATGAGTATATCAATAAAACAGTTCGCTTTGGGCATTGGAAGGATAGTGCAATCATGATCAAAGGGGATGCGGTATTTAGTTTAACGATCATGTTCTTACAATTCTTTAACTATGAAAGTGCGATCAACGATAATTACCTTGATTATCGTTTTGATGAAGATGATATCAAAAATATCAAAGGAGAAGGTTATATTCAACCTTTCTCAGATAGTCCTACTGATGAAGAACCCACTGGTTATTCAAGTCATATGAATATGATCAATCAAGCTCGTACTTATATATATATCTATACCCCATACTTGATCATTGATTATTCGATGATCAATGCCTTAAGTTTAGCTGCGAAAAACGGTGTTGATGTTAGACTCATAACCCCTCATATTCCAGATAAGTGGTATGTTCATATGGTAACCCAGAGTAACTACAAGCAATTGATCAAAAATGGCGTAAAGATTTATGAATATACCAGAGGCTTTGTTCATTCGAAACTTATGGTGGCGGATGATGAAGTAGCTATCATTGGTACTACTAATATGGATTATCGTAGTTATTATCTACATCATGAGTGTGGGGTACTGCTTTATAAGACAGACTCCGTATTACAGATGCGTGATGATTATCTAAGTACGATAAAGTTATGTCAAGAGATAACTTACCAACAGTGTTTAAACACTAGTTTGATCAAAAGATTAATGCAATCACTACTTAATTTATTAAGTCCAATATTGTAATTTCAGTTGATCATAGCTATGATATATAATTGTTTAAGGAGAGTTCTGAATGAAAAAAGGATTAGTGATTGAAGGTGGCGGATTACGTGGTGCTTATACAGCTGGGGCTTTGACTTGGCTGATTGATAATGAAGTTAAGTTTGATTATGGTGTTGGCATTTCGATTGGTGCATTGTATCTTGGTGCTTTTCTTACTGCTAATAAGCGTTTATTGAAAGAGTATGCGATCAATCTAGCAAGCGATAAGGATAATGTTGGCATCAAACCATTATTAAAGTATAGGACATTGGTTGGTTATGATGATGTGTTTAGAAAAATTAATCAGGATGAGTATAAAATTGATGTTATAGGGTTGAATCAAAGCACGACAAAGGCTGAGATTGGTGTTTACGATCTAAATAGGTGTGAAACCGTTTGGATAACAAATCGTGAGTTTGATCAAGATAATCTCTTTATTAAAGCCGCTTGTACCTTGCCTATGTTTGGTCGTAAAGTTAATATCAATGGCATTGATTATCTTGATGGTGGCATTACTACGATGATACCGATCAAACAAAGCTTAGCTAATGATAATCAAAGACATTTAGTCATTACTACAAAACCAGACAATTATGTACGTAAACCTTATAGTAAGTTTGTATTGTGGTTGTTTAAAGTTGTATATCGTAAATATCCTAAACTATCAAAAGATATCGCTAAACGTGATCAAGCATATTATGATGAGATAGCTTTAGTTAAATCCTTAGTAAAAAAACAAGAAGCGATCTATGTTAATCCGACAAAAGATATTGGAGTAACGCGATTTGGTGGTAATAAAGAACAACTAACAGCGTTATTTGAACTTGGTTATCAAGACATGGAAAGTAGAAAGCAAGAGATAATTGCTTTCTTGAAAGTGAGATAAGATGCGTTTAAAAGAATTTAATCAAAATACCCTTAAAGATGATCTAAAAGCTGGTTTTTCTCTGTTTGAGAAAAACACAACTTTCAGTATGGATAATAAAAATGATCTTTATCATTTTCATGATGTTAACACACATGAAGTAAAGATCATCTTGGATAAAAGCAAGATACTTTATGCTTATTGCGATTGTGGTCATGATACCAAAGGGTATTGTGAACATGAAGTCGCATGTTTTTTAAAGATCATCAAACTTAAGGATCCTAACTATAATATTGATCAGATAAAACTTCAAGATAGTAAACAAGAATTATTGATTGATGAAGTATTAGATGATTTTCAACAAGCTTTGCTTGATGAAGAGTTTGATCTTATGAGTTTTTTAAATGATAAATCACAAGATGACTTATTGTGGTTGATTCAAATGCTTGATGATATTTATCCTGAGATAAGCTTGTTTGTCTTTCAGTTATACTATGATGAAATCAAGAAAAATAAAAAATAAAGGATGGTGTACCATCCTTTAAAAATGTCTTGTTAAGATTTCGCTGTCTTCAAGTAAGCTTTCAACAGTGTCAAAACCAAGTTGATATAGCATTTCTATGACATATGGATTATCAATGGGGGTTGCGTATTGTGCTTGTTGGCCGTATTTTTCAACATTTGCTTTACCGCTTTCCTTATCAATGATGGCTTTGGGGCCACCAACACAACCACCAACACAGCCCATGCCTTCATAGAAGTTGGCGTTTATTTCGCCTTTACCTAATTTTTCAATTAAGGCTTTGCATGCGATAACACCATCTGCTTGTTGGGTTTTTATCTTAATGGGGTGGTCTGGATTTAGTCGATTTAAAGTAGCAGCAACAGCTTCACTAACACCACCAGTATAAGCATAAATGCGACCTGCTTTTGATGAGTGATCTTTTTCACTTTCTATCATGTTTGCTGGGTCAATATTCATGGCTTCAAAGATATCTTTGACCTCTTGAAAGGTCAAGACAAAATCAATAGCACCTTTGACATCTGCTTCTTTAGCTTCTGCTTTTTTAGCGATACATGGACCAATAAAGACGGTCAAACAATCAGGATGTAATTGCTTAACAGCTCTACCACTAGCTATCATAGGTGATACTGATGGTGGTACATGGGGTATTAGTTCTTTATATATGCGTCTAATCATCGCAATCCATATCGGACAACAACAACTGGTCAATTGATAATCTTTCTCAGTGACAATGTTCTTATTAAACTCTAAAGCTTCTTTTAAGGTAAGGATATCTGCGAATAATGAAACCTCAATGACACCATCAAATCCAATAGCCTTTAAAGCGTTACGTAGTTTACCAGGGGTTACTTCATCACTAAATTGGCCTAAGAAGGCTGGTGCGATCAAGGCGTATGATAGCTTCTCATTACCGATTATGGCTTTTAAAGCAGGGATTATATCTTTACTGCTTACTAGTTTTTTAGATTGACAAGCTTCTAAACAAGCTTCACAGCCAACACATAACTGATTATCAATCTTTATTTTATCACCATCATGGCTTAATGCTTTAAACATACAACTACCAATACAATTTGCTTTATCTTGGTGGTCACAATTACATTTGTCAATTTGCCAAATCAAAGGGTGTTTCTCAGGATAAAGAAGGCAATCCAAATGATCATAATCATAATCTTCAAGATTTTTTATGATCGTATTCTCATCATCAGCGTAAGCACTTAATACTTTTTTGTATAGATCACGAAAAGTTGTCATGATTCACTTTCCTTTCATAAGGCTATCATAACATAATAAGTGTTTTTTGATAATAACGCTTGCATAAACACGTTGATTATGATAAATTATCAATCGTATATAATACCTTATAAAGAGTGACTGAGGGTCAGGCCCTAAGAAGTCCGGCAACCTATCGAATGATGTGGTGCCAAATCCTGCGGTGAAAACCGAAAGATAAGGATGATCAGCTATTAACACGCGATTATCCGCGTGTTTTCTTTTATGGTAATTAGAAAAGGAGTGTACAATGAGAAAATATTATTTTACATCAGAAGCAGTAACAGAAGGACATCCAGATAAGATCTGTGATCAGATCGCTGATGGTATCTTGGATAGTTTGATCGCGATCGATCCTTATGCAAGGGTTGCGTGTGAAGTTACTGCCGAAAAAAATGGTTTACACATTATGGGCGAGATAACATCAAATGCTAAGGTTGATTATGAAGCGATTGCGCGTAAAGTGATCAAGGATATTGGTTACACTGATGATGAGTTGGGTTTTGCATATGACACATGTCGCATTACTTGTAACATCAATTCACAATCACCTGATATCGCTTTGGGAGTTGATCGTTCTATTGAAAGTAAACAAGGTGGCGAAGATGGTAGTGGGGCTGGTGATCAGGGGATGATGTTTGGTTTCGCTTCTGATGAAACCGAAGAATTAATGCCTTTAGCGATCATTCTAGCGGAAAGATTAGCACAAAGATTAGCGCAAGTTAGAAAAGATGCAACTTTACCATACTTAAGACCAGATGGTAAGACACAGGTTACGGTTGAATATCAAGGTAATAAGCCAACAAGAGTTGAAGCGATCGTTGTCAGTGCTCAACATGATCCAAGTGTTGATATTGAAGTATTGAAAGAAGATATCATAAACGAAGTGATCTTAAAGACTATTGATAAAGACATGATTGATGCTAATACAAAACTCCATATAAATCCAACTGGTCGTTTTGTGGTTGGTGGGCCAGCTGGTGATACGGGACTTACAGGTCGTAAGATCATTGTTGATACTTATGGTGGTTATGCTCGTCATGGTGGTGGGGCTTTCTCGGGTAAAGATCCGACAAAAGTGGATCGTAGTGCTGCTTATATGGCGCGGTATATCGCTAAGAATATCGTTGCGGCTAAGCTAGCTTGCAAATGTGAAGTGCAGTTAAGCTATGCGATTGGAAAGGCAAATCCAGTTTCAATATTTGTTGATACCTTCAATACTGGTGTTATTGCGGATGAATTGATTGAAAAACTTATCATCGATACGTTTGATCTTAGACCAACAGGCATCATTAATCATTTAGCACTTAGAAAACCGATTTATCGTCCTTTGGCTGTTTATGGTCATTTTGGTAGAATTGAGCTTGATTTACCATGGGAAAGATGTGATAAGGTTGAAGAGTTAAAAAGGGGCGCGTATTAAGCGCCCCTTTCGTTTAAGTCCACTGTAAATCTAGCCTTAAAAATGGTATCATGTTAAAGGAAAGAGTGATAATATGACTGTTGAATTCAGAAGACGCAAAAGAAGAAAAGTACGAAAAGAGATCAAATATGGTTTATTTGTGATCTTAACCGTATTATTTGTGGTCTTAACCTTTACTTTTATCATCCCCTTGATTGATCAAATGCGATTAAGTTCAATGGGTTATAGTCGTGATAGTGCGCGAAATATCGTGGCACAAAAACTAACAAAGACGGCATTAAGTAGTGAATATAGCGCAGCGTTTGACGATAATATGAGTAAAAATGTGATCGTTGATCGTTATTTAGATCTTTATTTTGTCGCTGTCGATATTGATGATAATGATCTTTTGTTATATGAGAAACTATTGGAAATTGGTTATCCACTTCAACAAGTACTTAATGCGTTTGAAAAAATAAACTTCAAAGAAATAACTCCGTTATTGGTATTCAATGATGTTGTTGATGTTGATAGCTATATTGATGATATAATTGCCAATCGTGACGCGGAAGTATTTACGTTAAATAACATTTATACTAAGCACTATACAAAGATCAAGGATATTACAGAAATGACTAGTATTGATGCTTTGATCAATAAGTATCATATGGTTAATAGCGACTATATTCCTGAACTGGTCAATATGTCTGTACAGTATGCCTCAAGTGGTCAACAATTACAGGTTGATGCTTATGAGGCGTTTAAGATAATGGCTGATGCAATGAAACAGGATGGCTTAGGTGGTATCTATGTATATAGTGGCTATCGCTCATATGCGACTCAAGAACGTATTTATAATAACTATGTGAAGTCTAAAGGACAAAGTTGGGCTGATCGTTACAGTGCAAGACCTGGCCATAGTGAACATCAACTAGGTTTAGCGGTTGATGTTACAGCTACTAAAAGTACATCTTCATCGTTTGAAAAGACAGATGAATACGCATGGTTAGTTGAAAATGCACACAAGTATGGCTGGATATTACGTTATCCTATTGATAAAGAACTGATCACAGGTTATGGTTATGAGCCTTGGCATTATCGTTATCTGGGTGAAGAATTAGCAACCAAGGTATATGAAAGTGGCTTAACTTATGATGAGTATTGTGTCTTGTTTGATGATGTTAACTAGGTATGAGTGGCTATAATCCTTGGCATGGTTGTCATAAGTATAGTGAAGGTTGTTTAAACTGCTATATTTATAGTATGGATAAACAATTTGATCGTGATCCTACTATTGTCAAGAAAACGAAAAGTTATGATTTGATCAGCAAAACTGATCGTAATGGAATGTATCGCTTTAAGCCAGATTACCCATATGTTTATACTTGTTTAAGTTCTGATTTCTTTATTGAAGAGGCTGATAAGTGGCGCCTTGATGTATGGTCAATGATAAAGAAACGAAATGATTTAAACTTTCTGATCATTACCAAAAGGATCAATCGCTTTTATAAATGTTTACCAAATGACTGGCATGATGGTTATGACAATGTTACGATCATCGTTACCATTGAAAATCAATGGTGTTTAGAAAAACGATTACCACTGTTTAGTGAATTACCGATCAAGCATAAACAGCTTAATTGTGAACCTTTGCTTGAAGCGCTTGATTTTAAGGATCACTTAAAGATAGGTGCTATCACTAAGGTTACCGTAGGTGGCGAATCAGGAATAAACGCACGACCATGTGACTTTAGCTGGGTTAAAGCAATTCAGCAACAATGTATTAATGCGCAAGTGGCTTTTAGTTTCAAGCAAACAGGAGCTAACTTCATTAAAGATGGCAAGCAGTATAAAATCGCTAAGAAAGACCAACATATACAAGCAAAGAAAAGTAATATTGATTATCAACCGGAGGTTAATCATGAAAAAAAATAAAAAGAAAAGTCGTCTGATCTTGTTGGGATTAACAGCAGCCGCAACAGTTGCGACAGTTGCGCTCATCAACAAAAAACGTCACAAAACTACTTTTAAGGTAAGAAATGTTAAGATAACTTCAAAGCGTTTGACCAACATTTATTGTACTATCAATGTTTGTGATACTGATAAAATGATGCCTTTAGTCATATTCGCTCATGGATTTGGGGCTGATCGTCATGAGGGTGGTCGCTTTAGTGAAGTGGCGGATAATTTAGCAGCGATGGGAATAGCGAGTATCCGTATGGACTTTCCGGGGTGCAATCAAAGTGAGGAATCGTTTGCGGCATTTGCGAT
>CAZKJS010000019.1:8244-31726 GCA_964553255.1 uncultured Erysipelotrichaceae bacterium | reverse complement strand
TATGATATAATATTCGACAAAGATACATAAGTACAAAAAAAGGGTACCAGTTCAATAAAAATATGGATTTTCCATACCAATAATCTTATTAACACGACAAAAACTACTAAGCAAAGAATTCACCTTATCTTGCTTGATCAATAGTTGCTTAAAATATGGGATTCCTTGGTATTGACATCCACCACATTCTTTCGCATATGGACATGTCTTTAAAACGAGTTGGTTCATCTTTTTGCTCCTGAATTCATATAATGATAACTTTTATCAAGAGAAACGACAACACAAATTTTATGAAACGCTATTTTACCAAATTTTCGATATCTACTTCTTCTAATCTAAAAATGGTCCAGTTTTTTAATGGTTTCGCTTTGATTGATAAATAAAAATCAATACTAGGTTTATTCCAATCTAAGCAAACCCATTCCATTCTTTCACATCCACTGTCACTTGCAATCTTTGCTAGTTCTTTTAGTATTGCTTTGCCATAACCTTTACTTCGATAATCTGGTTTAACATAAAGATCTTCAATATATAACCCCGCTTTACCAGTGAAAGTTGAAAAATTGTAAAAGTAAATTGCATATCCCACTTCGATATCGTTATCCATCACAAACATAACTTCAGCTGCTTTTTTCTCAAACAACCATTCTTTAATGATTCTGTGGTAGCTGTTACTTCATCAAGCATTCTCTCATAAGTCGCTAGCTCTTTGATGAAGGTTAGTATCAAATCAACATCACTTATTGTAGCAACTCTAAACATATGATTATTCATCGTCTTTATTTACCACTATCACCATAATTACTTAAAACACGTGCGCTTGGATCATCAACAGCACAGTTTGGCCAACTTGCGTTTGGCATCCAATAGCCCGGTATCCAGTCATGTCTTGAAGGATAGAATTCTTCAAATATCTCACGATAATACAAAGCTTCTGGTGTTTGTGGTGGACAATGTAGATATTTGCTTTGAGCATTTTTTACGTCATCCATTGTATATAAGCTATTGGCATGTTTCTTAAGTTCATCAACCATTGAATGTCCTACTGCATCACTAAACGCAGCTTTCTCTCGCCATAATATCTCATCTGGTAATAAATTATCATCTGCAAATGCTTGTCTTAATAAATATTTACCTTTACCAGTGGTATTCATTTTCAATTCTGGTTTTATTGATAGTACATCTTTAACAAATGCTAGATCACCAAACGGAACACGTGCTTCAAGTGACCAAGCAGCAATACAACGATCTGCTCTTAAAACATCATATAAGTATAGTTCTTTGATTCTCTTTATGCTTTCTTCTTGGAACTGGTGGCCATTTGGTGCAAAATCAGTATATTTATAGCCAAAGAGCTCATCACTGATCTCACCAGAAAGTAGTACTTTAATATCCGTTTCTTGTTTAATATACTTGCACACTAAATACATGCCCATGCTTGCTCTAATTGTGGTTATATCATATGTCTCTAAATGATAAATGACATCTCTTACTGCTTTTAATACATCATCCATTGTCATCGTAACCTCATGATGACGACTACCAATGAAATCAGCAACTTGTTTAGCATATTTAAGATCAATTGCATCTTTTGCCATTCCAATCGCAAAGGTATCAATAGGCTCTTTTGTTAGACGTTGAGCAATAGCACATACTAAACTTGAATCTAAACCGCCACTAAGCAGATATCCTACTGGAACATCACTTATAAGTCTTTTAGTAATGCCATCAGTCAATCTTTTTTTGATCATTTTCAAAGCTTGTTCAGGTGTATCAATTGTATCTGTAACCTTTGTAATTTTGGCATAGTCTGTAAACTTACCATCAATATAGATATTTCCTGGAGGAAAAGGTGTGATATCGTCACATATATCTTGTAAACCTTTCGCTTCAGAAGCAAATGCCATTTTACCATTTTCTTTTAATCGTCCATAAAACATTGGTCTAATACCAATGGGATCGCGTGCTGCCACTACTTGGTGGCGTGCTTTATCATATAACACAAATACAAACTCTGCATCAAGCTCTTTAGCCATTAACATTCCTTTATGTAAATATAAAGGAATCAAGCTCTCACAATCACTCCCTGAAACAAATGGATAATCATCGTAATACGCTCTTAAGCTTTCGTTGTTATAGATTTCACCGTTACATACCAAACATACTTCTTCTGTATCAAATGGTTGCATACCTTTTTCAGAAGTGTCAATGATCGATAAACGATGAAAACCGAAACTGTATTCTTTATCCGTTAATATTCTTGATTGATCTGGTCCGCGATGTTGTAGTTTAGCAAATGCTTTCTCGAAAGCCTCTTTGCTAATTTGTCCTTCAGTAAATAAAAATCCACACATAATGATACCTCCTACATTATAAAAGGCAGCCTATCCCTAAGGGACGAAGGCTGCCTCCGTGGTACCACCCTATTTATCAGTTTCCTGATCTCTTATCGGGTCCTATGAACCCTTCAGCATATAACGTCGCTTATACGTCAAGTTCTACTCCTAATGTTTCGACTTGCACTCAAAGGGGTTACCTAATTATAGTATTCCAGTTGGCTTTCACCGGCCCAACTCGCTTAATAGACCTTCTATAATTGACATATCCTTATCACTGTTTGATTTATTTATACCCTATATTTGCTTAAATGTCACGCAAATTTAAATATTAATCTATTTTTTCTTGTAACTATCGATTTTTTTGTTAATTCATAAATTACTGTTTTATACGATGACACAGATAGTATTTTTTCATTTTCAAATCTTATTATCTATTATTTCCTATTTTCGTTTGCTTACAAAGCAATCTGCTTAACCTGAATGATACAAATTATTTTCTAATTCATTCGATTCTTATGAATTATAATATTAAAGTCATGATTTCTTTTTCCGCGAGTTGAACTACGTCAACATACATCTTCCTTAACTATCATCTCTTCTTATTTATTGAAATTTCACTATTATTTATCTTATATAATATACTCAAATGATTAAATAAAGAATACTTATTATTTATAATTTTCGTTATCAATCTATATAGACTGATAACTAATCAATTTTACTTAGATTTTCAATATACAACGATATTTCACCGCAATTTGGACAAACTGCTACTTGTATTTTGTCTAAGTCTTTTGAAGAAAACGCATTAGTAGAATCACTTAATTTCACATTGGCCACCCCAGCAAACAAGCTTGATATTGATAATCCATATCCATCTTTCATTACAGTTTTACATCTTAGACATTTTCTCATATAAATCTTCTTTCTATATTATTCATCATAAACATATTTAATAATAGATTAGTCAAGAAATATTAGGATTTCATCTATTCACATAGATAATTGTGATAAGCATTTTTACATCATTTTTACAGTTCATTATTCTTTATAGAATTATTAGTTTGCAAAATGGATTTGCTGGAAATGCTGGGGACCAACATCCATTATCAAATGTAGCTTCATATGTATGATTTGCCAAATATCCTAGAAGCTCTATAACATCTCTATTCTTATATTAAAGATACCATTTTAATATTTTAACCAAATTTATAAACTTCTCAACAAATGTACTAATCATTCGATTAATGAAATTTATTAATTTAGCAAATATATTATAACAATTATTTTAGTTATAATCAATTTAATACATTATACTTTCATTTTAAGTATTTTTAGGAGCGTCAATTAAATTTAAAAGTAATTTTAAATTTATTTTAAAATTGCATCTACGACTTCAGAATTCTTTTTCTGAAAGAATTTCATTATTGTACAATTAAAAATCGATCAACCACTTAATATTGTAACTCAAAAGCCTTTTAAACCTTTGAACTAAATTTTCATTGACCTATCATTAATAGAAATACAGTAAATATGGAGCGAAATAAAATCAACAATTGATAAAATTTTTCATTATCCTGAGTTAATGTATCTCTTGACATATCAAACGTAATCACGATAAACACAATGCTAATAATTTGTGAATCAACTAATAATGCAATTAATTCAACCTGACATTTTCAAAATACTGGCTCTTAACGCTAGATAACGATTAGAAACTTGAAACTTCAATTGTGCTTCGCGAAAATCATTGCCAAAACTCCCACGACTAACCATGACTATTGGTGGCATCTGTATTCGTTTAAAAACATTTATAGATACTGTCTTTAATAACCACTCTAGATCTTCAATAAAGGTTTTTGGGTGATCTAACCCATAGTATTTGAGCCATTTACCTATTTCACTTTGATAGATCGACCCATCAAGATAAGCTTGCATGATATCTTCTATTTTAGATGTTGGATATTCAAGTAACTTATTAACTAAATAATCATGATAAAACCACTTCATTGGATCAATCTGATCCTCTTTTAACTCAGCCGATGGTTTCATTGCCCACAACATCTTATCATCTTTTTGTTCTGGTAAAAGATTAGTTGGAATAACTTGTTTACTAAAAACATGATTTATTTCTTCAGCCAATTCAAACAGTTGCACTTTGGTAAGATCTCCCAACGGACTCAAGGCACCAATAGTGTCCCCATACAATGTACAATAGCCTAACGCGATTTCGATCTTGTTGCCATTGTTGATCACAACCCCATTTTCACATGCAGCGAAGCTTGATAATAAGTGACCCCTAATACGCGCTTGACTATTTTCTAAGCTTAAACCCTTATCACTATCATGATAACCATATTTTTGCATTGTTATAGTCGTCGCCTTAACGATATCCTCAATACTTCCTTGATGATACTTGATCATTAAGTTTTCAGCTAGTACTCTTGCATTATCCTTTGTCATGTCACTGTTATAACGAGATGCCATATTATACCCAATGATTCGCTTATTACCTAAAGCTAACACAAGTAAAGCAGCGTTTACTGAACTATCTAAGCCACCAGATAAACCAATTATCCAGTTAACACTTTTTGCGAAGACTTGTTGATCAAACTCTTTTATGGCACAAGTTAATGCATTTAAAAGTTTATGCTCATTTTTAGCTCTAACTTGTGTTTCTTCAAGTTCAAAAATCTTTAGTTCTTCTTTGAACTCATCATTAAGTGATAATTGTCTTTTACCATGATGGTCATAAACTGTACTATCACCATCAAAGACCATCACCGTCTTACCATTATTTTGCATTCCAACATTATTGACATAGATAAATGGTACAAAATGTTCACTATTATTAACATGCATCACAATATTCTTATCACGTGAAGCTTCTTTGCCAATAGTCCATGGCGAACAAGAGATATTAATGATCATATCAACACCTTGATCAATATAGTTCTTTGTTACATCAAGTGGGTAATCTTCACTCCACATATCTTCACATATCTCTATACCAATCCGATATTCAGCTTTGTTGATACTAAAGATAAAAGGTGCTATTAAACTGTTGATTGGTTGATCCTTCTTTAAACAGAGATCAATCCCACTGGTAAAATAGCGTGAATCATCAAAAATACGATAGTCAGGATTTAAATGCTTGATATATAGTCCCGGCAGTTCACCATTTGTCTTCTTCACCCATTTTCTTTGATAACAAAAATAAGCACCATTACTTTTTAAAGGACGACCGTCTCTTCCTTTTTCTACATTAGCTATTTCTTGATATACGAGATTGCCATATATGATTCCAATATTATCTGATAATTCTAAAATCTTATCATTATAATCAATTAGCGTTTCACAAAAATAATGGTCTAAGTATTTATCTTGTAAAAAGTATCCTGAAATACACATTTCAGGAAAGATGATCAGATCTACTTTAGCAGCTTTAGCTTTTACAATCCAATCTTTCATAATGTTAAAGTTTCTTTCAGGTTGTCCTGCATAAACATTCATTTGGGCAATCGCAATCTTCATATCACACCTCTTTAACTATCTATTTTCTATATCATAATTTATTCATAGTCTTAGTACAAACATGTTCTACCTATATTATCTTGTTTCTTAACGCAGTTTGCAAATACTAACTGCTTATCTTATAATTAAACAAGAAATTTATGTTGGAGAATGCGCCTAGTATGTTAAAAAGATTCCTTAATTATTATAAACCTGTAAAGAAAATACTTATCTTTGATCTTATTTGCGCGCTATTGGTTGCAGTTTTTGATTTGTTTTATCCCATGATCACTCGAAATATCATCAATATTTACGTCCCAGATCGCAACCTTAGATTAATGATCACTTGGTTAATAGTATTGGCTGTGCTTTACATCATTAAGATTTTCTTAAACTACTTTATTACTTATTATGGTCACGTCATGGGTGTTAAAATGCAAGCCCATATGCGCAAAGATATGTTTGAACATCTTCAAGATCTGCCATTTGTTTTTTTTGATGAGAACAAAACTGGCACCATTACATCAAGAATCGTTAATGATTTAATGGAAATATCAGAGTTAGCCCATCATGGACCTGAGGATCTCTTTATTTCTTCAATCATGTTGATTGGTTCTTTTTCAATATTGAGTATGATAAATCTCCCTTTAGCGTTGATCGTTTTTGCATTTGTTCCCCTATTACTATTTATTGCATTAAAACTAAGATCACGCATGGAAGAAACATTTTTTAAGAGTCGTGAGGCTATTGGTGAAGTTAATGCCAATCTTGAAAATAGTATCTCAGGCATTAGAGTATCGAAAGCTTTCACAAATCGTGAAAGTGAGATTGAGAAATTTGATCGCAACAACAATTTTTTCCAAGAAACGCGAAAAAAAGCTTATAAAGTAATGGCCGAATTCCATACTGGCACTACATTTGTGACTGATGTTCTAAATATTGTTGTTTTATCAGCTGGTGGTTTCTTTTTCTATAATGGTCTGATTGACTTCGGTGACTTTGCGGCTTTCATATTATATATTGGTAACTTTCTTAACCCTATCCGTCGCTTGATCAACTTTGTTGAACAATTTCAAGCTGGTCAATCTGGCTTCAAACGTTTTGATCAGATAATGAATGAAAAAATTGAGAATGACATGCCTAGTGCTAAAACGATATCAGAGATAAAAGGCAATATCAGATTTGATGATGTCAGTTTCTCATACGATGAAGGTAAAGATATCTTAAAGAATGTCAGTTTTGAAATCAAAGCTGGTAAAACGATTGCCTTTGTTGGACCATCAGGTGGTGGTAAAACAACCTTATGTCACTTAATACCACGTTTTTATGAAGTCGAAAGCGGAACGATAACCATCGATGGTATCGATATTAAAGATTTCACTAGGAAATCGCTACGTCAAAACATCGGTATCGTTCAACAAGAAGTATTCTTATTTACTGGTACAGTTTTTGAAAACATCATTATCGGTAAACTTGACGCAACTAAAGAAGAGGTTATCCAAGCTGCTAAACAAGCAAATATTCATGATCACATTATGACCCTACCTGATGGTTATGACACCTACATTGGTGAAAGAGGTGTAAAACTATCTGGTGGTCAAAAACAAAGAATATCAATTGCTCGTGTCTTTTTGAAAAATCCACCAATATTAATTCTAGATGAAGCCACATCGGCTTTAGATAATGCGACGGAGCTGCTTATCCAAAACGCCTTAGAAGAGTTATCAAGAGGTAGAACAACTGTTGTTGTAGCTCATCGGTTATCCACGATCAAGGCCGCTGATGAGATCATCGTGATCACTGACCAAGGTATTGAAGAACGTGGTGATCATCATAAACTATTAGCTGAAGATGGTATTTACGCTAAATTGTATAATTCTCAATTTAAAGTATAAGCGAGCTAAAGCTCGCTTATTGTTTTTAGAAAATCAATTCTTTTGTGTTTAATTATATCCCAACTTACCACCATTAAAGATGAAAAGAAGTAGCCATACAAGAAGTTTAATGTATCGCTTTCTACTAGTAAGTTGAGCGTAAAGTGAAACAGCGATGATAACGCTATTAACCAAACTAAGCCAATATTCGTCTTACTTATTTTATCAATAAGATAATATGATATTACCATCATCGAAGAATGAGAAAAGAAGTAGATGTTTGTGAAAATAGGACTATGAGTAGGTATATTTACTTTGAGAAAGCTCTCTATAATTGTAAAAACAAGACCACACAATACTAGTTAACTCATCGTCTTATTACTCTTGAAACAATAAATAAATACTAACCATTTTGAAACCTCTTCTGATAGGGCATATACAGCGATTAGAGCTGGTTTCATCGTTTGTCCTGTATCTATATTTAAAGACAGTAAAATCATGGCAAAAACAAGAATTACAATTATTGATAATGCAGTGTAAACAAAAACCCATCCAATGTCTTTTTTATTAATCCGCTCTGTTTTTAACATGTAGTATATTAATAGTATTGGTACTATATTACTGATAAAGCCGTTTATTAAAATCATGTATTAGTGTTAACTCTGAATAATGATTTTGCAGAATGGATTCGCTGGGAATTCGAAAGACGCACATCCATTGTTGATTCCATATTGTTTTGATGTTGATCTTGATACACAGACACTTTGTTAAAAGGCAAAATACAAACTGATATCAAAAACACTAAAGATAGTTTATAAATTTTTCTTATCATTTTCTTTTCCTTTATAAATACTTATATTTATGTTGATATAGTAACATATACCACTATATATTTCATATATTGATAATAGCGACGATATTTATTATCACTTATAATATTATTATACCTATTTGTTTGTTTTTTACACTAAAATATTAGTACGCATAACAATCAAAACTAAAATAAAAAAACGGTTTCCCGTTTTTAATCTTTTTCTTTTACCATCTCGATGTGGGCTATACCATCTTCAAGATACTCATATGATACTTGATGAAAACCAAAGCGTTCATAGAAACCTTTTGCGTATAGTTGTGCTCCTATTCTAATGGCGACAGGTCCAAACTTTTCATTTATGAGCTTGATTCCTTCCTTCATGATCAAGTTACCATAACCGCTATTTCTTTTAGTTGTTAAGACTCTACCAACTGAAGCTTCTTTATAACTAACACCTGGCGCTAACACTCTTAAATAGGCAACTATTTCCTGATCTTCCTTGATAAAAACATGATAAGCCTCAATGTCTTTATCATCTAGTTCAGGATATGGACAGTTTTGTTCAACAACAAATACACTTATTCTTGTCTTAATTATTTCATATAACTCACATAGCGATAGCTCATTAAAATGTTTAATACTTATCATCATGTATCATCCCTTCATTCGTATTTGTTTTTCTGATCAAGAATCTTTTATATGTTAGATCAATACCAATCGCACCAAGTGGTGCTGTTATGATGATTGATAATACTGCGATTGTTAAAATCAGATTACCAGCTTTCACGCCTGCCGCAAGGGGAATCGCCCCAATCGCAGCTTGAACAGTTGCTTTTGGTAAATAAGCTATAGCACAGAATAAACGTTCTTTAAAGCCTAGTTTCGCTGTTGATAAGCTGATATAAACACCAATCATACGCATAATTAAAGCAATTAATATCATAAGTAGCGATTTTAATCCCGCATCATTTAGATAACTGATATCAACCGCAGCACCAACCAATACAAACAGAATAATTTCCGCGGCTACCCATATTTTCGCAAATTTACCAGTTAATCTTTTAGCCAAAACTGGATATTGATATAAAATCATACCTCCCATGAATATTACCGCCAATAGTCCTGATAATGGAATGATCATTGTTATGATATGTTCAAAGCTTACAATCAGAAAAGCAATGCTTAGAATTATCAAAACCTTTATTGTATCTCTGATATGAATCTTTTTAAAGATAACCACTAAGATAGCCCCAATGACTATTCCAAATAACGCACCTGTAAGAATTGATATTGGTATATTTATTAATCTTAACATATTGAAACCATCACCTTGATACATACCAATAAAAGCAGTGAACAAGATGATTACATAAATGTCGTCAATTGAAGCGCTTGCCATTACAAGTTGCGGAACTCTTTTATCGTGTCCATAACCCTCTTCCATTAACTTTAACATTCTTGGCACCACAACAGCGGGTGATACTGCTGCTAAAACTGAACCCATGATCAAAGCTTCTAGATAAGTAACACCAAGTAATAAAGGCGCTGAAAATGTGATCGCCAGTATTTAAAGCGAAGCTGGTATAAAGCTCATTAACAATGCTGGCTTTCCTATCTTTTTTAGATCCTTGATATCAATTGATAAACCAACACGTAATAGAATAACGATCAAAGCTATTTCTCTTAAGTCACTTGATATTGCTAAGATTGAACCATCAATCAAATTAAGAACATAAGGACCAAGAAGTATCCCTGTTAATATCATTCCTAATAATCCAGGTAGTTTTAGTCGTGTTAAAATACCACTAAACGCAAAACCAATCAATAGAATCAATGCTAAACTTACCAACATATAAACCTCTTTCTAGTAAAAAACTGATGATCTATGAAAAATCATAGAAGTCATCAGCTTTCAGAGCGGTTTAAGCAATGCTTTGGGAGAACTATATTCCCACCGTTTAGCCTATCATAAATCTACCTTGTTTTCAACCTTAATCAATCGCAATCTCTTTATCAATAATCCGTTGTTTTAATTCTAGAATTTTGTTTTCAATAAGCGACATTGTCTTCAAGAATTCTGCGTCTTCCTTACCAGTTGGATCATCAAGTCTCCAATCTTCACGATGCTTATTTGGTACAAACGGACATTCGACATTGCACCCCATAGTGATCAATATATCAATCATTGGAATGTCATCTAATAATTTACTATGTTGGTCTTTTTCCATATCTATACCATACACTTGTTTCATTAATCTCACTGCGTCTTGATTGATCGCTGGCTTAGTTTCAGTACCAGCAGAATAGCTATCAAATACATCAGATGCTAGTTTTTTGCCAAAAGCTTCTGCTATTTGACTCCTACACGAGTTATGAACACATACAAATGCGACTTTTGGTTTACTCATATTCGAAATACCTCCTTGTTTTGTTGGCGAATTTAACTAATAAAAGCATGATCGGGACTTCAACTAAAACTCCAACGATCGTTGCTAATGTAACCGGACTATCAACTCCAAATAGTGAAATAGCAACAGCAACTGCTAACTCAAAGAAATTAGATGCTCCAATCATGCCAGCCGGTGCGGCTATGTCATGAGGCAGTTTCAATAATTTACTGGCAAAATATGCAATATTAAATATTACGATGGTTTGAATGATTAGCGGAATGGCTATCAACACTATATGTAATGGATTTCTAAGAATTATATCTTTTTGAAATGAAAATATCATAATAAGTGTTAACAAGAGACTTACGATAGTTATATTATTGAATTTAGGAATGAATTTGTTTTCAAAATAGTCTCTACCAGAATGCTTAATAACAAGGTGTCTTGTCAATATACCACCACTTAATGGTATTACTACAAATAATACAACTGATATTAATAGTGTATTCCAAGGAACTTTTATGCCTCCTACACCAAGTAACAGCGCCACAATTGGTGTAAAAGCAAAGATAATGATTAAATCATTAGTTGCCACTTGTACTACCGTATATGCTGGATTTCCCTTAGTTAAATGACTCCACACAAATACCATAGCTGTACATGGTGCAGCACCAAGCAATATAGCTCCTGATAAGTAGTTTTGTGCAGTGTCAATAGGAACGATTGACTTAAAAACCACAAAGAAGAAAAACCAAGCTATAGCAAACATCGTAAATGGTTTGATCAGCCAGTTTGTAATCCATGTCACAAATAAGCCTTTAGGATTTTTACCAACATTCTTGACACTTTGAAAATCTACCTTCAACATCATTGGATAGATCATCAACCATATTAAAACTGCAATCGGGATTGATACATTGGCATACTTAAACTTTCCTAAATAAGCAGGTATACTTGGAAAAGCACTACCTATTAGTATTCCAATTACCATACATAAAACAACCCATAGTGTTAAGTTCTTTTCAAAGAAACTTATTTTACTAATTTTACTATCAGTCATAAATTAACCTCTGATATTCTTTATGATAGCAATGACTTCTTCTTTACTTAAGACTTTACCATAAGATACAACTTTATCATCAATAACAAGAGCTGGAGTACTCATTACTCCGTACATTGCGATTTTTTTAAAGTCTGTAACATGCTCAATTGTAGTGTCCATTTTAAGTTCTTCAAGTGCTGATTTAGTAGCTACCTCGAGTTGATTACATTTTTTACATCCTGAACCAAGTACCTTAATCGTTGAACTTGTAGTATTTACATTTGTATTAAGATTGAGTTTTAATGAATCCTCTTTTTTACTGTTAAATATTCCCATGTATTATCCTCCTATCTAAATGAACAAATATTGAAATGCATTAAACATATAGCCAATAAATATGATGCCAAAAGTACAGATAGCTATAAACAGTGCTAGTAGTTTGGGTTTGATCGCTTTTCTTAACATTATAAGTGAAGGTAGACTTAATGTTGTGACTGCCATCATAAAAGCCAATATCGTTCCGAGTTGTGCCCCTTTAGCCAATAATGCTTGTGCAACTGGAATTGTGCCAAAGATATCCGCATACATCGGTATACCAAGAACGGTTGCTAAGATAACACCAAATGGATTATTAGTGCCCAATATCGATTGAATCCAAGTTTCAGGTATCCAATTATGAATCCAAGCACCAATACCTACCCCAATTAAGATATAGGGAAATACCTTTTTAAAAGTGGTTGTCATTTGTTGATAAGCATATGTTACTCTATCCTTTTTTGTAAGTGTTGGTAGTTCAAGATCAATGCTTTGCGCCGTGTATATGAAATCCTCAACATATCTTTCCATATGCATGCGCTCAATAATTAACCCTCCTATTATGGCTAAGACAAGACCCACCACCACATAAGCAACAGCTATCAATGGTGAGAAAATACTTGTTAGTAGTACTAAACTTCCAAGATCAACCATCGGTGAGGATATTAAAAATGAAAAAGTTACTCCAACTGGTAAACCAGCGTTAGTAAAGCCAATAAATAAAGGAATAGATGAACAAGAACAAAAAGGTGTTATCGTTCCCAATAACGCTGCCACAATATTGGCTTTAATACCTTTAAAGCGACTTAAGATTTTTTTGCTTCTTTCTGGTGGAAAATAACTCTGTAGATATGAAATCATAAAGATTAGTGTGCATAATAGAAACACAATCTTAATTACATCATAGATAAAGAACTGTAAACTACTTCCGAATCTTGTTGTTACATCTACACTTATAGCACTTAGTAGCTTAGATACTAGCTTATCTAACCACATCATCTTTAATACTTCATTCTGAATGAAATCGCCAATATTAGTTAATGTCATAATCTTCTTTCTAACTTCAAATAATTTTGAAATGATAATTAAAAAAATTAACTGCTAATTCGACATACCACTTGATCATCATTACTGTTGTTGATAATCAACAGACTTAACAGTTCTTTCGCGTGATTAATTCCTGTTTCACTTAAACGATAATGTATCCACTTGCCTTTTTCTTTTTTTAATACAATACCTGACTCACACAGAATACGCATATGATATGAAAGAGCAGATTGACTTACATTTATGTGCTCAGCAATAACGCAAGCACATTTTTCACCGTTTTGTAATAACTCAATTATCTGCAGTCTTTTATCATCACATAGGGCTTTGAATACACTTTGATATATTTTACGATTTATCATTATCAACTCCTCACATCAAATTAATTTGATGTGAAAATCATAAAACAAAAAACAATTTATGTCAACTTTCAGTTTGTTAATGATTCGTTAACAATTCTTGAGATCGATATTATCTCATTTTCGATCATACAACTTAAAGTATTTAAGTCATTAAAATCAGGATCAGTGACTATTGTTTTCACAATTATCGAATCAACTTTTGGTAAAGCCACTGATAAGCTATAACCATCAAGTTTAATATTTCTAAACTCATCAATATACCTTTTCTGTATGCGTTTATTATTTGCACTTAACCAAACTTCAAAGCAGTTATTCTCGTGTAAATAAACGATCGCTATCTTTAATTGTTTTTTTCTTAAATTTGCTGGCGTTAGTGAAAAATACGTCATATCCATATAGCCTGGATATACTGAACTAACATTATAATCAGGATATTTCTTACTTAAATTGCTTTTGATTTTGCTTATAACAGTAAAGATTGATCGATAAGCTACTTGAATATCACCTTTAGCTAACTCCTCTTGATACTTTTTGATAAGTTCATTTAGATTTTTCATCTTTCTTCCTCTTGTTTTCAAGTAATTTAGATGCTTTCATTTTATCTATATCACATTTCAAGCACGCTTTAACATGACAAGAAACAATACCCCCACATTTCTCACATTGCCATTTCTTTTCTTGTTCAACAAGAAAAGAACTCATTCCATTTTCTTTGATACTGTTTAAGTTATCTATCATGCTCATGTCATATTTTGTTTTGTAGCGATGATCCAAAGCCTTTAAACGTTTGCATGGAAACTCATCACATTCATAGCAGAATCTGACCAATCCCTTAGCGACCTTATTACAATGTTCTTTCATAAAGGTACAATTGTTACCACGCTCAACGCAACCAGGACAATATCTACGATGAAATCCGGCTTTATTAATATCATTGACCATAGCTTGGTAAGAAACACATAAACTGCAATTCATACCACACATCGCAATCATGTTTTCATTCATAATTTATACTCTTGTTGTTTCCTTCTATGACTTTATTATAATCATATTTTATCCAACCTCAATATCTTAACAATGCCAGTTTATTTTAGCTGGATTTGGTTCATCAACTATTGCAACGCTTGCAAGATTTTGTGTCATCTTAACACATTCTTTAGCCGCATATTTTTCTAAGTCTTCCCATTTTGCTGAAGCCCCCAAATTATCATAAGCTAACGCTAAAGCGCCATATAAAGCTAACCCTATACAATGACGTGCTGAGTGAATCGTGGAGCAACTTTGAGCCACAGCTCTTGCGGCTGCTTGTGCTGCTGGATTATCATCTTTTTCTTTAGCAGCTTGATGACAAGTTAGTATTAATGGTTTAGCTTGGGTTAGACTTATCTCTTTACGCAACCATAACTTCGATGCTAAGATAGCATCTTTAACACGATTGTCATCAGGATAGTATTTTGTCCAAATAGCTAGTAAATTATTCTTGGCATAATCTATTGCCCAATTTGCAAGTGTTTGTTTGCTTTGCGTTTCAATAAGCCGCATTAAATCCAATATGTAATCAGCTTGCCAATCACTTAACATCTTACGTTTTGTGCCCATATGCCTCCTATATAATTACTACAAAATGTTAGTGTTCAATTATTTCTGATATGCTGAATAGTTTGATATTTATTTCATGAATCCTTTCAGGATATTACCAACATCATCAGCGATACTACCGTCATTATCAGCATCCAACATGTTTGTCACCATATCCATTAAATTATTGTTACTGTTAGTTTTTGATGTTAAACCCTGCATTAATCCCGCCAATCCCGAAACATCAACTTGTTGTTGTTTCTTCTGTTGAGCAAGCGCTCCCATGAGTAAGGGTGCTAATTGTGCTAGTATACCTGAAACTTGGTTTGCCTTAAGTCCAGTTTGCTTTGCTAATGTTGTCTGAACCTTATCATTTTTGTCAGAAAGAATGTGTTTTAACATCTTTTTAGCATCTTCACCATCTAAGTTTTTCAAAAACGATTCAATATCATCAACATTATCATTTTGATGTTGATCTAAAGCCTTTGCCAATGAAGCTGCTTTTGTTGGTGATTTAGCGTTTTGGTTTAATGCTTGCAAAATTGTAGGTATTCCTAATTTAGCTAACTGCTCAACCTGAGATGGTTTTGCCTTTACCGATTTCCCTAACATTTCCAATGTGCTTTGATCATTTAATTGTTGATTGATAAATTGTAATAGATCCATATAGCGTCCCTCCTTTTTGCCGATTAAGAAATCATCCATGACAATGATATAACCTATTGTTTTATATGAATGATATCTTCGTTAATTAAATATTAGTCGTTTATTGTTGAATAAGCAAATTCTATATTTCTGATTTATAAAACAAAACCGATTACGATAACCGCTAACACTATTAGTGGAGCCAAAATCTTACGACTTAATAATAGTGATGATGTCACTAAAACAATCAAAGCATTATCAATAGTTATGCCACTTTTTTGCATTAATGTTATAGCTGATGCAGCGATTAACCCTGCCGCTACTGCTGTAATACCACTAAGTGATATTTTGATCGCTCTTATCTCTTTAAGTTGATTCCAAACTGGATAAACGAAAAATATCAATAAAATGCCTGGTAAAAATATAGCTAATCCACTTGCTAATGCTGCGATGATCTGTATCAAATATCCACTACTTTGAGCTGCTATACCGCCAGCATAAGCACTAAAACTAAACATTGGTCCAGGTAATCCTTGCACTAAACCAAAACCTGTTAAAAATTCTTGACTAGTCATATATTGTTTTATCTCAATCAGTTCACTGAACATCATCGGTACAACAACCTGACCACCGCCAATGACTAAGTATCCAAAGCGATAAAAACTCGCAAACAGATCAAATACGATATTAGGAAAAATCATCGTTAACAGTACACTACCTAAAGCAAAGATGATCAATAAAGTTAGAAAATGCCAAGGTGGTGTAATTTTAACCATATTCCAAATATTCTTTTGTTTGGTAGTCATAATGCTAATAACGCCACTAGTGATCAAAACAGCGGGATAAATCCATGGTTCATGGATGAAGTAGGTGACAATTGCTCCCAATAGAAATAAGAATAAAGTTTTTTTATCACTTATCACTTTTTTACTCAAACGATAGCTCGCTACAGCGATAAAACCAACTGCCATAGGTCCAATATAGCGAAGTCCATTTGTTGATATATTAAGCGCTGATAGAATTTGACTCATAAAAGACAAACCAGTCATTATTATCAATACTGGCAACGCCCAAACAATAAGAGTTAATAATGCTAGTCCAGGACCTCCTACTTTGTAACCAATTGCAGCGATTGTCTGTGTACTGCTTGGTCCTGGCAGTATTCCCGTAAGCGCGATCAATTCAAGTAGTTCATCTTCGGTTAAATATTGCTTTTTTATTACCATTTGGTCTGTAAAGACACCATAATGAGCTTCTGGTCCACCATAAGCCCCTAATGAGCAAATCAAAACATCTAGTAAAAAAGTTGGCCATTTTACATTTTTTTTCGTGGTCATCTCTTTTTTATCCATATTACCTCCACATATATATGATAACAGAATAGCATATTGGTACTATTAATCTGACGAAGACACTTTTTTTCTTAGTTTAAGATTAATATCGTTACGCCTAGCACATTCTTTAAATAATCGCCCAGCAATTTCTGCTTTTTCCTTTTTATCTAGTTGTTTTCCTTTCGTTAATGATCTTAACTCAATCATGATCGATGATAAATCAAACATAGGTAAAAGATTGACTGCCTGACAATACAACGTCATCTTCCTACCTTCATTATATTCATTAATAAGCTCTAGCAAATAGGTCTGTTTGAGCTTTTGTTCAATTTTATAATTATCTATACCAATAGATTTTGCTTTTTCATTGTCTACTAGTTGATTTTGGTGCGAAATAAATGAATCATACTTATCAATATCACGATAATGCAAGCAAGGATAATCACTACATAAATAACAATACTCAACATTATCATGTAGTATGCTACATCTTGCTATAGCGCAAGATTGATTTCCCTCTCCTTTACCACAGCCAGGACAATAGTCTCTAAGATGCATTGGACATAATAAACAATTAAGTCCACATAAAGATAATGAATGATCTTGGCGATTAAATCCTTTCATATTGATTATCCAATGATCTTTCTATTTATAATCTAGTATTGTTTTCATAAATATGGATATATTGCTCAATAGACATCTTACGACAGAATTCCCCAATCAAATCATAAGGTATTTCACTGATCTTTTTGAATCTAATACAACTTTTACCTATATCTGGTTTACCTAAATTAAGTTTTTCATATTCATCTTTAAACCAAGCAACTAAACTATCATCGCCATACATTCCCATATGATATAAGGAGATATGATGTTTCTGTGATGCAATCGCAATAAACGGTAATGGTACATCTTTTTTTACATGATACCCTTTTGGATATATTGATAAAGGCACTAAATAGTTAATCATGCCGTAAGCAAGTTGCTCATTTAGTTCCTTTGGTAAATTAGTCAAGAGCACTTGTCTTAGTCTTTTAATAATCACAGCTCGATCATCAGACAATGCATTGATATAATCTTCAACACTATTTATAGTTTTGCTCATAAATTTATCCCTTTACTAGTGATGATTTCCCGTTTGATAACACCACAATGCAATTTCAGCAATTAGATCGTATGGTATTTCTTCATCATAATAAAAACGAATAGCTCCTTTACTTGTTTGATATTCTTTTAGTTTATCAACAAAAAAGCTAATCGCTTCATCCCCAGGATAAATACCTAAGTGTTTTTTAAAAGCGGCGAAATGAATTAAATTATGCTTATGCCAAAATGTAGGCATTTGCCATGACATTCTCTCAGTCGCTTCTGGAATAGCATGCTTTATACAAGTTCTTACTTTTTGTAATATCGGTTTTATTTCCTCAGCTTGTTCATTAATGTAATCATCAATCGTTAAAGCACTGTGTTGACAGAAATGATGTTGGTTTTTATTCTCAAAACTTTTATTGCATTTTGGACATTTCCACATTAATTATCACCCATTTCACTTTTGATATTTATTTTATGATAACCGTCTTTGTTTAATATTTGTAATAATAGCAGTAAAGACTTAGTACTTAGCATTTAGTTTGCATGCAACGGTTTGTTCAACATCTTTATTAGCTATCAACTCTTGAAACCGTTCTTTGTTTTTTTCCAACCAACTATCAGCATATGAACATGTTGCTGTTGTTTTTAAGTTGTTTTCTTGTAAATACGACATCATTACTTCCATCATCTTACCAGCAACACCTTGCCCTCTTAATGAAGGATTAACATAGGTATGATCGATAACTACTTCATTTTCACTCTTACTAACAAAAGTAATCTCTGCTAGTAATTCCTTTTTATCATCAAGAGCATATATTCTGTTTTTTTCATACTGCCAGATCATTTGTAAATCTCCTTATTTAACTACATTATATATTTAAATCGCGAATTGTATCAATATATACACTTTCTATTAAATATCAATATTATCTGATCACATACTCTAGACGTTCTTTATATTCTTGTTGTTTACCAGCATTCCAATTTTTCAGTGGTCGATAATAACCAGTTATTCTACTATAAACTTCTGTTTCTTCGTTACAAATCGGACATTTTATCACTTCTGCTGATAAATAACCATGCTTTTGACATATCGAATAAGTTGGACTGATCGTGAAATATGGTAAGCGATAATTACTTGCGATCTTTTTAATCAAGCTAGCAGTTGCTTGAAAATCTGGCATGCGTTCACCATGAAAAACATGAAATACAGTACCACTAGTATATAGCGTTTGTAGATTATCTTGGATTGATAGTGCCTTAAAAATATCATCAGTGCACCCTACTGGTAAATGCGAACTATTTGTATAATAAGGAATATTATCATCAGCTGATGCGGTTATTATATCTGGATATAATCTCTTATCAATTTTGGCTAAACGATAAGACGTTGATTCTGCAGGCGTTGCTTCAAGATTAAAAAGATCCTCATATTTTTCTTGATAAACACTAAGGCGATTACGCATATGATTTAGCGTTTTAGCCGCAAAATCTTGTGTTTGCGTATTTAATAGATTACTTGTTAACCAGTTTGCATTTAAACCTACTTCATTCATGCCTATTAATCCTATTGTTGAAAAATGATTGCGAAATGTTTTAAGGTATCTTTTGGTATATGGATATAGATTAGCAGCTAAAAACTCCGTTATAACTTTACGTTTAGTCACTAATGATCTTGCAGCAATATCCATTACTTTATCAAGTCGATTAAAGAAATCTTCTTCATTTTTAGCCAAGTAAGCAATACGAGGTAAATTGATAGTCACAACTCCTATTGAACCAGTACTTTCACCACTACCAAAATAACCTCCTCCTTTTTTTCGCAATTCTCTTAAATCTAGTCGCAAACGGCAGCACATACTTCTAACATCAGATGGTTCCATATCACTATTTATATAATTTGAGAAATAAGGTGTACCATATTTCGCTGTCATAGTGAATAACAACCGATTAAGCTCATTATCACTCCAATCAAAATCTTTTGTTATCGAGTAAGTTGGTATCGGATATTGAAAGCCCCTGCCTTCATGATCGCCTTTAATCATTATTTCCATAAATGCTTTGTTGATCATATCCATCTCTTTTTGGCAATCGCCATAATTGAAACCAGCATCTTCACCTTTTATGATAGCCGACTTATCTTTCAAATCACTTGGAACCGTCCAGTCCAATGTAATATTGGTAAAAGGTGCTTGCGTCCCCCACCTACTTGGTGTGTTAACACCATAAACAAATGACTCAATACATTTCTCTACTTGTTCTTGGTTTAAATTATCTGCTTTTACAAACGGTGCTAAATATGTGTCAAACGAACTGAAAGCTTGAGCACCAGCCCATTCATTCTGCATAATTCCAAGAAAATTCACCATTTGATTAAAAATTGTCGCTAAATGCTTAGCAGGAGCGGAAGTTATTTTACCCGCCACCCCTCCTAGACCTTCAAATATCAATTGTCTTAATGACCAACCAGCACAATAACCTGTTAGCATTGATAGATCATGAATATGAAAATCACCATTAGTATGGGCTTCAGCGATCTCTTTGTCATAAATCTCACTAAGCCAATAGTTTGCTGTTATTGTGCCACTATTTGATAAGATTAGACCTCCAACAGAATATGTTACTGTGGCATTTTCTTTTACACGCCAATCGTCAATCTTAAGATAGTCATTAACAACTTTTTTATAATCAAGCAAAGTTGTTATGGCAGTTCTTGCTTTTTCATGTTGTTTTCGATATAAAATGTACGCTTTTGCAACATCGGTAAAGCCACTTTGAATGGTCGCTATTTCCACAGCATCTTGAATATCTTCAACCTTTAATATATCAACTTTGTTTCCTTTTAAAACGATGGCCGAAGCTCTCAATGCCAATAATTCTATCACATCATTATCATAAAGATGATTTTGTGCTTCAAATGCTAATCTGATTGCTTTTTTGATTTTTTCAATATCAAACAATACTACTCTACCATCTCTTTTTTCAACTTTTATGTTCATATTTCCCCCTTGTCATTGTCTCAGATAGACATTTGTTGTGATTGTACTTAGTTGTTTCACTATACTGTCAAGCTCATGCTGATAATATGAACTTAACTTTATTCTATTTGCGTTGTGATCGTTAATTATCAGTTCATTTTTTTCAAAATTCTGTATATGCCAGTTAAAAGTGTTATTTCCATTAGCTATCGCTTTTAGTTCAATTGCCATGGTAATTAGATCATTGATACTATGTAACTCTTTTACAACTGTTGTTCTAACTTCAAAACAAATATCATTTGCTAATAACATTTCAAAACTTGCTTTCCAATGATCATACAAACTATCATTACTTTTTTTTATGCCAACTGTTTCATTTAATCTGATACGATGATTCTTATAATCAAGCGCTACATAATCGATAAGTTTTTCATTAAGCAGATAATTTAATCTCTCATTATTTATGCCATTGGTATCAAGTTTTACTTTCAAACCCATATGCTTAATTTTGGTTATTAACGCTATCACACCATCATGCATTAGTGGCTCTCCTCCACTTATCACTACCCCATCAAGCAACTTACTTCTTCTAGCAACATATTCTAAAAACTCTTTATAATAATCATTATCATTATTAAACAACACCAATTTGGGATTATGGCAATATGGACATCGTAATTGACATCCAGAGATAAAGCATATTGTTGCGACATTCCCTGGGAAATCCTTAAGGGTTATGTAATGATATCCTGCTACTCTCATTGTTCTCCTTTTAAATAAAAACCGCTCATCCAAATAATGCGCGGTTAAATTAAAAGATAACACGCCATTTCCAGGACCGGGAAACACCTGCGGTTTAATGTGATAAGGTAATCGGACTTTGAATAATTCATTACCGTAGCGGCTCTGTGCAGGATTTACACCTGCTTCCCCTTAGTCACATTTATATTGATTGTATTCAAATTCTAGCTGTTATCATCTATTAAGTCAATGTTAAACTGTGAAATATGATTGAAATAAATTTAAATACTCAAACTTACCTTTTTACTATTAAATATCAAAAAAGACTCATCATTATGTGAGTCTTTCTTCTTAATATTACCAAGCTTCCAAATTCACCAATATTGCATACCATCGATTTGGCGT
Source organism: uncultured Erysipelotrichaceae bacterium (assembly GCA_964553255.1). Taxonomy (GTDB): domain Bacteria; phylum Bacillota_I; class Bacilli_A; order Erysipelotrichales; family Erysipelotrichaceae; genus JAQUCI01. The sequence continues at coordinate 9,257 of CAZKJS010000019.1, read as the reverse complement.
GTCAGGGTTTGCTTCACTAATACCATCATCTAGCCAAAAAACCTGTAACTCTAATGATTTTGTTACGATAAAAAACTCTTCGTACATCGCAAAGGTAAAATCTTCATCAAGTTCATAGCCTAGATCAAGAAATGTTTGACTGAAAAAAGCTACGATTTCATTTGCGCTAGCGTCTGTTGCATAAAGCCACGCCCAATGACCATCACCACCCATTGCTGCATCATTTATCAAATAGGCATCAGGATAAACAGGTAGGTTGCTAGGTACTTCAACTCTTGGAATAAAAACATCTTGTTTACCATTTTCTTCAGTCTTAGGCTCTTTATCATTGTTGTTTCCGTCGTTTTTGTCTTCTTGTTTTTGATTGCTACATCCTACTGCCATAAACAGTAATATGCTAAGCAAGATCATTAAAAAATTTTTCTCAATTTCATTACATGCTACCTTTCTTTTTACAAATATGTTTTTCTCACTAAAATTAGTGTCGAAAACTCTTGGTTAGAAAGACAAGCTTTAATGCTTTTAAACAAGCAAAAAAAACGCGTTGTCACGTGTTTGGTGAATATCATGATAGTTATTGGTTTAAAAATCACCATCTGTCATGATATAAGTAGGATTAAGTTGTTATATCGACAAGCATTGGTTAATTATTCCAATGTTGTTGTTAATGTCTTACAGTTAAATAATAATGCATTTTAGCCAAAATTACAAACTTACACATATCTCAGTATACTGAAAGTTAATACATGACACAAAAAAGAATCAAAATCACTGTAATTGATTAATTATTAAGAAACAAAATTATTAACGAATAGTCTTCTTTTAAATATAATTGTTGAATTATCCTCTGTCATTCATTTTTTGATCGATATATTCTTTAAGTTGCGGATATTTGACAATATCAAATTTTCGTGAAAACAAATGTCCTCTTGTTAATGCATATTCTAATTGTTGAATATCCTTGATTGAATCTGTCCATACATAAGGCGAACCATCCCACCAGTTTATATATC
>CAZKJS010000019.1:0-8234 GCA_964553255.1 uncultured Erysipelotrichaceae bacterium | reverse complement strand
CTTCTGGTAAATCATTAATCTTTTCTTTGTGATAAATCTTGTCTTTAAGATTGTGTTTGTTAATCAACGTCGGTAAAAGTAATTCATCAGCAACGATGGCGTTTTTAAAAGCATTTCTAATCCAATTTTGATCATCTAGTAATATCTTTACTGTTTCATCATCCAAGCTTATCCAATTCGAGCCATAACCAATCTGTACATTATGTCTTTTGAAGTTATCAATTTTCATTTTGCTTTGAACAAGCTTTTCAATTTTTCTAAAGCTATCAATAATATTACATAAGGTTCTACTTCTAAATCCACGAGATGAAATATCAGGTAAAAAATATTTATACTTGACGCGATCATAAATATCATTCTTAGCAAATATTTCATCACTAACTTCTGTCAAGAATATCTTCTTAGGATTATCTTCAAAAAAACGATATATATCCCTGATATTCTTTAATGGTAGATCATCACCAGAAATGAGGTGATAATAAGAATAATCGTGATGTATTTTTGCTTCAGCAAATAACATTAGTTCAACATTAATCTGGGATGGTCCTCCCCAATAAACTTTGATTCGCTCAATCATCTTGACAAATGACTCTTTGATTTCGTTTTGAATGAACATTTCTAAATCTTTAACACTTTCATCACTTACTCTTTTATCAATATGTATAAAGATATCATTACATTCATAATCTAACAAATTAATCAAATACTTTAATTGTTCAAAATTATGATGAGCTATTATCAAGTAAGCATGTTTGTTCATTAGAAGTCTCCAGTTCGTTTATTAGTGTTTATAAATAGCACAAGATTATTGTTTATATATTCACTAAACAACTTATAACATTTAGCGTAAATTATCAACTATTTTTCATCATATTTATGATTTTTACGATCCATTGCTTACAAATATATGTCGTTATAGAAATTTTTATTTCCATTTTTCTTTTTTTATTAGTCTTTTTTTCGTTATTTTGATATTTTTATACCAATCTAACTTTTTGTATTTAAAAAGGACAATTTTATAAACAATCCTTTTTTCATTTGTTAGTTATGGTATTGTATATATTAAATAATATATTCATTACTTATGATCAATTAAACGCTATATATCTTTAGATCATTAATATTGGATAAGCTTTCTCTCTTGTTTATTTTTATACATCGCTTGATCAGCCGCAGCAAAAAAAGAATTAATACTGTCCTCTTTTGTGTATATAGAATATCCCATGCTTAATCTAAGATCATATCCCATCTTATGGTTGGTATTAAACTCCGCAATCGCTAGTGATATGTTCTTCATCAAATCTAATATGGCATCAACATGACTACGCTCACCAAGTATCGCAAACTCATCACCACCCATACGAGCTATAAAGTCATCATTGCTAGTACATGCTTGTCTTAACAAATTAGCTGTTTGTATTAATACTGCATCTCCTTCTGAATGACCAAACTCATCATTGATTTTTTTGAAATCTTCCAAATCTAACATTATAACAAACAGCAATTTACCGTTTCTATGCATTTTTTGTCTTCTTTGATAATGTTCATCAAGGCGTCGACGGTTGTTTAAGCCCGTTAGATGATCAGTCCAAATTTCTCCATTTTGAATGTTGATATAGATACTAGCAAATGCAATCATCGTACTTATCCATATTATGGAAATACCAAAAAACATGATTTGTATGATTGAAGCGAAAATAATACCAACAGGAAATATAACTAAATGTATATAAACGTTCTTGTTGTCTTCCCATCCATTTTTTATCACATCTTTCAAAGCCAGTATAAAAGATAATATCAAATAGAAAAGTGCCACAATAGCCATTATCCAAAAATAAGGTCCTCTTGCATATACGTTTCTTTCATCTATGACAAATAACCATCCATTATAAACACTAAACAGACTTAACACTGCACTGATTACCCAAGGAACTACATAAAAGCGTAATCGCTTGATTAAATCATTTCTATTTTCATAAATTTTATAGTCTGTGTACATCAACCAAAATGAACATATAAGAGGATTAGCAATATAGTATAGCAATGTCACAATATAGTTAATAGTTCTATATATTTCAAGATCTTTACCATCTACCATCCACATGCCAGTATCAAATATGAAAATCAATATATTCATGATCATACAAGCGTTGAAAATATCTTGATCTATTGATTTATTTCTGTATTTGTTTCTGTTCATGTTATTGAGAAAAAGCATTAAAAGTACGATACCAACGATATTAATTTCTGCATAAAGAAAATCCATCATATTGTATATTCTCCATTGTCTTAAGTATTGTATTTTGATAAATATATAGTTAATGAATATTGGTGTGTTCTGTCGCTATTAACCTTTAAATTATAATGTTACTACAAATGAATTTGCAATTAGATTTTTGTTTGATCATTAAAAAACACTACCTTATCTTACTAATGTTAAAAACAGTAGACCAAACAAGATAGTGTTTATCATTGGTTTAATATTATCTATTTAAGTTGCGTTAGTGAAACATCTTATAATCATTAGTTATTTATTTGTTTTACTGGTCTTGCTTCAATATATCCACGATAACCTTTTGGTTCAAGTTGAAACCTTATAGCTTCATCATCAGCCCATGCAAAACCATAAACAGTTGGATCATACTTATCAATAACATCCCACAGATCGGTGATAGCTTGCTCAAAATCCTTATCATCATAAGGCTCTCCTTGAAACACCATTAGTTTACATGGTTCAAGTTCAATAATTTCAAATCCTTCTGGAATCTCTTTGTCATAGTCTAATGGTACCTCTACTGCTTGAACATACATTGAAGTATTTGGCTTGATGAGCTTTTTAGGTAACCACATTCCTGCTGGTTCATAAAGTGCATCCTTGATGTTACAAAGAACATCCCAAACATCACACCCTACTTCCTCGCAATACTCATAGTAATCAGTCGCTTTGATTCCACGTTTAAGAATTAGTTTTCTACTATCACGATCAATAACTTGAACAAACACAGTATTTTTTTGATCATTTTCTTTCATTATCTTTTCTCCCTTTTTGGTTTTCAGGCAATAATCATGTGCGCGTTGTGGCATAAATAGTTTTATTGGTTGTGGATTATTGCTGAACTGCTTTGGTGATACACCAAATTGTTTACTAAAAGCACGTGTAAACCCTTCATGCGAATCAAAAACAAAGTCAAAAGCAACATCTATGATCTTGTTATGCTTTCCACTCAAATGTAATGCAGCTTTTGTTAACCTTAGTTTTCGTAGATACTCAAATGGGGATATTCCAATTTGATCTTTGAATATCCTTTCGGTATGCCATTGTGAGTAACCAGCTACTTTAGCCAAATCATTCAAAGTGATCACTTCGTTGATATTAGCATCAATATAATCTTGCACCTTCATAACTGCCTTTATGACATCATCGTTTTTTATATTACCACCTCTTGTTAAAAGAGTATCAAACTATTCATCTATGTTCTTGATTATAATTGCTATATTATGGTTCAAAGTTTAACCATATATCAGACTTAAGCTCAGGACGGCTTACAAACATAAAACGATCTTTATCTTTAAGATATTGACTATAAATAGGTTCACTATCAATATTGAACTCATCATATTTCCTTGGTCTTTTTATTACAAGTTTACTTTTTTCATACTGGTCATTTTCTAACCATATTATCTTATTATCATTCAGTTTGGGATAATGGGCTAGTCCTTTATGTGCGCGAACATTTTCATAATCAAAGCCATAATCTCTAACACACCAAGCACCAAAAACAAGTGGTTGGTTTGGATCAGCACTGATTGTCGCATGCGCCCAGCCTGGTGGCACAATGATGATATCATGAGGCTTACCTTCAACCGCGTAACATCGTCCAGGTTGATCTGAAGCATTTTCTTGCATATATATAATGGCTTTTCCAGACCATATTTCGTAAACTTCCGGCGTTGACATGTTACATGATTGACTTACAGCATGAACGTGACCTTGACTTCTTATCGGTTCTTGACCTAATCTTCCCTTCGCATAAATTACCGTACCATATAATAGATTGCGATTGATTAAATCTTCTTTATCAATAGTCCTACCAACATCCATGGCGATAGCGTACACTTTATCAGGTCCAGTACAGTGATAATCTAATAGACTCTTTCTGATATCATCAAGTCTTCTAATTTCTACCTCCGGTCCAAAAACGCCTTCTGGATAAAAGTATGTCATCTTATCAGTATCATAAATGATATCAAATCCCGGTTTAAGACCAGGTTTATTTTTATGTGCGCACATAAGCTTTTATTGTCGCGATCTTTTTACCTAAACTTAAACCATATGGACTGATTTGATATGATTTTACATTTTCAGGAATAATAAACGTTTCTGCATAGTGAACAATGAAGGGTTGAAAACTACCATCGGTACTTTCCACGATTGCCTCTTCTCCCTCAATTAGATTTAAAACATTTACACTATCGTTTGTATAATGGATAACAGTTTTATCAAACCAATGTCTTCTTGTTTCAATAAATTGTCTTTGATGAAGTCCTGTTCTTTCTTCAATTACACCATTTTCATTACTTATCAACTGTACTTGATTAACAAGGTTTTCATAAACCCATTTTGTATCACGATCAAACTGAATGACATCTTTGCCATGTTCAATATGTACTGGTCGTGGTAATCCATCTAAACCCAAACGACCCCAATCCCATAGTTTAAAGGTAAAGATATAGGGTGTTGCACTTATCTCTAAAACCATACTACCCGAACCAGAACTATGAATGGTTCCTGCTGGTATTAAAAAATGATCGTGTTTTTTTGCTGGTATTTTATTGATATAACGTTCATCATCAAAATGTGTCGCATTATTTTGAGCGCTTTGAAGATCAGATATCATTTCTTGAGGATCGATATTTTCTTTAACACCTAGATATACACAAGCAGATTCATCAACATCTAGCATGTAGTAACTTTCATCTTGGGTATAGTGCATTCCAAACTTATCTTGAATGTGTTCAGTAAGTGGATGAACTTGTAGACTCAAGTGTTGTCCTTTCATGGTATCTAGAAAATCAAATCGAATAGGGAATTCATTACCAAATCGTGCTTGTACTTTATCTCCTAAAAGTTTTTTAGCTCGTAGCAACACCAGATTAAGTGCAGGGATTTCAACCTCAATCGAACCATATCGTAAAAGCAAACTGTTTTCTTCAGGTACACAATCAAACCCCCATGCATAATTTTTAGCTTCTTTAGGTAAATCACATACTTCTTTTAACCACTGGCCACCCCAAACCCCTGGATCGAAAAACGGTACAACACGAAATGGTCGTTTGACTGTTTGATCAAGCCCAGCGAAGAAAGCCTTAGCAGTGATCATCTTTGGTTTATCTTTTGTATTAGTATCAAGCAAATAATCAATCTGATTAAATGCATCTTGCTTATGACGATCTGCGACGCGCCACTCAATAAAATAAGCTCGTTTATAACGTCGTAAGAAATCTTCGTTTTCATTTTGTTGTTTCCAGTTACCAAATTCAGCATTACGATAACGTTTCTGAATTTCCCATCTAGCTAAGTCCGCATAGATCAAAACATCTTTCTTTGATATCAAGGATGCACCAACACCTATAATCAATAGAATCCCATTTGACCAACTAGTAACTTTTTCTCTGGCTTTTTCTAGTTTTAATGGATCAAAAAACTCAATCATTTGATGATGACTAATAACACCAAAGACGCGATCATCAGTTAAGTTTCTTTTAATGATGTTTGTTATTTCGTCACCATCATATGCCATCTCATCACTGTAAACTACTTCAGAGATAGTTATATGTGCTTTTAGTCCAGCGACGATTTCATCAACTCTAACAGCTGGATAGCAATCAATAACGATTATTTGATTAGTATCTAGTTTGGCTAATATTGTTTCACTAATTTGCTTATATCCCGCAAAAGCATCATTATCATAACCTTTAATTGCAACATGTGGATATTTGTCGTAGTTTACTTTTCGCATTGTAATCTCCTTTTCTAAAAATGTAATAAAGCAATTTATTGCCAAAGATAGGATGTCATTGTTAATGACCCTAATTCACATGCTTTATTAAATACATTTATCTTATCTTTTTTATCAGCTGCACCAAGAATGTACAAAAGTGGATAGAAATGATCTGGTGTTGGTACAGCAAGTTTTGACACCTTTTCTAAATTTTGATACTGCAATATCTGCTCATGATTGTGGTTAATGATATTTTCGTAAATAAACTCATCAAATTCATAAGCCCAATCATAACCTTTGTAAGCTTTGTGCCAATCTACTAATTGTAGATTATGAACGATGTTACCTGTACCAAAAAGTAATACTCCTTGTTCTCTTAGCTCTTTTAATTCTGTGCCAATCTTATAATGCTCTGCTGGATCTGCTAAAGCATCAATACTTATTTGAAATAGTGGTATATCGCGTTTAGGAAACATATGTACTAATACCGACCAAGTACCGTGATCAATCCCCCACGTATTATCAAATATAGTATCTTTGGATATCATTTTCTTTGCTGTACTTGCTAAAGTAGATGATCCTGGCGCATCATATACAATCTCATACAACTCCTTAGGAAAGCCATACATATCGTAAATTGTTTTTGGCTTTTCTTCATTCATTATCCTTGTTTGACGTGTATACCAATGAGCAGAGATTGATATTATCGCTTTTGGCGTTGGTAAAGCACTGGCAACCTCTAGCCACTGTTGGGTGTAACTATTATTTTCTAACGCGTTCATTGGTGAACCATGACCAACAAATAACACTGGCATTTTTTGCATATTTTATTTCCTTTCTTTTTCATAGTATGGTATACCGATTTTCTTAAATCCTGTTTTCATTTGTTATGTTCTAATCTCGACCTTGATCACTATCATTCTTCTCAGTATTTACTATAATCATAATTATACCAATCAACTCGTAAACTATCTTTTTCTTACTGAGTACCTGAGTACTGTCTTTAAGTCTGCTGCTTTTGTTTTTCTAAAATCAGATAAATAAATCTCTTTATGTTTAAGCGTGTTTAACTCTAAATCATTTCTTGCGATAAATTCTTTCATTTGTGCAAAAGATATTGGTTCATCATCAAATGATCCGACATGCATCATCTGAACCACTAATTCTTCTAAGCGTTCATCGAAAACAACATCATTGACTAACATATTTTTATTCTTTTGTTTGACTGATTCCAAGGCTTTTTGTGCAATATTTGCATCAACAAAATCAGGTTGTCTAATCATTAATGTATAAACAAGTTCATCTTTATTTAAATGTTCACTACTCTTTCTTTTTTCAGTCAAATCCCAAACGCCTTCAAGAGGATACACTGTATAATCAAAATAATCAGCAATAACTATCCCTTTTTTTGGCATCATTTTTACAGCGTAAGAAATTGTGTATAATACTTCTATCCGTTGCGCAAAAGCTTCTGTGTTAGGATTACCAATACCCGAGATCATAAAATACTTAAATCGTGGTATGCAAACCAGCTCAGGAACATTTTTTGGTAAATAGATATTCTTTTCGGTCTTTCGCCATTCTGTTTTCATTACGCACCTCTTGCTTGAAATCTTACTATGATTCAATAAAACCTAATTTTTGATATATTCTAATAGCTTCATTATTATCCTTTGAAACGAAAAGTTGTATTTTTTTATATCCTATCTTATACAATGCCTGCATGCTTTTCTTTATCAGACATGATGCCATTTTCTTCTTAGTGTATTTCTTCATCGTGAAAACATAAATGATCGTTGGTATATCTTCATATAAACTGATCATGATCACGGATGCTACTTCATTGTTTATCTTTATCATAAAAGAGGTTTCGATTAAAAATGTACCATAACCATTATTGATGACATTTTCAATTTCAGCTTTAGTATCATTTATGTCCTCACCCTCATAATCAACGGTGTCTTTATATGCGTCAAGCATACTAAATGCAATTTCTTCTTTATGATTTAGATCAAAGTTAGTTATTACATAGTTATCAAATATCGTTTCTTGCTTAAGTTCAATGGTCATTTTTACCTTTTTAGCCACAACTTCCTCCTAATTATTGTAATCAGCAAACATTCTCTATACCTATAATAACAAAATAAAAAGTAACTTAACAACAAGTTACTTTTATCAATGAATTATTAAAGTAATTTCCGTTTTAAGAAAGAAGTGGAAATAAGTGTGAGA
>CAZKJS010000018.1:1573-32768 GCA_964553255.1 uncultured Erysipelotrichaceae bacterium | reverse complement strand
TGTGAATTTATCACCAGCAGCGCCTAATGCATACTGTACACCAGCGCTTGATCCTAAGTAAGAACCAACTGCTTGTGATCCGAAAGGATTAGAGAAATAGAAATCTTCACCAACTAAACGGAATACACCTTCACTAACTAATTCTGAGAACCATGTTAATTGTGCTAAAGCTATTTCGTTATCGAATTCAACTGACTTTGTTGTTGGATTGATATAACCTGAACCCGCTTGAACAATTAAGTCTTGGAATGTATCAATTTCTGAATCAGTTCCAAAACCAGGAACGCCTTTATTCGCTAAGATAACACGACTATTAGCTTCTAATTCTTCCCAAGTTGTAGGAACATTCAAATTTAATTCTTCATACCATGTAGCGTTATAGAATAATACTTCAGATGTTTGAACTACTGGAATCATATAAATTGATTCTTCACCCCATTGTGTGATTTCACCATAGAGTTTACCAATCAAATTATCTTTGAAATCAGCGATTCCATCACTACCATTAATAAACGGTGCGAAATCTACTAATAAACCTTCATCGATATAAGCAGATACTGCAGTCGGATAAGCACTTACTACATCTGGTCCTACACCATTTCTTACAGCCTGTAAGATTTTAGCTTCATAATCTTGATAAGCTTGTGGTTGAACAATAACCTTTACTTCACTTTGTGATGCGTTGAAGTCTTCAACAATTTTGTTGTATGCTTCTGCATGATGTTCGGAATAAGTATTCCAAATAATCAATTCAACTGGACCACTTGGTTCTTTGTCTTTATCACCTGTACCAGTACAAGCAACCAATGTGAATGACAATAAAATGCTTAATAAAAGCTTAAACAACTTCATTTTTGTCCTCCTTTGTCGTTTTGGGGATTTCCCAGCGACTTACTATGCTTATATTAGCATAAATAAAGGCTTATTAGTAGTTACCTTTGAACACAAAAAGTAAAAAAACCGTTAAGTTTAAACCCTTTTTTCCCATTCTTAATAAGTTATTATTAAGACTAATATTTAGAACCTCTTTATAATTTGCTAATTTTAGAACCAAATTTGTTATCAATAAATATAGCCATCACAAAATAAAAAAGCCGTCTGGCTTTCTTATTTACTATCTACTTCTCATATGTGGGATTTCCACTTCTTAGTGCTCATAATTCTTTATATGTCTACAAAGGTTCTATATTTCAACTTTACGAATTCCATAAGTATACATAACTCGTTACAAATTGTCTATCAATAGGCGTAAATTTGGCGTACGGAAGGCGCACAAATCTAGTTATTAAATCATTACTATTTCAAGACTTTCCAATACTCCCGTTTTATTTGAACCAACTCTTTCAATAAACTCATATTTTCTTAATGCTGATATCCCTTTATCAATTGTTGTTTTTCATACTTTCAGAGTAGATGCAAGTTGCGGTTTCATAATATGGTGATTACTTCTAATTTCCGCCAGTATACGCAATTATGTATTATTAAATGAATAATTTATTGATTTATCACCTACCTAATGACAAAATCATACTAATTGTTTTATAAGAACATTGCCATATATATTGGCAAGTGTAAAACTCCGTCAATTATAGAAACGTCTTTTTGATACAGAATTATTCTTTCTTCAATACGATTCTTAAATTTTTTGCTGAATTTATCCAAAGATGAGTGTTTTTTATATGCCGATGACTTAACTTCAATTGGTATTACTCCCTTTCCTTTTGTAATTAAAAAATCAATTTCCATATGATTCTCACGATTTTCTTTATCATTTCTTGAATAGAAATAGAGTTTATATCCGTTAAACCGTAAAATCTGGGCAACAATGTTTTCCATTAACATCCCTTCATTTACACTAGTTTTATCAAATAAAATATCTTTATATAAATTGTTGCTCAAAACGTCCTTATCATAGAACGTCTGAGTAACCAAAAGGCCTGTATCCGCCATATAGCACTTTCTAGTTGTATGTTCACTACTTAAAGATAAGCCCAAATTGGGATCCGTGGCATTGAAGCAAGTGTTTATTATCATTGCGTCATCCAGCCACATGAAAGAATCCTCATATTCTCTTAATCGTGCTTCCTTCGAGATTGAAGATAACACATATTTTTTTTCTTTTTTTGAAAGTTGACCTGGAATTTCATCAAAAATCGCCAATACTTTATTTTGATTGTTTCCCGAGAATTTAGCAATATCGTTTCTATATAAAGATAATATATTACGTTTTACTTCATCAACCCTACTAAACTCCTTACTATTAAGATATTCGTTTATGGATTGCGGCATTCCACCAACGAGTAAATACTGTCTGAAGTCATTCATAACTTTCCGATGAAGAGCTTGACCTAATGGTATTCTTTTTTTGAAGAAGTCCATCAAAATTGGAACTGTAGTATTATCGCCTAATGCCCACAAAAATTCTTCGAAATCTAAAGGAAACATTGTCATATGTTTTTCTTCAGAGGGGATAACAATATCTTGAACATTCCTTTTTATGGATAAAAGGGATCCTGTTTCAATATAGTCATACCGTTGATCAGCAACTAGATACTTTATCAGTTGTCTTGCTCTTGGCAAGAGTTGCACTTCATCAAATACTATTAAACTTTCTCGTTCAAATAATTTAACGGAGTAAAAAGCAGATAACTTCAAAAAGAAAATATCCAAGTCATAACTCTCGTTTTCAATCAGTTCGACAATCTCTTTCGGTACATTCGCAAAATCAATCAAAATATAGCTCTTATACTCATTTTCACCGAACTCTTTACATATATGACTTTTGCCTACTCGTCTTGCTCCATTTATTAGTAAAGCTGTCTTTCCTTGAGAAGTATTCTTCCATTCAACCAATCTAGAGTATATTTTTCTTTTTAGCATCGTCTCACCTCATACCAATAATACTTCACTAATCACGAAAGGACAAGTTTATTTAGAACAATAAATCACGAAAAGACATGTTCAATTATTTTTAAATAACACGAACAAGACGCAAAAACAACGATTTACCTCCGTTGGACTTGCGTCTTATTCGTACTTTTCAACATAGACCTCAAAATCATCAAATTATGATGATATCTCTCAATCTATCTACTTCTCATATGTGGGAATAGAATTACTTCACGTATTGTGTCACTATTAGTCAACAACATCACGAAACGGTCAACTCCTACACCAATACCGCCTGATGGTGGTAATCCATACTCTAATGCTTCAACATAGTCGATATCCATTTCATTAGCTTCAACATTCCCTAATGTTTTTTCTTTAAGTTGGTTTTCAAAACGCTCTTTTTGATCAATGGGATCATTTAGTTCACTAAATGCATTCGCATATTCGCTACCATCGATGAATAGTTCAAATCGTTCAGTAAAACGAGAATCTTCTTTACTACTTTTAGCTAAAGGGGATATTTCGATAGGATGACCATATAACAAAGTTGGTTGAATTAAATTTTTCTCACCAAACTCTTCAAAAAAGCGATTGATGATATGACCAATACTTCTTTGGTGTTTTTCGATCATTACATTATGCTTTTTCGCAAGAGCTAGTGCTGTTTCTAAATCATGCACTGGCCAAAAATCAACACCACAAGCCTCTTTGATACAATCTACCATATGTTGGCGTTTAAACGGACCTTTAAGTTCAATTACTTTGTCATTGAATGTAACGCTGGTTGTATTAAGAACTTCTAAGGCAACATTATAAAATAACCCTTCAACTAAATCCATCATACCATTAAGGTCTGAGTAGGCAACATATGCTTCAACGGTTGTAAACTCTGGATTATGCTTAGCATCCATTCCTTCATTTCTAAACAATCTACCAATTTCATACACACCTTCCATACCACCAACGATTAAACGTTTTAGTGGTAGTTCGGTTGCGATACGTAAATAGAAATCCATATCAAGAGTATTATGATGTGTGATAAAAGGCCTAGCAGCGGCACCACCTAGAATCGGTTGTAATACTGGTGTTTCAACTTCGATCAATCCTTGATTGTCTAAATAATGTTGTATTGACCTTATGATCTTTGGTCTTGTCATCGCTACCCATCTAGCTTTTTCATTTACAATTAAGTCAACATAGCGTCGACGAAAGCGTTCTTCTATATCATGAAGACCATGCCATTTATCTGGTAGTGGTCTAAGTGCTTTGGTCAAATGAGTATATTCTTCAGCTTTAATTGATAATTCACCATGATTGGTTCTGAAAACTTCACCAGCGATACCAACGATATCACCTAAGTCACCATCTTCAAAAACATCATAAAGATCATCACCAATGACATCTTTTCTTACATATATTTGAATGCGACCGTCACGATCTTGTAGATGGAAAAAACCCGCTTTCCCCATCAATCTTTTTGTCATGATCCTACCGGCGATTCTTACCTTTATTGCTAGTTCAGCTAACTCTTCTTTTGTTTTATCTTGATAAAGCGCAACTATCTCTGCTGTAAGATGTGTACGTTTATAAGCTGTTCCAAATGGTTCAATTCCTTTGTCAACTAAAGTTTTTAGCTTAGCTCGTCTTACCTGTTCTTGTTCTGTTAAATCTAGTTCTTCCATATTTACACCTACTTTTCCTATTTATAATACCAAATAATCACTTTGTTTTCATTAGCAATTACATTTAGTCTTGATGTGTGCTCAACATTAATCGATATTCTGCCACAATTTGCTTTATTTCTGCCAAACATACAACCTTAGATAAACGCTCTTTTATCTTATTGTTGTGAGGTAATCCACTTAAGTACCATCCAGCTTGACCACGCATTTCTCTTATCGCAACTTTCTCGCCTTTTTGCTCAACTAAACGCAGCGCATGCTCAATTACCATATCAAGTTTCTTATCATGATCAATAGTGGTAAATGACTCATCTAGTATCTCTTTGATCAACCACGGATTACCCAACAAACCTCTTCCAATCATTACCGCATCACATTTAGTCAGTGCCATCATAGCAAACGCATCATCTCTGTTTATGATGTCACCATTACCAATAACCGGTATTTTCACTACTTCTTTTACTATTTTGATAATATTCCAGTCTGCTTTACCACTATACATTTGATTACGTGTTCTAGGATGAACAGCAATCGCATCAGCTCCAGCTTTTTCACATAAAATCGCTACCTCTTTAGCATTTATTGCTTTTTCAAAATAGCCTGATCTTATCTTTACACTCAAAGGTTTTGAAATGTTCGCTTTTATAGCACTTACTAAATTAAAAATATGCATTGGATCTTTCATCAAGGCACTACCAGCGTTATTTGCGGTAATCTTGTTAACTGGACAACCCATATTGATGTCAATGATATCACATAAAGTGTTTTGATCAATATATCTCGCTGCTTCAACCATACTATCTATTTCACTACCAAAAAGCTGTAAACTGATAGGATGTTCGTTTTCATCAATAACTAACATGTCCATTGTCTTCTTATTACGATAATTAATGGCTTTATCACTAACCATTTCGCTATAGATCAAACCAGCACCCAACTGCTTCAACAAGCTTCGGTATGCCATATTAGTTATACCAGCCATTGGTGCTACTATTACTCTATTAGCAATTATTACATCTTTAATCTTAAATGGACTGTTCATTTTTCGCTTTAACTATCGTTTTAAGTTCTTCAGCACTGAACTTGTATGGCTTATTACAATACTGACACACTATTTCACAACCATCATCTTCTTTTATCATATCATTTAGATCTTCAACTGCTAGGGTTATTAAAGCCGAGTGCATTTTATCTTTATGGCAATCACATCTAAAACTAATTTCTGTTTCTGATAAAATTTCAACATCCGTAAATATCGCTTTTAAAAGTGAATTAACATCGGGTTGATCAAGAATCATTTTTGATAGATCAGGTAACTTACTAACAACTTCTTCACAATAAATGATATCTTCTTCATAAGCGTTAGGCATTACTTGAATAATAAGGGCCCCTGCAGCTATCACCTTATTATTGTTATCTATTAATACGCCAACTGAAACAGCTGTGGGTATTTGTTCGCTTGCGGTAAAATAATAGGCAAAATCTTCACCAATCTCACCACTAACTAACTTGACTGTTGTCGCAAAATCATCTTTTAACCCAGTATCTCTGATCACTCTTAAATAACCATCATGACCAACAATTGCACCAACTGCTAGTTTTTTTGTCTTGTTATCAATCAACATTAAATGTGGATCTCCAACAAAGCCACGTACATGACCATCTTGATAACCATCAGCCATTATTGTACCAATTGAACCATTACCATTGATCTGGATAGTTACTTTTTCATCTTTTCCCTTCAGCATACTTCCCATAATAGCTGTTATTGATAAAACACGCCCTAAAGCTGCCATCGATGTTGGCCATAAATCATGTTTCTGCTTTGCGGTTTCACATGTTTTTGTTGTGTTACAAAGATAGACTCTAACACGCCCATCACATATTAAGCCTTTTATTAATTTATCACTCATATCTTCCTCGATCATATCTTTTTATATAATTCAAAAAGCTATTGATGATCAATAGCTTTAGTACTTAATTAAACTGTTGCGAATACTTCTTGAGCAGTCTTACCCTCAGCTAGCGCATATATCTGTTCACTAGTAAGCGTTTCATGTTCTAAGAGTGCTGAAGCGATAGCATCTACTAATTCGCGATTATCATTGATGATCTTTTGCGCTTTTTTATAGCAATCATCAATAATTTGTCTTACCGCTTGATCGATCTCAAAGGCTACGCCACCACTAACACTAGCTCTTGCCCCATAATCACGACCCAAGAAAACACTGTGTTCGCCACTATCATACTTGATTGGACCAAGCTCACTCATACCGTATACAGTAACCATCTCACGAGCGATCATCGTTGATCTTTCGATGTCATTAGAAGCACCAGTGGAAATTTCGTTAAAAACAATTTCTTCAGTAACGCGACCACCAAGATAACCCGTTATCATAGCTAATAAACTTCCTTTAGTATTAAGCAATGTTTCTTCTTTTGGTGTCATTAGATTATAACCACCAGCAACGCCACGCGGTATAATTGTCACTTTTTGAACTAATTGTGCATCACTCAACTTCAAACCAATTACTGCATGACCAGTTTCATGGTATGCGACCAATCGTTTTTCTTTATCAGTATAGGTACGCGAACGTTTTGCCGGACCCATCATAACGCGATCAATAGCTTCATCCATTAAGTCCATAGTTATTAATTCTTGATCATTTCGAACCGCTAAGATAGCCGCTTCATTCAATACATTTTCAAGATCAGCACCACTAAAGCCTGGTGTTCTTTTAGCAATCGCATTTAAATCAACATCATCAGCGATATGTTTATTACGAGCGTGTACTCCTAATATTGCCTCACGACCTTTGCGATCAGGCAAGCTTACAGTAATCTGACGATCAAAACGACCTGGTCTTAATAAAGCTGGATCCAGGATATCTGGACGATTAGTGGCCGCAATGATCAATACACCAGCGTTATCATTGATACCATCCATTTCAACCAACAATTGATTGAGTGTTTGTTCTCTTTCATCATGTCCACCACCAACACCAGCGCCACGTTGACGACCAACAGCATCGATTTCATCGATAAAGATCATTGCTGGAGCTGTTTTACCAGCGTTTTTAAACATGTCACGAACACGACTTGCACCAACACCGACAAACATTTCCACAAAATCACTACCAGAAATTGAGTAGAATGGTACATCAGCCTCACCCGCTACCGCTTTCGCTAATAACGTTTTACCAGTACCAGGAGGACCAACTAACAGTATTCCTTTTGGTATACGAGCACCCATTTTTGAAAATCTCTTAGGATTTTTTAGATACTCGATCAATTCTTCCATTTCTGCTTTTTCTTCTTCGCATCCTTCAACATCAGAGAAACGCACCTTGATGTCACTCTCAAGACGAGCTTTTGATTTGCCAAACTCAAAGGCGTTATTATTGCCACCTGCGTTGTTCATCCTAGTTAAAAGATATAATACAAATCCCCCCATTAAGATATAGGGCACAACCTGCATGATAACATCCCAAAAGACATTAGTCTCATAGGCATTGACGATGGTTACAGTAGTATAAGATGCTAGTATTTCCACCAGTTCATTGTTAGATTTTTCAGTGTTTGGTATTACTGTTTTGAAATTTATCTCTTGTTTATCAGCATCAAGATAAACACCCTCAACATCCAACACCACATTACTTACAGTAATTTTAGCTGAAACAACCTTCTTGTCTTGAACGACTTTGTTAAACTCGTTATAAGAAAGCTTTTGAACCAATGCCGTATTTGTCATTGAAAAAATACTATAAATAGCAATCATGACGATAATATATGGCAATATATTAGCTAAAGCATTTCTATTTCTCACTAATTTTCACTCCTTTATTTATATAGTTCTTCCTTTAATACACCAATATAAGGTAAGTTACGATATTTCTGATTAAAATCTAAACCAAATCCAACAACAAACTTATCCGGAATAACAAAACCAATAAAGTCTGCTGTTTCATCAACGACACGACGTGATGGTTTGTCTAGCAATGATGCAACCTTAACATCTCTTGCGCCTTTGTTGTTAAGTATTCCCTTAACTTTTCTTAGTGTTTTACCCGTATCTACGATATCTTCAATTAGTAAGATATCACAATCCTGGATGCTTCGATCTAAATCCATGACGATATGCACATCGCCAGTGGACTCTGTTCCATGATAACTTTCCATGCACATAAAGTCTACTTCAATATCCATATTGATCCTCTTTGAAAGCTCAGTTAGAAAAAACGAGGATCCCTTAAGTACCGAAACTAACAAAGGTATACTACCTCTTTCGGTGTAATAACGAGTGATCTCATCACCCAATTCAATACAACGTTGATAAATTTGTTCTTCCGATACTAACACTTCTTTAAAATCCTTATGCACGAAAAATACCTCCCAGTTGATGTAATATCATAATTCTAACACAAACATATTCGGATTGTTAGAAAAATGCGCAACATTACATCCAATTTTAGGTACCAAGATTATCTCTTGATTGCGATTTATTACGATTGGCCAACTATATCGTTTGTCAATATCAATCTTGCGATCAATAAACCAACGATTTATTTTCTTATGCCCAAACCGTAATTTTATTACATCCCCCTCTTGCCAACTGCGAATAGTTAATGGGAAATCATTCTCATCAACTGTTACTGCATTGATACGATCGCCTTTATCACTGATTTCAAAATGATCGGTTTTTAATAAAGTTACATTTTCTATCTGGTAGCTATACTGAAGCTTGCTCTTATCAAAAATAATAAGCTTCCCATAACTTAGTGCTAGTGTATTCTTTTGCTCAAGTTGTATTTCTCTATTTACCGATCCCAACACAAAGTTCACGATTTCTTTAAGATATGATGATGAGTAATGTAATGAATTGATACCATTTCTTAATAAGAATAAGCGTACTAATTCAACTTGATCAATGAGCTTTTCTTTTCTAAACGATGTTTGATTAAATGGATCAAATAGTTGCTCATATCGATTAGTCAGGTATGTTTTACTTTCTAAAGAAACTTCGTTTTTACTCTTGATTTCATTTAACACCGCTTCTCGTTGTTTTCTATCAAGCTTATTAACAATTTGATGTCTAATCTTATTGCGGGTATATCTATTATCCGCATTACTTTCATCTTCACCATATAAAATCTTGTTCTCAAAACAATACTTTTCTACTTCTAGTTTTGTCATGGTCAACATAGGCCGATAAATAATCATGTCACTAATTTGTGTAACTTCATTAATACCCCAGTATAAAGGGATTTGACGTCGTTGTTTTTGTAGTAAGTAAGTTTCAATTAAATCATCTTGATGATGGGCGATCAAAATCCCTTCACCATGATACTTCTTTAAAAGCTCAGTAAAGAAATCATAACGAAGTTTACGTGCCCAAGCTTGAAAATTACCTTCATGTTTACCAGCAAAAAGACATTCAAAAGGTAAAAAATGATCATGACAATATGTTTTAACTATTTCCATGTCACGATCAGAACTTATTCTTTTTTGATAATTTACATGTGCAACAACAATATTTAACCCACATTTATAAGCCATATCAAGCAGAACCATTGAATCCATTCCACCCGATACCCCAATAATATAGATTTTATTCTTCTCTAAATCCTTTATTTTCATGACTTTATTGTAAGACACAACTACGACATAACTTCCTCATCAGTTGTCTTCTTTCTTTTTTGGCCAACCAAACAGCCTTCTACTTAATCCCATCAGTGGATGATACTTTGGATTTATCATACCTGTATATTCAATAAAGATCTCAAAAACAAATACAAGGATTAACAATAAGATCATACCTATTTTTTCGTTGAAGAAGCTGATGATTGAACACATTGAGAATAATAAAGTTGTCAAGTAAAGCACTAATACGGCATTACGATGACCAAGTTTCAAATTATACATCAAAACATGATGCAAATGACCACGATCGGCCACATCAAATTTCTCACCCTTTAGACTTCGTCTAATAATAGCCATAAGTGTATCAGCAATTGGTACTACCAAGATAACAATTGGGAATCCCAAAGTTATGACCGTTGCGGTTTTAAATCCCAATAAAGACAAACAAGCAATATTGAAACCTAAAAATAAAGCACCACTATCACCCATAAAGATACTTGCTGGATGAAAGTTATAAAACCAAAAGCCTAATGACGCTCCTGTCAATACAAGTGCGATAAATGCTACATCAGTACGATTCATCATGAATGCAATAAAAGATATCGTAACCAAAACAATGATACTTACTCCTGATGATAAACCATCAAGACCATCAATTAAATTTAAAGCATTCGTGACACCCACTATCCAAAAGAAAGTGACAACTAAACTCAAAATCCCAGTATTGATACTGATACCAAATGGTAAATTAAGAATTTCAATATAAATACCACCATAATACATAACAACAAAAGCAGCTAAAGCTTGTAATATCATTTTTAGTTTTGGTTTAAGATCGATCATATCGTCAATTAAACCAGTAAAAAAGATGATGATTCCGCCAATGATAATACTGTTTATGGTTTTATCAGCAACAAACAAAAATGCCATACTGATAATAAATGCCAAAAAGATAGCAACACCACCAATACGAACAATTTTGCCATGATGAACTGTTCTTTCGTTTTCAAGAGCATAAACATCAAGACGATAACCTAAATATTTGATCACCGGTACTAAAACTACCGCTATTAAAGTCGGTAGTATTAAATAGATAAGTGATGATTTGATATAGTTAATCAGAATAGTCACAGCAAGATTTACCCAATGTGTCCAAACGCTGGCGTTTCAAGCATGATACCTGTTCCTTCAGCAACACAACGAAGTGCATTTTCTGCAATGTATACAGGAACATTTAACTCGTTCATTAATAACGTATCAATGCCATTCAATAATGCACCACCACCAGTAAGAACTATACCACGAGTAACGATGTCACTTGATAGTTCTGGAGGGGTTTGTTCAAGAACAGTGCGACATGCTCTTACAATTTCTTGTAAACTTTCACGCATGGCAAGTTCGGTTTCCTCAGAACTCAATGTGATCGTATGAGGAAGACCTGTTACTAAATCGCGTCCACTAACATCCATTGTGTCCTGACGCGAATTACGCCAAGCTGTACCAATCTTATTCTTTATATCTTCAGCTGTTCTTTCACCAACAAGCAACTTATATGATTCCTTTAAATATTTGATAATATCGCGATCAAGTTTATCACCAGCTACCTTTAATGATGTACTAGTAACGATTTCTCCAAGTGAAAGAATTGCGACATCAGTAGTACCACCACCAATGTCCAATACCATACTACCGCTTGGTTTTGAGATATCCAAACCAGCGCCAATAGCCGCTACTTTTGGTTCTTCTTCTATATAAACTCTTTTTGCACCAGCACGATATGCGGCATCTCTAATAGCGTTACGTTCAACCGATGTTATGTTACTGGGACAACAGATTAAAATAACCGGTCTTGAAAATAATCCCTTTAATTTTAATTTACGAATAAATAATCCCAACATGATCTCTGTAACTTCAAAGTCAGCGATAACACCATCCTTAAGCGGTCTGATAGCCAATATTCTTCTAGGAG
Source organism: uncultured Erysipelotrichaceae bacterium (assembly GCA_964553255.1). Taxonomy (GTDB): domain Bacteria; phylum Bacillota_I; class Bacilli_A; order Erysipelotrichales; family Erysipelotrichaceae; genus JAQUCI01. Next base: position 20,585 of record CAZKJS010000018.1, on the reverse strand, counting down.
TTTTTCCTAACATTTCCTTAGCTTCAGTTCCAACAGCTATACATTTTCTAGTATCAGCATCCAAGGCAACAACTGAAGGCTCATCAAGAACCACGCCTTTACCTTTAACATAAATCAACATATTAGCTGTTCCTAAATCAATTCCAACAGCTTTTGAGAACAACATAATTCTCCTCCAATCTTACAAGCAATGATATTATAGCACATTTATCACGATGTTAAGTGGTAATTCTCACCAACAAAACGATTTCATATAATCTTAATAATCGGTCAATATGGATAATAATTAAATCCAATAGCTAACATAAATTGAGCAAGCAAATATCCTAATGCCATGCTTAAAACAATCAAAAGTAACTGTGCTTGCATGGTTCTTCCTTGTTTAATAAAACGTGACCAATCAAGTCCATTTAGTGCATACCAACTAACACCAAAAGCTATTATATGTAATACTATCCTGATAACAATATCAATCATTCTTACCTCCTATAATAAAACACCATAAAGGTGTTATTGTTCATTTTTTATACTTATCCTGTTTTTTGCGCGACGATATGCTCTTTTAGCGCGTTCAACATCAATATTACCTTTATCAATGCTGGCAATTCTAGTTTCTGATCGCTGCATCGCAGCTTCAGCTCGCTTTAGATCAATCTCATCACTTCTTTCAATTGTTTCTACTAAGACTGTCGCTAAGTTATCATTAAAATACATCATTCCACTTCCAGTTGCGTAATCATAACGATAAGCTGGCTGGGCTATCTCATTACCGATTGTCATTTTTCCAACATCAATCATCGTCACAAGTGGCATATGATTGCTTAAAATTCCCCTCATTCCTTCAGGAGTAGTGATATTTAAGATAGTTGCTTCCAGTTCAGTGTAAATACCTCTTGGTGTTATGACTTTCACCTTAAACATACTAAACTCCCATCTTTTCTGCTTTTTCTACGGCTTCTTCAATTGTACCAACAAACATAAATGCTTGTTCAGGAAGATGATCATACCCACCTTCAAGAATTGCCTTAATACTACGAACAGTGTCTTCACGACTTACATATCGTCCAGGTATACCAGTGAACTGTTGAGCAACATTTAGTGGTTGCGATAAGAAATTACGAATTCGTCTTGCTCGATTAACTGTTACTTTATCCTCTTTACTTAATTCATCCATTCCCAAAATAGCGATGATGTCTTGAAGTTCACGATATCTTTGTAAGATTTGTTGAACTTCACGGGCGACATGATAATGTTCTTCACCAACTACCAAAGGATCTAACATTCTACTAGTTGAAGCCAATGGATCAACCGCTGGATAAATACCTAAAGCCGCAATTGAGCGCTCTAATACCGTTTTTGAATCTAAATGAGAGAAAGCAGTAGCCGGTGCTGGATCAGTTAAGTCATCAGCCGGCACATAAATAGCTTGTACTGAAGTAATTGAACCATTTTTGGTTGAAGTGATACGTTCTTGTAACTGACCCATCTCTGTTGAAAGAGTTGGTTGATAACCAACAGCCGAAGGCATTCTACCAAGCAAAGCCGATACTTCTGATCCTGCTTGAACAAAACGGAAAATGTTATCAATAAATAATAAGACATCTTGACCATCATGATCACGATAATACTCAGCCATAGTTAATCCCGATAAAGCCACTCGCATACGTGCACCAGGTGATTCATTCATTTGACCATAGACAAGTACTGTACTTGGAAGTACACCAGACTCTTTCATTTCATTATATAGATCGTTACCTTCACGAGTTCTTTCGCCAACTCCCGCAACAACTGATAATCCACTATGTTCAATAGCTATATTATGAATCAATTCTTGCATTAGTACCGTTTTCCCAACACCAGCTCCACCAAACAAGCCTACTTTACCACCTCGAGAATATGGACACAATAAGTCAATTACTTTAAGACCTGTTTCAAGAATGCTCTCTGATGTTTGTTGTTCTTCAAAAGATGGTGCTAAACGATGAATGGGATGTTTTTCAATATCAGCAGGCAACGCTTCAAGTTCATCAATTGGTTCGCCTAACACATTGAACATTCTACCAAGGACATCTTTACCAACAGGTACCATGATCGCACTTTCAGTATCAATCGCGATCATTCCTCTTACCAATCCTTCTGTTGATCCCATAGCGATACAGCGCACGCAATCATCACCAACATGTTGAGCAACTTCTACTGTTAACTTGTGATTATCTTCATCAACAATGATTGCTGAATACAAAGATGGTAACGCTCCTTTGGTAAAGCGAATGTCAACTACCGGCCCAATGACCTGAATTATTTTCCCTGTATTTTTCATGCAAATTACCTCCTAGATCGCATCCGCAGTCATATCGATCTCATTTATTTCTTGTGTGATCGCCGCTTGACGAGCACGGTTATATACAAGTGTTAAATTATCAATCAAATCTTCAGCATTATCTGTAGCTAAATCCATAGCTAATCTTCTTGAAGAGTGTTCACTAGTTGTGGTTTCAAGCCAATAGCTATACACTAGCGACTTAATATAAAGTGGAATAAGTTCATCAAGGATCTGATCGATACTTGGCTCATATAAAACTTCTTTGTATGACAGATTATCTTTTTTAGTTGCTTCTACCGGTAAGAGTCTTACTTTAATTGGCACAAAGCTCATTGAGTTAATATATTGAGTATATACAATATTGATACTTGATATTTCATTGTTTCGATAGCTTGTTACAATACTGTCAGCTATCTTGAATAACTCACTATAGTTCATACTATCACATGCAATATCATCATGATTAACATTAAATCCATTATCGATCAAACTTTGTTTACCGCGAATTCCTATTACTAATAACTGCTCATTTTCAGATGATTCTTCACTAATCAACCTAGTAGTATTACCTGTATAACCACCACACAAACCAAAATCACTTAAAAATACAATAGTGAGTGGTTTATTATCAATTCGTTTTTGCAAATACACATTATTTGACTCTTGTGTGTTACTAAGGATGTTAGTTATAGTGTCTTTTAAACTAAGCGCATAAAACTTGTTCGCATCAAAAAGGTCACGTTGCCGTTTCAATTTACCAATCGCGATCAATTCCATCGCTTTTGTTATCTTGCGAGTGGTCTTGATCCCTCTGATCCTTGTTTTAATTACTTGTTGTGATCCTGACATTATTATTTACCGTTCAATCTTTTGTATTGATCAACATAAGCATCAACCGCATCACTTAACTTATCCTTAAGGCCTTCAGTCAATTCTTGTTTATCAATAATTTCCTGTAATATATCTGCTTGATGAATTCGGAAATAATTATGTAGTTCGCTTTCAAACTCATCAATTTCTTCAACTTTAATTTCTTTAAGATACCCATACTTAGCCACATAGAGTGATAATACCTGATACTCTAAACTTAATGGTTTATATTGTCCTTGTTTTAATAGTTCTGTTAAACGTGCACCATGTTCAATAATGGCTTTAGTCGATGGTTCAAGGTCACTACCAAACTGTGAGAATGATAACATCTCATGGTATTGAGCCAAATCCATTTTTAATGAACTAGATAATTGTTTCATGATCTTAGTTTGTGCTGCACTTCCAACACGTGACACTGATAGTCCACTATCAACAGCTGGTCGAACACCTCCATTAAAGAGCTCCGTCTGTAAAAAGAGTTGCCCGTCGGTAATTGATATAACATTGGTTGGGATATAAGCTGAAATATCACCAGCTTGGGTCTCAATGATTGGTAATGCTGTTAATGAGCCCCCACCATAGTTATCATTTAATTTCGCCGCTCTTTCTAACAAACGAGAATGAAGATAGAAAACATCACCTGGATACGCTTCTCTTCCTGGCGGTCTTCTTAATAATAATGACATCGTTCGATAAGCTACCGCATGTTTACTTAGATCATCATATATGATCAAAACATCCTTACCATGTTCCATCCATTCTTCACCAATTGCACAACCAGCATAAGGTGCAATATATTGCATAGGAGCACGCTCACTGGCTGTTGCCACAACGATCGTGGTATATTCCATAGCCCCAAATTGTTTTAACTTTTCAACAATCTGTACTACCGTAGATGCTTTTTGACCTATAGCGACATAGATACAATAAACATTTTCATTTTTTTGATTGATGATCGTATCAATGGCAATAGCCGTTTTACCAGTTTGACGATCCCCAATGATCAACTCTCTTTGACCACGTCCAATTGGGATGATCGAGTCAATGATCTTAATCCCTGTTTGTAGCGCTTGATTAACCGATTTTCTAGTCATAACCCCAGGAGCTACCCTTTCGATTGGTCGTGTCTTCTTTGTATCAACTGATTCTTTACCATCAATCGCAATGCCAAGCGCGTTGACGACTCTGCCGAGCATTTGATCTCCAACAGGTACTTCAATTATCTTATTAGAACGGTATACTTTATCGCCCTCTTTGATCGTTGAATCATCACCCATGATAACAGCGCCAACATTATCAACTTCTAAATTGAGAGCCATCCCAAAAACATCATCACCAAAGATAAGTAATTCATTGGCCATAACATTTTCAAGTCCATGAATGAGGGCTATACCATCACCTACTTTTATGACATAACCAACATCTTTGACATCAAGTCTTTCATCATAATGCATAATCTGATCTTTGATTATTGCACTAATCTCTTCTGGCTTAAGTTTCATTTATTACTCACCTCTATTCAATAAGCTGTTTTTCAGCGTATTAATCCTACTTTTTAATGATCCATCTATAACTCGATCTCGAACAACGACTTTAATCCCTGACAATAATTCAGTATCGATCATGTTTTCTAACATGACCTTATATTCAAATCTTTCATTCACAGCTTCTTCAATCTCTTTTATCTGTTTATCTGATAGATAATCGATTGAATAAACCTGTCCCATGATCCTACCTTGTTCTTCATTAGCCTTGATCAAGAAATCATCAATGATCTGTTCAATTATGTCATGTCTATTATTATCCACGATCAAATAGATAACTCTAACAATACTTTGATTTGAATCATCAGCGAAGATCTTATCGATCACTTTTTTCTTGTCTTCTTTAGAAATTAAATAGTGCTTCAAAAATGGTAATAGCTCACTGTTAGTCTTAAAGACTCTTTTTATCCTTTTTAACTGTTCACAATAAAAATCCAAGCTATTTTCTTCTTTAGCTAGTTCAAGTAACGCTAGTGAATAACGACTGGCGATCTTACTCATTTGGTCTTAACTTCCTTTATGAAACGCTCAATAGCCTGACGATCTTTATCTTCGTCAAGCTTTTCACTTACCAATTTTCCAGCTGCCATCATAGCAACTTCAACTATTTCCTTATGTATCTCTTTTTTAAGCTGTTCTTTTTCCAAAGCGAGTTCTTTTTTGGTATCAGCTAAAGCTTCTTCTGATCTGCGCTTGGCTTCAGCCAACAACTCACTCTTTATCCGTTCGCCTTCTGTTTTCCCAATTGTGATCAATTGTTTGGCTTCAACTCCAGCTTTTTGAATTTCTTGCTTAGCTTGTTGATTCAAAAACTCAGATTCTTCTTTTAATCGTGAAGCTTCCATTAACTTGCTATGTTCAAATTCGGAACGTTTTTGCAAGATTTCTCTAACCGGTTTCCAAGCCAACTTTTTCATGAAATAAAACAAGATAAAAGTAGCGATAAGTTGAGTAACGATCGTTAAGACATTAGGAAGCAGTTTCTCTAATATATCAATATTGATTTGCATAGAGACTCCTTTCTAATTCAGTTCTAGACTCGTCCACCTAATACGAAGATAATAAGTAATGCTATTAATAAACCATAAATAGCAACAGTTTCAGTAATAGCTGCACCAGTAATTGCCATAGACCGAATTTTCCCTTCAGCTTCTGGATTTTTACCAATAGCTTCTACAGCTCTTGCAAAAACATTACCTTCACCAATAGCAGTAGTAGTCCCCGCAAATACTGCTATTGCAGCAGCAATCGCAATTAATCCTAATTCCATATGTAATTCTCCTTTAATTTTAATAATCTATTTCAACGGAAGTTCTTTTCCAATGAAAGCTATCGTTAATGATATAAAAATATACGTTTGAATCAATCCCGCAAAGAGGTCGAAATAAAAGTGAAATGCTGGCGCTATCACAACCCCAACGAAATTGAAATAACCAAGAAAAGGCACTAATCCAGACACTATCGCGGTAAAAGAATAAATTAACCCCATGATGACCCCACCTGTCATGATATTACCAAATAAACGCATTGACATCGAGATCAATGGCGCAAACTTACCAACAATATTCATAGGTAAAAACAACACAAATGGTTCAAGGAATCCTTTTAAATAGTTTTTAATACCATTAAACTTGATCGCATTCTTTTCAATCAATAGTACTGTTATAAAAGCCAAAGTCAATGTCACACTGAAGTTTGCGGTTGGTGATTCTATGGCAAATAAACCAGATATATTAGATAAAACTAAATAGCTAGATATCATTCCAATATAAGGTCCTAAGTTTTCCGCTATCACATCATTGGTTTCTCTTAGCACCATCTTATCAACAGCTGAGACCCCCATCATCGTCAACAAGACAACTCCTTTGGGCTGTGTTAATGGATCGTATTGTTTTAGTTTGCGATTTACATAATAAAGAGCGCCGATAATGATCGTCGTTACTAAGATGATTCCATAAACCGCTGATTGAACAACCATAAACTCACTCCTAATCTTTATAAAATACCGCAAAGGCTATTAAAACGACTTTGTATAAGATAAACCCACCAGCTGCTCCAAAGATGTTGAAATACTGTGGTAAGATCAAAGCGATCACAAGTGGGAATGCAATAATGACATATCTAAGCATTGAACCTAACATGACAATAAACATATTCACTCTGCCACTTTTAAGCATATTATCCATACTGATCGTAATAAGATAAAGATGAAAGATACTAGCTAAATATCCTAAGATGATCCCCGTACTAATACGGAAATCAATAAAATACATTATAACAGCTAATATAATAGCTGTTAAGGCTGATACTCTACGCTCCTTATTTGACATTTAGTTTATTTTGTACCAAATATCCTATCACCGGCATCACCAAGCCCGGGAACGATATAACCTACTTCATTAAGTTTTTCATCTAGCGCGGCTAAGTAAATATCAACATCGGGATGATCTTTTTCAATCAAGTTCACACCTTCTGGAACACCAACCAAGCATACAAGCTTAATTGTTTTAGCACCTCTTTTTTTCACCATATCAATGGCAGCACTAGCTGAGCCACCGGTTGCTAACATCGGATCTAAGACCATAACTACTGCATCTTTTAATCCTTCAGGAAACTTCGCATAGTATTCATGTGGTTGAAGTGTTTCTTCATCACGATAAAGTCCCACAAAGCCAACCTTAGCCGTTGGTATGATATTACGAATACCATTGACCATTCCAAGTCCCGCTCTTAAGATCGGCACTAATACAACTTCCGCTGCTAACTCATACGTATCACATAAACCCATCGGTGTTTTGATACAAACATCCTTTACGGGCAAATCACGTGAAACTTCATAAGCCATAAGACTAGCGATTTCATCCAAGTGTTGACTGAAATCTTTCGTTGTTGTTTTCTCATCACGCATATAAGCCAACTTATGGGTTATCAGCGGATGGTCTAAGACTTTTAACATATATTTATCACCCCGTCAATTATAACATAACAATCACTTTTGACCACCTAATATTATCGGTTTCACTTTGGTATCACAAAAGCTTTGCTTAATGATAATACTTGTTTTTTAATGTTGATCAACGCTTCTTGATCCTCTGCATTTTCAATTGTTGCGCGAATCAAATCCGCCACTTTCGCAAATTCAGCTTCTTTAAAACCTCTGGTTGTCATAGCCGGTGTTCCTAGTCTAATGCCACTGGTGACCATTGGTTTTTGTTGATCAAAAGGTATAGTGTTCTTATTACATGTGATCTTTACTTTATCTAGTAATGTTTCAACTTCTTTACCAGTCATTTTAAATGAAGACATCGTATCAACTAAGAATAAATGAGTATCTGTATTGTTTGATACAACTCTAAAACCATTAGCTATCATTGCTTTAACAAAAGCTTTAGCGTTAGCTATCACTTGTTTCTGATAACTTATAAACGTTGGTTGTAGTGCTTCATGAAAACATACTGCTTTAGCAGCGATAACATGCATCAACGGTCCCCCTTGAATGCCTGGAAAAACATTTCGATCCAACGCATTAGCGTACTCCTTTTTGCATAGGATAGCACCACCTCTTGGTCCCCTTAAAGTTTTATGCGTTGTCGTTGTTACAAAATCAGCATATTTAACTGGATTAGGGTGCAATCCTGCCGCTACTAATCCAGCAATATGAGCCATATCTACCATCAACAACGCGTTTACTTCTTTTGCGATTGTCGCAAACTCACTAAAATCAATCGTATTACCATAAGCACTAGCTCCAGCCACAATTAATTTTGGTCTTATCTCTTTTGCTAGCGCTCTAACTTGATCATAATCGATCATTTCTGTTTTTGGATCAACCCCATAACTATAAAATTCATATAAGCGACCTGAGAAGTTTAGTTTATGCCCATGCGTTAAATGGCCGCCAGCACTAAGATCCATCCCTAGAACTTTATCCCCGATATTAAGTGCTGTTAAATATACTGCCATATTAGCTTGTGACCCTGAATGTGGTTGAACATTAGCATGTTCAGCATCGAATAGCTCACACATTCTACTAATAGCCAAACTTTCAATCGCATCAACATGTTCACAACCACCATAGTAACGTTTGTTTGGATAACCCTCAGCGTATTTGTTAGTTAAGATACTACCAGTCGCTTCACAAACGGCAGATGATACATAGTTCTCAGAAGCAATGAGCTCAATATTTTCGCTTTGACGTATACGTTCATCTTCAATTAAATCAAACAAAACCTTGTCAATCATTTCATATCCTCCAAAGAGTCAAGTATCTCTTGTAGTGTTATCGGGCCTTCTCTTAATAATTTTATTTCTTCATCCACAGTACTAATGATCGTGCTTGGTATCCCTTGAGTACATTTACCTATTACTACTGCATCAATCATAGTATCTAATTGCACTAAGACTTCTTCATGGCTTTTAGCTGGTGCTTCATTTGATATATTAGCACTTGGAACTAATAGCGGTACTTTTAGTAAATCAATTATGTTAAGGACAAATTCATCATTTGGCATTCTGATTGCCACTGTATCAAGACCGTTAGTCACATAATCTTTTAAATCCTTACGTTTACGAAAAACAATCGTTAAAGCATTAGGTAACCATCTTGTTATTAAAAAACGATCTCTTTCATCCAAATCTGCGACCATTTCTATTTGTTTCAAACTATTTACCATCATGGGGAAAGGTTTAGTCTCAGATCTTTTCTTCACAAATTTCAGTTTGCTTACAGCAATACTTGAATCATATCTAATACCAAGCCCATAAACCGTATCAGTTGGAAAAGCCACAATCCCTTCATTTCTAATAATCGTCGCCACTTCACCAATGTCCTTGATAGTCAAAAGTTTTGTTTTCATGATTACATTTTATCACATTTTTCTTTACCTAATATAAAAAGCCTTGTCATTCAACAAGACTCTAATTTATAGATTGATATAAACAAATAACATCCTATCTTTTCCATTTAAATCTTTGATAACCTCAACTTTTTGGCCAGGATACAGTGAACTAACTAGACTAATCAAATCTTCTTTTTGTTGATATCCAATTTCAAAGGCCATCATTGCTTTATCATTTAATACTTTTTTAGCATCTGTTAAAATGATGCGATAAAATTTTAAACCATCCTCGCCACCAAATAACGCCATATTTGGCTCATAATCTACAACTGATCTATCTAATGATTCATTTGTACTAATATAAGGCGGATTAGATACCAGAATATCAAGTTTGATGCTATTTGTAATTAATGGTTGTAGCATATCCCCATTAAAGAATGTAATATCAACATCGTTATTAATAGCATTAGCCTTTGCCATCGTGAGCGTTCTATCATTTAACTCAACCGCATATGTTTTAAGCTTTTTTTCTTCTGCGCTTAATGTAATAGCAATCGCGCCACTACCACAAGCCACATCAGCAAGTGTTATATCTTGATAATAATTAAAGTATGCATCAATTCTCTCAAGCACATTAGCACACAGTTCTTCGGTTTCATATCGAGGAATAAAAACATCTTCATTAACCAGGAGTTTACGCCCATAAAACCATTGATAACCTAGAATATAAGCTAAGGGTTCTTGCTTGATCAATCTTTCAATACCAGCATTAAACCTTATAGCGATATCTTTATCTGCTTCTTTATGATAATCAAGATAAAGATCAATGACTTTTTCTTGGGTTAACTCATACATTAAGAGTTTAATCGCGCTTATTGAAACATCATATTGTGCTGTAAAGCTTTCACTTTCTTTGATTAATTCATGATAAGTCTTCATTGCTGAGCCAATACTTCCTTTTGTTCTTGTTCAAGTAATGCTGCAACAATATCATCAAGTTTACCTTCGACAATACGGTCTAATTGGTTCAAGGTTAAACCGATACGATGATCAGTTACTCTATTTTGAGGATAGTTATATGTTCTAATTTTTTCAGAACGATCACCCTTGCCAATTTTTGAACGTCTGATCGCACCTTTCTCTTCTTCCTGTTTACGTTGAAGTTCTTCTAAAACCCGCGCTCTGATAATACGTAGCGCTGTTGCCCTGTTTTCATGTTGTGATCTACCATCTTGACAATTAACAGATATACCAGTTGGTTTATGGGTGATTCTTACTGCTGAATCTGTCTTGTTAATATGTTGTCCCCCCGCGCCACTTGCACGATGGGTTTCGATTTCAAGATCAGCATCATCTATCTCAATATCAGCATCTTCAGCATCAGCTAACACTAAGACTGTCGCAGTTGAAGTATGAATTCGTCCCTGCGTTTCTGTTTTTGGTACTCTTTGAACTCGATGTGCTCCTGACTCAAACTTTAAAAAGCGATAAGGTTCATCGCCTTTAACAAGAAATGATATCATCGTAAAGCCACCAGCCTCTGATTCTGATGCTTGCATTATTTCCGTCTTCCATCCCTTACCTTCTGCATATTTAACATACATGCGATAAAGATCACCAGCGAAAATATTACCTTCATCACCACCCGCAGCTCCTCTGATTTCAATTAGTGCATTATGATCATCGTTAGGGTCTTTTGGTATTAACAAAACTTCGATCTTCGCTAGAAGTTCTGTTTCTTTTTCCTCTTGTTCACTTAGTTCAAGTTCAGCCATCATTCTAATCTCGTGATCTTTTTCATTTAATAACTGTTTAGCTTGTTTTAGATGTCCTTGAATTACTTTAAGTTCTTCATAAGCTTCAACTAGCTGTCTTAATCCTGCTTGTTCTTTTGCCATTTTGGCCATCAAACGAGGATTTTTAATTACTTCTTCACTGATCAGTTGTTGATCTAAATCTTGAAAGCGTTTATTTATTTCTTCAAGTTTATTGATTATAGCGCTCATTTTTACTCCTTATTTTATTGTTGGTTTATCCAACATTTCATAACAATGACGACAACGCGCTTCATAGCTTTCACTAGCTCCTACCATAATGATTGGATCATTATAGTTAGCAGGCTCGCCGTTTACAAGTCTTTGGGTTCTGGTAGCTGGGGCACCACATTTAGTACATACAGCAGTTAATTTCATTACAAACTCAGCACTAGTGATTAAATCAGCCATCGCACCAAACGGTTCTACTCTAAAATCAGTGTCAAGACCAGCGGCCATTACTCTTTTCCCCATAGCACATAAAATATCACAAACATAGATAATATCATGTTCAAAAAATTGTGCTTCATCAATCGCTACGACATCAACATCATCACTGACAAAATCCAAGATGTCTTTCGCCTTTTCCACAACGATGCTGTCAACAAAACTGCCAGCATGTGATACTACTTTGGTTTGACTATAACGATTATCAATAGCAGGCTTAAATACCAAGACCCGTTTTTTCGCAAATTCTAATACTTTTATCCTTCTAATCAATTCTTCCGTTTTGCCAGCAAACATACAACCAGCAATTACTTCAAGATAACCGTCACGATATTTATGATACATTTTTCCTACCTCTGTTTACTAAACAATTATAGCAAAAAAATAAGAGATTTCTCTCTTATTTCTGTTCAATGCCGTATTTTTTATTAAACTTCTCAACTCGTCCTTGTGCCTGAACAAATCGTTGTTTGCCGGTATAGAACGGATGACAATTGCTACAAGTGTCAACACGGATCTCTTTTTTAGTTGATCCTGTTTCAAACTCGGCGCCACATGATGTACATACAACTGTCACTGCGTTATGAGTTGGGTGAATTCCTTGTTTCATACTTTCTCCTTCCGCCTTGGATATCTTATCAATCCAAAGTAAGTTTGCTTATACATGTTAACATAACCCTATACTTAATGCAATCATTTTCGTTTAAAGCAAAACAAAGCAATACTTACCGCTATTGGTAAGCTTAAACTATCAATCTTATCATTATGTGCTATCTTTATTCCTTTACCAATTTCTTTAAATTGTGGTGGTAAACCACTGGATTCATTACCGAATATCAAAGCGTATAATGAACTATTTGTGTTAATATCAAGCAAATTCTCGCCATCTAATCGAAAAGTATAAAGTTCATGTTTACTATTTTTCTGATAGTCTTCGAAACTATCATAATACGCACAACGCATTTGAAAAAACGCCCCCATGCTAGCTCTGATGACTTTAGGGTCAAAGATATCAACCGCTGGTCTGACAATAGCTATATCATAGATATCAAATCCCAAAGCAGTTCTAATGATCGTTCCGATGTTACCCATGTTAGCTGGGTTTACCAATACAATGTGATTTAAAGACTGATTAAGTTCCATTTTATATTTAGTGAACTCAGCGATAACTAAGCATTTTTCCTTATCCGATAAACGATTGAAGATGCGATCATTAAACTCATAAACTATCCTGTTTCTTTCACACATGCTTATAAACTTATCTATATCTTTACTTTTGGTAAATGACGAATGAAAGTAAACTTTACATACCTTATCAGTTTGATGAATTAATAACTCATAAGTTAATGATGCGCCAAGCGCATAACTTGTTTCATTGCTTTTTTTGTAGTTTTGTCCTAATTTCATATTTGCCTCTTACTGCTGATTATATCACATAATTTTCTTACGAATTTTTAACTCTTTAATGCTATAATCAATATATTGTAAAAATGGAGATAATTTATGGATAAAACAGCTTTTGATATTGATCGTTATATTGACATGCAATCAAACAAAATTTTAGATAGAGTTAATATGTTTAACAATAAACTTTATTTAGAATACGGTGGTAAACTGTTTGATGATAATCACGCTTCAAGAGTTGTTCCTGGTTTCTTACCTGACACTAAAATTAAAATGTTAATGAAACTAGCTGATAAGATTGAAATTCTTATCACTATAAACGCTAACGACATTCAAAAGAATAAACTACGAGGTGATTTGGGTATTACTTACGACCAAGAAGTATTACGTTTGATTGATGCTTTTAGAGCTATGCCATTATATGTTAGTGGTGTTGTCATTACACAATACACCAAACAAAGCGCAGCTGATAAATTTCGTCAACAATTAGAACGCTTAGAGATTAAAACCTATCTTCATTATCCTATTGATAATTATCCTGTTAATGTTGATCAGATCGTTAGCGATGATGGTTATGGCAAAAACGATTACATTGAAACAACACGACCATTAGTTGTTGTTACCGCTCCTGGTCCAGGAAGTGGTAAGATGGCAACTTGTTTATCACAACTTTATCATGAAAACAGAAATGGGAGAATTGCTGGTTATGCTAAATTCGAAACTTTCCCGATTTGGAATTTACCATTAAAACATCCAATAAATTTGGCATATGAAGCAGCGACAGCTGATTTAAATGATGTAAACATGATCGATCCTTTTCATTTAGATGCTTATGGAATCAAAACAGTTAACTATAATCGCGATGTTGAAATATTCCCGGTATTACAAAATATATTTACCAAAATTTTTAATGAATGTCCCTACAAATCTCCTACTGACATGGGTGTAAATATGATTGGTTTTTGTATCACTAACGATGAACTGACACAGAAAGCCGCCCATGATGAAATCATTAGGCGTTATTATCAAGCTTTAGTAGATTTTAGAATGGGTCTTATTGACGAAGCTGTTAGCCAAAAGGTACGCTTAGTCATGAATCAAGCTGGTATATCGATCAACGATCGAAAGGTTGTTGCTTCAGCTTTAGCTAAAGCCGAAGAGACCGCAACCCCTGCGGTAGCTATCGAACTATCTGATGGTTTTATCGTGACTGGTAAGACTTCATCATTGCTTGGCGCATCAAGTGCCGCGTTACTTAATGCTTTGAAACATTTAGCACGTATTGATGATGATATTATGTTAATATCACCATTTATTATTAAGCCTATCCAAGATTTAAAGATTAACATGTTAAAAAACAATAATCCTCGCCTTCATACTGATGAGTTACTGATCGCATTATCAATATCTGCCCTATCAAATCCGGTAGCTGAAAGAGCAATGAAATATATATCGCTGTTAAAAGACAGTCAAATGCACTCAAGCGTTATTTTATCTTCAGTAGATTTAAATCTTTTAAGAAAGCTTAATATCCAAGTGACTTGTGAACCAATATATCAAACCAAGAAATTATATCATCGGAAATAATAAATATAAGAATGTGCCAATCAAACCACTACAAAATATTATCAAGATTGGATTCACTTTATAACGTCGCAGAATATATAAAGATATAATAAATAATGTTAGCTCAATAAGGTTGATTTCGCTTGTTTTGATACTATGATAATCACTTGTCTGAAACAAAGCTAAAAACAATATTGCTAAACCAGCTGAAAGAATCATCGCAACCACTAAAGGTCTAATCCTTTTTAGGATGTTTTTTATGATATCAATGCCTTTATACCGCTGATAAAACCATGCCAAAGCCATAACTACAATCAAAGAAGGAAGTATACTACCAAAAGTACTGATCAACGCAAGCGTTATCCCGCCAGATTTCATACCAACAAATGTTGCAGCATTAATCATAATAGGACCAGGTGTTAATTCTGCTATTGTAATCAAATCCATAAACTCTTTATATGTTAACCATTGATATTGTTTAACGATCAAACTTTGAATCAATGGTACTGATGCATAACCACCACCAAAGCTAAATAATCCTATTTGAAAGAAACTAAAGAAGAAAGTAAGAATATTCATTTATGCGACCGACTTTCTTACTTTTTCAAATTCGATTGCTGATGCCATAACTAGACCTAATATTATTAATGAGATTGTACTAACACCAATTATAAATGACATTATAAACGCAAAAACCATAAAAGCTATATTATAAAGATCTTTCGATTTGATAACATCTTGTGATAATTTTAATGCTACATCGATTATGACAGCTGCAACTCCACTACGCATTACTTTTAAACCAGTTTGAACAATAATACTATTACTAAAAAAACCATAAAACAAAGATATAAGGACAATTATGATAAAGGAAGGTAAGATTGTCGCTATTGTAGCAACCAATGCTCCCTTTAGCTTACGTAATTGGTAACCAAATAAGAAAGCCGCATTGACAGCTAAAGAACCTGGAGCGCTTTGAGCGATCGCTGTTAAATCCAAGATTTCTTCTTTGTCAATCCATTTTCTCTCATCAACAAATTTCTTTTGCATTAGTGATATAATAACAAACCCACCACCAAAGGTAGACAGACTAATCATAAACATCGTAATAAATAGATCAATGTAGAAGTTTTTCTTGCTCATGAAACACATTATATGACTTATTTATATATAAGTATAATACTATTATGTTATTATATACATAAGTAAAAGGATATGTTTATGACAATACGACACTTTAAGATCTTTATAAAGGTAGTTCAATCAAAAAGCATCACCAAGGCTGCTAAAGACTTATTCATTAGTCAACCAGCAGTCTCTTTAGCAATCAAAGAAATGGAAGATTATTATGGTATTAAATTATTTGACCGTATGTCACGACGTCTTTATATAACCAATGTCGGCTTAGATATTTATGATAAAGCACTAAATATTATCAATAGCATCGAGTTGCTTGATGAAGAAATCAAATCAAACACAAATAGTAGAAAATTAAAATTTGGTGCTGCGATAACCTTTGCTAGTTGTTATCTACCAACTATATTAAGCAACATTTGTTCTACTAATATCAATGTAATTAGTCATATCGCAAATAGTGGCATTCTTATCGATCTTGTTTTAAATCGCCAACTTGATCTAGCTGTAATCGAGGGTCCAGTGCGATCTGATAAATTAGTGAGTACACCTTTGATCAATGACCATTTTGTTTTGATCGTACATAAATCTAATTCATTGGCAAGTAAAAAAACTGTCACACTCAATGATCTAAAGCAACAAACTTTTATATCAAGAGAAAGTGACAGCGGTACCCGTTTGATAATTGACAACATCTTACTAAGTAACAACATTGTTATTGAACCATCAATTGTAAGTACATCAACCATCGCGATAATATCCGCTGTTAAAGCAAACTTAGGTGTTTCAATCATTTCCGAACACATGTTTGATTTGCTTAAGCCTGATGACATTATCAAAAGAACTATCTCAGGAGTAGATATCACAATTCCTTTTAGTATCATCCACTTAAAAAACAAATTTCTTGATCATGAATTTCGTTTACTATTGGAATTAATAAACAATTCTACATATTAAAAAAGGATAAATCGCATTTATCCTCTACTCAATTTCTTCACGCCATATTTTAGCGCCTAATTTTCTTAGTTTTCCATCTAAATCTTCATAACCTCGTTCAATATGTTCAATGTCTGATATTGTTGTAATTCCCTCAGCGATCAAACCAGCGATCACTAAACCCGCTCCACATCTTAAATCAGTTGCTTTTACCTCATCACCATATAAAGGTGTAGGACCCTTAATAACGCATGATGGTGAGTTGACTTGAATATCAGCACCCATTCTTTGTAGTTCAATACACTGCTTAAATCTTTCCGCATAGATGGTTTCTTTAATTTGTGATTCACCATATGCTTGTGTTAATAACGGCGTTATTGGTTGTTGTAAATCTGTCGCAAACCCTGGATATGGTAATGTTTGAATATCAACTGCTTTCAAAGTGTCACGATGCTTAATTGTGACTTTATCAATATCTACTTCAATATCAACATCCATTTCTTTCAACTTTGAGATCAAAGACTCTAAATGTTGGGGAATGATGTTTTCGATTGTCATGTTTTCAGCTGCAGCTGCGGCCATTATTATAAATGTTCCCGCTTCAATACGATCTGGTATGATCTCATGAAAACAACCATTTAAGGTATCAACACCATCGATAGTGATAACATTTGTGCCAGCTCCTCTGATCTTGGCACCCATCTTATTTAACATTGTCGCAACATCAATAATCTCGGGCTCTTTTGCGGCATTTTCAATAACTGTTCTTCCAGTAGCGTAAACAGCAGCCATCATGATGTTTATCGTCGCTCCAACGCTTGCTATATCAAGATAAATACTGGCACCAACAAGTTCTTGAGCATAGATATGATAATAACCTTGAATATATTCAACAGTCGCGCCAAGCGCTTCAAATCCCTTTAAATGCAGATCAATTGGTCTTGGTCCAAGATCGCATCCACCTGGCATACGCATTTTTACTTCTTTATATTTACCTAATAAAGCACCCATAAAATAGTAGGAGGCTCTAAGCTTAGTAACCGCTCGATGATCAAGTGGAATATTAGTCATTGAAGTTGGATCAATCGATATGTGATCAACATCTTTTCTTACAACCTTTACATTCAATTCATTTAATAATACACTCAATGATTCAACATCAGCTATTTCAGGAACACCATAGATAGTCACACTTCCTGTTTTAGCTAAAATAGCCGCTGGGATCAACGCAACGGTTGCGTTTTTTGAACCACTTATTCTAACCTTCCCATTTAGAAAGTTTCTTCCTTCAATTTTGAAAACTGATCGCATAATTAATACCTCTATCTATATTATAGCTTAATATCAACTTAAATAAAAAGATGAAAAATACTAGTATTCTTCATCATTATCTTCTCTGTCACTTGTTTCCACTACTTCTTTTTCTTCATCTTCTTCCTCATAGCCATCCATATCATCATTATCTAGTATTTCTTCATCATCATCGTCAATAACAATCGCGCTTGTATCGATATGCGTTTCATTATAAGTATGTCTTTCACGTAAATCCCATTTGTTATCAGGTAAAAGTGCAAATCTTTTATCAAGCATGAGTGCTGAGTAAAAAGAAGCAATCTTATTCATTGCTTGGTTTTCACTTAAACCAAGTGTTTTACTAACCTCTTCCCAAAGTTTATTAAATACTATTTCATTGTCTCTTTGCTTCATCAATTCAAAAGCAATATCAGTCATTGATCTGCTGCTCATATATCCTCACATTCTTTCTGGTGCGTCAACGCCTATTAAATTTAAAGCGTTTTTCAATGTAATCTTTACAGCACTAACTAAAGCTAATCTTTGTTGACTCAATGTTACATTATCCTCATCCAAAACCTTACACTCACCATAGAAACTATGAAACATTGAAGCAAGTTTTTGAATGTAATTACAAATCTTGTGTGGTTGTCTTGTGATAGCAGCATCACTTACTACAACCGGAAACTCATTGATATGCTTTAACAAATCAACTTCTTTAGGATGATTTAAGGCATCATAGGTGGAAGTAGTTGGGTAATCTTGTCCACTTCTTAATATTGAACATACTCTAGCATGAGCATATTGGGCATAATAAACCGGGTTCTCATTCGACTGCGATTT
>CAZKJS010000018.1:0-1563 GCA_964553255.1 uncultured Erysipelotrichaceae bacterium | reverse complement strand
CACTGGATTATCATTAGCTTGTTTTACTGCCATATCTAAGTCAAAATCCATATGAGTATCAGCTGCTCTATTAGCAAAATAATAACGTACTGCATCAACCCCTGCCTCTTCAATCAAATCTTTTAAGGCAACAGCCTTCCCTGTTCTTTTAGACATCTTAAACTCTACGCCATCTTTGATCATTCTTGCCATTTGAATGATATCGATCTCTATTTGATCCTTATTGTAACCAAGTGCCAAAACACCTGCTTTTAAACGATTGATATAACCATGGTGATCAGCACCTAAAAAGTCAACTAAGCGATCAAACCCACGTTCAAACTTATCAATATGATAGGCAATATCCGGTGTTAAGTATGTATACAACCCATTACTACGTACAATAACCCGATCTTTGTCATCACCAAACAAGGTTGTTTTTAACCATAAAGCATCCTCAAACTCATATGTCATATCAGCATCTTTTAATTTCTGTACTACTTTAGCAACTAGATCACGATCATATATTGATTGCTCACTAGTCCAAACATCATATTTTACCCTAAAAAGTTCAAGATCATTCTTAAGTTTGTTTAACTCTTCTTGTAAACCATAACTACGGAAGAAAGGAAGTGATTCTTCTTTATCAATATTTAAGTATTTAGAATCTACTTCTAAGTAAAGCTTATCCGCAATAGCAATTAAGTCTGGTCCATTATAACCATCATCAGGAATAGGTGTGTCAACACCACATCTTTGAAAATATCGCGCTTGAAGCGATAAGGCCATATTGTTGATTTGATTACCAGCATCATTAACATAATACTCACTTGTAACATCAAACCCAGCAAAACGCATTAAACGAGCTACTGAGTCTCCCATAGCAGCACCACGAGCATGACCTGGATGAAGATCTCCTGTTGGATTGGCACTAACATATTCAAGATTAACCCTTATTTGTTTACCACTGTCACTGCGACCATAATCATCTTGTGCCTTTAATACGACTGTTATGATATCAGCCAGTCTTTCATTACATAAAGTGAAGTTAATAAACCCAGGTCCTGCAATTTCAACATTAGTAATAAAATCATTATTGTTTAAAAATGTAGGCAATAAAGCATTTGCGATATCCAATGGTTTTTGTTTAAGTTGCTTAGCTAAACGCATTGCAATATTAGTCGCATAGTCGCCATGTAGCTTTTCTTTTGGTATCTCTATGATCACATCATACATATTAACCTGATAAGAAAATGTCTTATCTATCGCTTCAATGATGATTGTTTTTAACTTATTTTCGATTAGGTTCATTATTTACTTCCTTTCGGTAATCTGATATAGACGTTTCACATTTGCGCTTGCATTTTAACACAGGTATATCTATAAGTAAATCAATCATACCTTTTTGCTTATTTATACAAATCATTTCTGTTCTTGTATTATAACTTTACATCTTCATATGTCAATACTTAGAATACTATTTCACCAATTTTTACCTAAATATTAAAAAACCGACTTCTTGTCGGTTACAGACTGATGACAAGTACACTCTAAAAAAAGGGTGTACTTTTAATTTGAGAAAAA
>CAZKJS010000017.1:0-33083 GCA_964553255.1 uncultured Erysipelotrichaceae bacterium | reverse complement strand
CTAACTCATTGTAAATAAAACTATTGCAGTTCCCATTAATAATCATAATTATATTAATTAGTACTGCTTTGCTATAAATATAGCGATATTATGTAATAGTCAGTAACAACTACTGATGCTTTCGATATGCATTTTGCAGATCATATAAACATCCCTATTACTTGAAACACTTGTAGGTTATCAAATTGCGTTATCGTTTATATCAATAGATATAATTTCTTCTAACATGTTCTTCATATTACCCACATCAAAGGATGCATTTGTAATGACTGCGTCAATATCCATTGTCGCTCTATTTTCCACACCAATTAAACACTTAAATATAATCCACCTTTGATAATGAAGTTATCTTTATATTTACTTATAGCAAGCCTTTCAATAAACCTATCATACATATATAATCTGAATACTGTGTTAAAATCGACATTCTTCTTTTTGGCAATGTTCCTTACTTTATCCTTATGTTTCTTTCATACATTTCTTCTTTTATGATTACTACCCTCTATTTCTAATATCTTTGACTTATCTACTGCAGTGATATTGCTTGGCAGTATATTTGTCAGGCGATATTAATACTGTTCATAAAGAACGCATCACTTATGTTTACTCTGTACTTTGTCTTTTTAATACTAACGCTAAGATAACTCCAACAATCATCATGACCACACCTAGTATCATGATAAATGAACCCATGATACTTACGGGGTTATTGGTGATGATATCCGCAAACATTGGTTCTATCTCAAGTGAATAACCAAACATGTTTTTTTACCATAACCTTAGCTAATGTACCTATTGCTGTAAACCCTATCCCAATGACGGCTAAATAGACACCAAATAACCAGCCGTATCTTTTAAGTAAACGCGATATTGTTTTAGGTAAAACATCGATCCAATTAGTACTTTTATCAAATCCTTCTGATTCAAATGGTTGTTCCTTTAAATCATCTTCTGATAATAAAAGGTCAACACTAACATTAAACACTTTGGCAAGCGTTACTAGTTTGCTAATTTCGGGTACTGCTTCTCCTGTTTCCCATTTACTGATTGCTTGGCGCGATATCCCGATCTGCTCAGCCAAGGCTTCTTGAGATAAACCTGCTTTCTTACGATAATATAATATTTTTTCTGGTAGTCTCATCATTATTCCTCTTTCTACATATTTTAAATTGTATTGAGTTGTTGGTTGCACTTCAATCAAGTATTACTTGAATTTACGCAACTGGTGGTAGCAATAACATAAATAAGGTATGGCTTAGCCATACCTTATCTTGAGTTTTAATCTCTATTGATTGATATAAAGTCGTTACTAATCTTTAGCAAGCTTAACTAAACGACTATAACGTTTACGAGCATCTGCCACAGTCTTCGCATACAAGTCTTGCGCGTTATCCGGATTAACATTTACTAAGTTACCATAACGAACTTCTGATGTGATAAAGTCAACCATTAGTTCAAATTTAGGTTCCTTAGAATCAATCTTAAGCGGCGTTTCAAGAGCTGGGTTATAACGATATAGTGTTACATAACCACATTCAACAGCTTTCTTTTGTGAATGTTGATGATTAGCTAAACCACCCTTAATACCATGCTCAACACATGGTGAGTAAGCTAAGATAAGTGATGGGCCGTTATAAGCTTCTGCTTCTTTAATAGCCTTGATTGTTTGCATTCTATCAGCACCCATTGCAATACTTGCGACATAAACATGACCATAAGCCATAGCAATCTGTCCAAGGTCCTTCTTAGCAGTAACTTTACCACCAGCAGCGAACTTAGCTATTTGAGCTGCTTGTGAGCTCTTAGATGCTTGTCCACCAGTATTTGAGTATACTTCAGTATCCAATACTAAGATATTAACATTTAAGTTATTAGCGATGACATGGTCAAGTCCACCATAACCGATATCATAAGCCCAACCATCACCACCGATGATCCATACTGATTTAGAAACAAGATCACGCTCAAACTTCAATAACTCTTTAACTTCATTATTAGCACTAGCTTTAACTTTTTCAACTAATTGATCAACGATCGCTCTTTCAGCATTGCGATCACCATTTGCGTCTAAGTAGCTTTCAAATAATGCTTTTAATTCTGGTTCTACTTTGTCTTTGGTTTCAGTTATGATCTCAAAGATACGATTTGTCTTGTATTCTTGAGAAACCTTCATACCAAAGCCATATTCAGCGTTATCTTCAAATAGTGAGTTCGCCCAAGCAATACCTTCACCATTTTTATCAGTAACAAATGGTGAACTTGGTGTTGAACCACTGTAAATCGATGAACAACCAGTCGCATTAGCGATCAGCATGTCACGACCAAATAATTGTGATACTAAACGATAGTAAGGTGTTTCACCACAACCAGCACAAGCACCACTTACTTCAAAATATGGCATTAAGAATTGAGTACCCTTAATGGTATCAGTATTAAAATAGCCAGCTTTATATTCAACATCTTTGTATAAGTAGTCAGCTAATGGCGCTTCATGTAATTGTTCTTTAACATCAACCATTACCAACGCTTTATTGCCACCCTTACCTGGACATTCAACAGCACATAAACTACAACCAACACAGTTATCAGGTGATACTTGAACACGATACTTCAAGTCGCCTAAGTTAGGACCAAGAGCTTTGATCGTATCAAACGCCATCGGCGCTTTACTGATTTCTTCATCGGTTAGTAAGAATGTTCTAATTGTTGCATGCGGACAAACAAAGGAACAGAAAGTACATTGGATACAGTTTTCGGGAATCCATTTAGGAACTTGAGTCGCAATTGTACGATGTTCATTATATGCAACATTGTTACGGAATGAACCATCAAGGACATCATGTTTGATAAATGAAGATACCGGTAAGTCATAACCATTAAGATCATTGATCTCTTGTACAAACTCATCAAAGTATTCATCACCAGTTGTTTTTCTAATACCTTTATAAGGTAGACTTGCCCAATCTGGATTTACTTTGATCTCTACTAATCCTTCTTTTCCTTTATCGATTGCTTTGTAGTTCAACGCAACGATTTCTTCACCCTTGTTGCCATAAGATTTCTTAGCAGCACTCTTCATATAGTCAAGTGCATCTTTATAAGGCATGATGCTTTCATTTAATGCAAAGAAACTTGATTGTAAGATCGTATTAGTACGACGACCCATACCAATTTCCATCGCAATGCTTGTTGCATCAATAATATAGAATTTAGCTTTTTTCTTAGCTAATTGAACTTTTACACGGTTAGGTAAATTAGCTTCAATTTCTTCTGGTGTAAAGGTTGTATTCAACAAGAAAGTACCACCTTGTTTCAAGTTACGTAACATGTCATATTTCAACAAGTACGCATCAAGTGAGCAAGAGATAAAATCGGCGTTTTGAATGTAGTAAGTCGATCTGATCGGCTTAGGACCAAAACGTAAATTAGAACGAGTTGCACCACCAGCTTTCTTAGAGTCATAAGCAAAGTAAGCCTGTGAATACATATCAGTATGATCACCAATGATCTTGATCGCATTTTTATTAGCCGATACCGTACCATCAGATCCAAGACCATAGAATAAACATGAAGTGTATTCATTTTCAACATGGAAATCAGGGTCACTTGTCAATGATAATCCAGTAACATCGTCATTGATGCTGATTGTGAAGCCATCAAATGGATTGTCAGAAGCAATATGATCAAATACAGCTTTGATATCACGAGGTTGGGTATCCTTACTAGATAAGCCATAACGGCCACCAACGATCGTTTTAACATTTTTAAAGCCAGAAAGAGCCGCATAAACATCAAGATATAACGGTTCATGAGAACCCATTTCTTTAGTACGATCTAATACAGCGATTTTCTCTACTGTTTCTGGTAATACAGCTGTTAAGTAATCAATCGCAAATGGACGATAAAGATGAACTTTAACAAGACCAACTTTTTCACCCTTAGCTACTAATACATCGATAACTTCTTGGATAGTTTCAGTAACACTACCCATAGCAACGATAACTCTAGTCGCGTCTTTAGCACCATAATAAGTAAACGGAGCATAATGACGACCAGTAACTTCACTGATCTTAGCCATGTAATCAGCAACAACCCCAGCAACACCACTATAATGTGTATTTTGAGCTTCACGACCTTGGAAATAGATGTCGTCGTTTTCAGCACCACCTCTTGTGACTGGGTTAGTATGTGGATTTAATGCCCGAGCACGGAATTTTTCAAGTGCTTCTTGATCGATCAAACTACCTAAAACTTTAGTATCCATGACTTCAATCTTTTGAATCTCATGAGATGTACGGAAACCATCAAAGAAATGAAGAACTGGAACTGAAGCTTTGATTGCCGATAAATGAGCAACACCCGCTAAATCCATAGCTTCTTGAACCGAATGAGAACAGATCATCGTTACACCGGTTTGACGAGCGGCATAGATGTCTTGGTGATCACCAAAGATTGATAATGATCTGGTAGCGATAGAACGAGCAGAAACGTGAAGAACTGCTGGCAACAACTCACCAACCCATTTATAAATATTCGGTAACATTAATAATAAGCCTTGTGATGCAGTGTAAGTGCTGGCTAATGAACCACTTTGTAATACGCCATGCACAGCACCAGCAGCACCAGCTTCTGATTGCATCTCTACTACTTTGACTGCTGAACCAAATAGGTTCTTTCTACCTTGTGATGCCCAAACATCGATCACTTCTGCCATCGGTGAAGAAGGAGTGATCGGGTAGATACACGCAACTTCAGTAAACGCATAAGCCACATGTGATGTAGCGCTATTACCATCCATTGACATGAATACTTTTGCCATGTTTATACCTCCTAAAATGTATCTTTCAACATTCTTATTATAATCTAAAAGCTTATATATTGCTATACCTTACAAAGAGGCAATTTATGCCTCTTCATCCTTTTTTGTATGTAATACTACTTGTTGATAAGGAATTCTAATACCTTCTTTATCAAAGCGTTCTTTGATCAATAAACGCATCTCTCTTTCAACCTGCCATTGATTTAGCGCTTTAACTCTTCCAACTACGGTTAAGTCAACACTTGAAGCATTGAAATTGCTTAACCCCGTTACTCTTGGTGCTTCAACAAACAACTCACTACTTTCCTTATAATAATCATCAAGCACTTCCTGTATCAACGCTATCATTTTTTTAGTATCAGCCTCATAAGGTGTAGGCACTACAATAACCGCTGTATTAAATTCATTAGTGTAATTAATGACATTAGCGATCGTACCATTAGGTATGATTATCTTTTGACCCTTAAAGTTTCTAAGATACGTTACACGCATAGCAATAGATGTAACCGTACCTTCAAATTCACCAATCTTAACAAAATCACCAACCGCATACTGTCGCTCAAACATCATAAAAAACCCAGTAACAACATCCTTAACAACACTTTGTGCGCCAAATGATATTGCCAAACTACCAAAACCAGCAGTGACTAATAGATTACCCATAACATTACCAAAGCCTAATTGATAAAGCACTAAAGCGATAAAGACAAAGTAGATACCATAACGACCAACACTTCTTAACATGGTCATAGCCGTAATGATCTGTCTACCTTTTTGTTCATCAGGATTAGCTTTAGCTTTCTCAATCGTTTTAGCTGTATATTTACTAAGTTGATTTAAGATAAGCTTCGCTAATATCGCAAATACAGCGATCATAAACAAAGCCGTTAAGATATTGATCAAATTATCCTGGATCGTCTTGATGAACTGTATAAATACATTATCTGTTTCTTGAATATTATCGATTATATCATTCATGATTGACCTCCTTGTTTAATCATACTTTATCACTGATTAATTAACAATACCGCCTAAAATCAATTGAAATCAAACTGTTCATATGTTATTATGATTAAGCAAATCTAGGGGTGTAGTACAATGGTAGTACAGCGGTCTCCAAAACCGTGGATGCGAGTTCAATTCTTGTCACCCCTGCCATAAACTGAGTAAGTCCTTCATAACTAAGGGCTTTTTTTGATTTTAACTTGCCTTTATTGAATGTTCTTCCTTTTTCAAACAACTAGTATTTATTTATTGCTTTAAAATTACCTATCTGATGCAAATCATGATACCCCTATACCTTTCACAAGTATTACTTATGCATAAAGAAGAATAAAATTTTCATGACTAACAACATTTATCAATAATACCTTTTTGTTATCTTTTCTGGTAATTATTGATATTATCAATATAAGAATGTTTGGTATTGTAAGCGATAATATTGCTATATAAGATTTTTTTTGGATAGTGTTTAGCTTAATTACGACACCAAATAAATACACTATTTTTTCTAAATCAATAAGGAGGTTTTATGAAAAAAAGTATTATAATATCTTTGGTTTTCATTTTGTTATTGTCTGGTTGTGGTGCGAAAGTTGATGAAGAAATCAATATCCCCAAAGATGATCCAATTGGAATTGATGAAAGCTTACTAACAGTTGATATCGTCATTCCCTTTGCGTTCTTCTACAATTTTACAGAGGGAGGAGAAGAATTCGATCCTTACTCTTTTATTGAAGAAACAGAAGAAGGTATGAGTGTAGTAGTTGATGAAGTAAATGAAACCATAACTATTACAATGCCAAAAGCAACACACGATGAATTTCTACAAGAGATGAAGACCACCATTGATGAAGCAATAACTGAAATAATGGCAGAAGAAGACATACAAACAATAAAATCGATAAGTTATAATAATGACTTAACGGTGTTTACCTTAGAAATGAATGCATCAGAAGTTGGATTTATAGAATCATTTCTAGCTATCCTGTTTTATATGTATGGTGGAATGTATCAAATGTTTAACGGCGTACTTAGTGAAAACATGGATGTTGTAGTTAACTATGTTTACAATGGTGCTATCATTGGAAGCGGTAAATTGAGTGAATTAGAATAGTTATCATGAACTATATATTTCTCATATTATTATATGAATGATTGTGTATAGCTTTTCAAATTTAATATTATTAACATAAAAACCATAGCTATAGATCAAGCTATTATGCTTAAATCTCAATCATGGTTTTTTGTTTCTATTAATGATGAATATTTTTTATTTATAGTTTACTAATAGTATCGAAATCATTCTCATAAGATCTCTTGATTTAAATATGCATTTTTGCACTTGTTTCAAACTCTTCAATTAAGTTACAGTGAATAAGCGAATAAACCCTTACTCATTTTTTGTTTCTCTAACTAATCTTATAGAAACATCCGATCCAATCCTCTCCACTGTTGCTTTATCGATTAGTCCTCCCAATAACTGCAAACTTTGATCTACATCCGTTTCACCAACTAAAGTCCAGTAATAATTTTCTAATTCAAAACGATGAGGTTTGTTTAACGTTTCATTTATTTCTTGTAGTCTTTTATCACTCATTGTGTTTTGGTAATGATAAAACATTATCTCAACAGCGCTATCATTATATTGGAGTTTGATATCAAGACTAGAAGCGTTATTTGATAATAAGATCCTTGACATCTCATCGATAAGTCGTGTTATCTTTCTAATTCTATCACTCATGTGTTTTCCTCCTTAAAGTATTAATGATTGGTACAAGTAACCCAGCCACAATACCACCAGTAAAACCATTATTATATAAGTTCATTCCTGCATTAAACCCACCAAATTGGGCAACGATAACAACATGTAAAAAACCAGCTATCATTCCCCAAAACACCCCATAAACACCAGCAATTGGAGCAATAGTTGTCACAAATAATACTGGTACTACAGTAGCTGCACTACTAAGCTCATATCCTAATAGCGTCGCCGCTAATACACCACCTAGTATTACTGGTATACAATTAAATAAATGTTTACCAAATGCGCCAAAACCAAGCACCGTATAAATACCAGTAACAACAGGACCACTAAATGAACCTTTTAAACCTATAACAACTATCATACTAAATATTCCAAGCAAGCCCATATTTAAGAAACTAGCACCAAGACTTGCTGATGATGTGAAATCGCTAACTAAACGACCACTGCTTTTTATTATATCTTTAAACTTTGTAACTGGATTTTTCTCAACAATAAAGCTTAACAAGATCAAATGTATTGATGTTATAAATACTAAAGCTACGATAACCAATGAAGATTCATCTACTAAGTTACCAGCAAACTGAATTGGTCCAAAAAAAGAACGATAAACTGAAGCATACACTATAGCCACAATGCCGGAAGTAAAGCCAATATTGTATAGATTAAACCCCTCATGAAAACGTAACATACTTGATCCTAAAGGGACAATAAAAAAGCCAAGGGCTGCTCCTTTCACAACTGAAAGCAATAATGCCATCATTGTATTTAAGTCAAAGCCAAAGAAACTATGTGATACAATCGGCGATAAACAAGCTGCGAATATTGATACTAATACAATATTCTTAAATGGTCTTTTAGCATACAAACTATATAAGTAACCACCCAAGTAAATCGGTAAAATATTATAAACATTCATACCCATAAAAGAAAAACCAAAGACGGTAAAAAACGCCGCTAATAACATGCCATTAAAACTAACATCAAGCTTAACAAGTAACAAGATATTAAATAGCGCAATGATACCAACATTTAGTAGGGCACCACTAATACCCCCTACTGCAAGGGCATCTTGGATAAGTAATGCTGGTGATGTGATGATTTGATATAAACCATTAAAGCCACCATCATTGTTTAAAAAAGCCATTATGAAACACATAAGCGGATAAATCAGTAATAATAGAATATGTTTACGATTTGATGAAGTGCTGTTTAAAAATGATCTTATCTTCATGAAATATCTCCATAGTCTATTTATACCAAATTAACAACAAATCATGCAATAAATAACTTGAGACTATACTTAAAAGTAGTTTTATCTTTACATGTTGTATCTAAATATCGCTGCTAATCCGGTTGAACTTAACAACTTGTCTTTTGAAACAACTAAAACTTTACCACCTTTAAGCATAACCATTTCAGCTAGATCATCCAATATATCATTATTGTCCGCTTCAAGATCATTCATGAACTCAATCTTACCTGAGTTAAGATCCATCTTACCATAGACATGTGCGTTCTCTTCGATCAATAATGTTTCAACCCTACCTTCAAACGCTGCTTTGGCAACTTGGGCTATGTCGGTAGATCCTAATGAGCGTGCTTCTTGATTTTGAAATTCGGTGATCGCTTTGTTTATTTTCTTATCATTTATTTCATCAATTACCATGATAGTTTTTTCATGTTATCTCCTTGTTCCTAAAAATTATAACATTATTATTTATTCAAATGTATTTATTTTTTATACAAGACATAAATCAATGTTATAATTTACCAATAGTAAGGAGTATTAATATATGGATGAGAATAAAATCAAAGAAACAATAAGTTATGGTCGCGAGTTCATGAAAATGCCAATCGAAGATCCAACTTATCAATCTGATCAAGAATTGAAAAAGGAACAACCACCTCTAGCTAAAGCTCCTATGCGTAGCCGTGATTGTGTCATTGATCTACCAATTAATTTCAGGAATTTAGCAATTGAAAATGATTTTCTTAAAGTGATCAATGATCGAAAATCAGAAAGAGCATACACAAATGAAACAATGACATTACTTGAGCTTTCTTATCTCTTATGGTGTTCTCAAGGAGTAAAAGAGATCAGAGGTAATAACTACGCCACAATTAGAACTGTTGCCTGTGGCGGTGCACGACATCAGTTTGAGTGTTATATGGCACTTCAAGCCATTGATGGTATCAAAGACGGTCTTTATCATTATCTTCCTCTAACTCATCAAATCGAGTTCCTAAGTGAAGTATCTGATATGAAAGGCTTTATCAATGAAGCATTAGGTGGTCAAGTATGGGCAAGCAAAGCCAATGTTAATCTCTTTTATAGTATCGTCCCTTATCGAGTTGAATGGCGATATGGTATCTATGCCCACCGTGTTGCCTTGATCGATTCTGGTCATATTACCCAAAATGTATATCTAGCCGCCACATCAATCGGTCTTGGTGCTTGTGCTGTTGGTTATATTGATGGTCCATTACTTGATAGAGTGTTTGAATTAAACGCTGAAGAAGAATTTATCTTCTATGCTTGCCCAGCAGGAAAAGTTAAGACTAATAAAAGAGTCGACTTTGACCCTTATGATTTCATAATAAAACAACGATGAGCCCTCGGCTCATCGTTTTCTTTAATTAACAAATAAATGCTCACGTTTTTTGAAGTAGATATTATTGATGAATATCAATAATACATTTTCAATAACCGTGATTAGAAAAAGTATATCCACTGTATTGATATCAGAAACAAGATAAACGGCGAATTTATAAACCAGTGAAAATCCTAGGTTAAGAGCTAAAAATAAGATATAAAAATACTTAGCTTGTTGTTTGTAGTTTACTAACTGTTGTCTTACATAAACACTAAAAACAGCTAACAATATACAAGCAACAGCATAACATATATCAACAAACCGCAAATTAGGCATCATGCGATAAACGCTCTGCGTGATATTTGTTGTACCATCAAAGTAGAGATTACCACTCAATACAATATATGCACCTAACAGATTTATAAAGAAAGCTAAAATCAGTTGCACATAAATGATAAACTTAAACCACTTCATTCCAAGCGGTTTAACACTCTTTTCATTTGATGTCGGTTTACCACATTTAGGACAAAACACTACATCATTACCTACCTCTGAACCACAGTTTTTACAGAACATCCCGTCCTCCTTCTTAATTATATTTATACTAAAAAGTATATCCTAGTTATCAAGTCGTTGATACACCTTTTAGTCAAGCAATTATTTACTGCTTTTTGTCATTTTCAAGAAAGCTTCATTAATTCCATCACGAATTACATCGTTTAGTCTATTTTCATTGAAACTATTAACACCAGCCTCTGTTGCGCCACCTTTAGTCGCAACAGCAGTAACTAGTTTCTCAAAATCCTCAGTAGCTAATGCTGTTGTAAAGATATTATCGATGATTTTTCTTGTAGTAACATCATCAAATCCAAAGGACTTACCCATGCGATAAAAACTATCTAGGATATATGCCGCAAAACCAACACCGCAAGAAGCGAAAGCAGTAACTTTTTCAATTTCATTTTCATCAATTATGAAGGCATGACCTAGATGATCCATCATATCAATGATAAATTGATCATCAGTATTGGTATACCCAATAACACCATCATTATTAGCGATACCCAAATTTGGCATTGCTCTTACTAAATTAACATCCCCCAAAACTTCTTTTATCTTTTCAGTCTTGATTCCTGCCATTAAGCTTATGTATTTCTTATTATTATCATTTCTTATTTCTTTAGAACCGAAATATTCAAAAAAAGCTGTTTTTGGTAAAGCAATGATTACTATATCAACTTTTTCTATTAATTCAATATTATCATTACAAGTATTTACCTTATATGACGTAAATGCTTTATGTAAACTTTCTTCGCTTCTTGTTGTCACAAAAATATCCTGCTGTAAGACAAACTGCTTGTTTAGCAATCCTTTGGTAAACGCTTGTCCTAAATGACCAAATCCCATAATTCCAATTTTCATTTATAGCTCCTTATTTGATAAATATTCATCTAGCTTGATAACAACTTCAACATCTGCTGGCAACCACTTTATATCAAACAACTCATTTCTCTCTAACCATTTATAATCTCTATGATCATTTAATTCTATTTCACCAGATTTAATTCTACATATATAACATTCCATGCTCATATAGAACTTTGGATATTGATAATTAACGTTACATAACATTTCATATACTTCTATATAAATATTTAACTCTTCTTTTATTTCTCTAATTAATGCATTAACACTAGACTCATTACTTTCTACTTTACCACCAGGAAATTCCCATTGACCTTTGAAATCTCCACTGGCTCGTTGAGTTGCTAAAATTTTATTGTTCTCAACTATTATAGCTGCAACGACATCTATTTTCATTCATATCATCCCCATTCATTAAGTGTTTATCAAGTAGTCGAAAATATCTTCTCTTACTGGTGTATGCAAATCATATTCAATTTCAACAATTTTCTTGCTTGACCCTCTCATTGTTCTTGGAGTAGTCGTACCTGTCGCTTTTACCATGCCTAAATAATAAAACTCTTTTGATGTTTTATCATCTTTATTTTTTCTCACAAACAGATGAACTTTAACTCCTAGTTCATTCGCTCGTAATGATACTTGAACATCTGGAGATTCAATTGTTCTACCTGATTTTGATATAGCTATAAGGCGTGAATTGTTTATAAAACGATCTTCATATTTTATCGATTCCTGTATATGTTCTTCTTTGTGATAGTTTATGAATATTGGATACGTTTTTGTTTTCTCATCATATTTATAGCCACCGATGTTCAATGCTACTTCACTTCTCTCCCATTCAAGTAATCGAGTAATCTCTTCGTATGTATACTTAGCATATAGATTGAAGCTAGTTTTTTCATAGTTATTATTATATCTGGTCCTATTTCGATATAAACCAAATTCAATAATTTCGTTTAACATATTCTTAAAATTAGGATCAAGTAACTCTTTTGAGAAATCTGCGCTTATCGAAATATTGGAATAATCATGTTTA
This sequence comes from uncultured Erysipelotrichaceae bacterium, assembly GCA_964553255.1. Lineage (GTDB taxonomy): Bacteria > Bacillota_I > Bacilli_A > Erysipelotrichales > Erysipelotrichaceae > JAQUCI01. The sequence continues at coordinate 20,442 of CAZKJS010000017.1, read as the reverse complement.
ATAAAAACACAATTCTCATAAGTTGTTTTCCCAGATCCAGAAATAAAATTACCTGTGAAGATATTATATAAATTAGCTTTACTAATGTGGGTAATATCACAGTTGTATTCTTTTTTCATTATCTTGATATAAGAATCAAATATGTCCCCTTCGTCATTCATTAATAGATACATTAACACGAGTTCATGAACTCTTTTACCTGAAGCGAATTTTGTACAAACATATTCAAGAAGATTACGCGCTTTATCGGAGATTTTAATCTTATACTCTTCTTCATATTTTAACAAGAAAGCGTGGTAAGACTTAAGATTTTTATTATCAAATATTCTCAAAACATCAATTTCGCCATGTAGCTCAAAATCCATTAGATTAGGAATTCTACCAAGTTTGTTTCTTAAATTAAGATAGCTGTCTTTTATAATCTTAATATCACTAAAATTTGATCTATCAATAGACTCATATATTCTATTTCTTGTAATTTCATCGAAATGAATAGTTGAACTACCCGGTATAAACCTATTACCTTCGGATATAAATCTTCTTAAATCATCTTTGTTATAAGACCTATCACCAGACAGAGCAATAGGAATCATGTAATTGTTGTTGTAATTTCCGATAAAATCAAGTACCACAACATAATCTTTATTTTCAAGTTTCCTTAATCCACGACCTAGTTGCTGGATAAATATAACTGGCGATTCCGTTGGTCTTAACATTATTATTTGATTAATCTCAGGAATATCTACTCCTTCATTAAATATGTCAACAGTAAAAATATAATCAAGTGTTTTTTCATTTTGTACATCTGTTACTAAACGATTAATAATACTTAAACGATTATCTATGCTATCTTCTCCGGTTAAGGCAACGCTTCTAAAACCACGTTCATTGAATTTTTGAGACAACTCTTTCGCTTCATCTTTTCTACTACAAAAAATTAATCCTTTAACTCTTTCTCCGCAATGTCCATAATAATTTGCTTTATTAATTATATGATCAACTCTTTCATCAGAGACTAGCTTGTTGAAATCTCTTAATGATGTATTGTCATCAACTATCTTCCCTTCTAATTCTAGTTCAGTTATACCAAAATAATGAAAAGGACATATTAAATCCTCTTCAAGTGATTGTTGAAGTCGTATTTCGTACGCAATATTATGATCAAATATTGAATATATATCATAATTCCTTGTATCAGGTGTCGCCGTCATACCCAACCAGAACTTTGGTTTATAATATTCCATAATTCTTTTATAACTTTCAGCCCCAGCATGATGCACTTCATCTAATATAATAATATCAAAATCAGCTTCGTCATATTTTTCATGAATTTCTGGTTTAGTCATCATTTGTATTGTTGAAAACAAAAAGTCAGCTCCTTCGTCTTTTTTGCTACCAGATAACAATCCATATTTCTTATTATCATTGTTGATTATTAATTCGAAGCTTTTCATTGCTTGTTTTGCAATCTGTTCTCTATGCACTAAGAAAAGCACTTTACTTGGTTTAAGCTCTTTAACTGCAAAAGCTGCAGCATATGTTTTTCCTGTTCCTGTACTTGAAATCAGAAGTGCTTTATTAATGTCACTTTTTATCATTTTAATCAAATTAGTAACAAATGCTGTTTGCATCTTGTTTGGTGTAACCCTATTCTCTTCAATAATATTTTTCTTGCTGATATATGGCGATTCTATTCTTTTGATGTTATTATAAGCGATTGCATAATCCTCGATAACTTCATTAATTTGAAACGTATTTTCATTGTTCCACAACGCATTGAACTCGTTAATAATATCTTCAGTTATCTTGCCTTCAGACGTGCTTATTATCTTCATATTCCATTCGTGATTTCTAGTAATAGCATCCATGGTTATATTAGAACTACCCAATATTATCTTATATATTTCATTTTTCCTAAAAATATATCCTTTTGGATGAAATCCGATTCTATCTTTTGATGAAGCATATAGTCTAATTTCTATGTTTTTAAAAGTTGATAGTTTGAGTAATGCTTTTGGTTCACTAAATGTTAAGTAATCTGTTGTTAATATTCTTCCTTTTATGTTTTTCAGTTCCAAATTTTTCAAAGTTTGTAATAGTGGTGTTATTCCACTTAAAGTAATAAACGCCACACTAATTGAAAACTCATCAGCATTCTCAAGCTCTTTTTCAATTGATGTTAAAACCTTTTTACCTTTTTTATAATCATTAGTTATTAGCTCTGGTATGTAGTTCACATTTGATGATTGTACTAAAGCATTATCAATATTTCTATTATCAATATAAGCGATTTTCAAACCCGCTTCTAAAATAGATATTTCATTATTACTCATCATACTGCCTCCAAACCATTCTTCTTTATTTAAACTTATAATATCATTATAAGTCATTCTGTTTGAACAGCAAATAATATAGTGATAGTTTATCCAAAGCATTTGATTATAGTGTTTACTTCAGATACAATTATCGAAAAACAACAATAGAATACGTCACTTATTTATAAGTAATTATATTTTCTTATCAAAAATTATTTCTTAAACATATACTCTCTTGGTGATTGCCCTGTTACTTTTTTAAACACCTGATGAAAATATTTATAATCTTTGTATCCTACTTGCATGGCAACTTCATATATTTTACTACCTTCATTACGTAAAAGCGCACACGCTTTAGTTATACGTGCGTGTACAATCGCGTTATGTATAGTCATATTAGTGTCTTTCTTAAATACTCTGTTTAAGTGATCAGATGTGATTCCTAAGTAAGACGCGATATCATCAAGTAAAAGATCATCACTTATATTCTTATTGATGTAATTTATAGTTCGAATGGTATATTTAGAGTAATTTTCATTAACTTCTTCAATAGTAGGATTTATCTTGTTTATTGCCCTGGCAATAGCTAAATTTAGATCATCTTGATTAATTGGTTTTAATAGATAATCAGATACGCCATATGTGATAGCTTGTTGGGCATAATCAAACTCCGCATAACCCGTTATGATGATCGCTTCATACAAGTACTTGTTTTTAGTTCTTCTCAGTACCTCAAGACCATCAACTAGTGGAATATTCAAATCCAATAAAACTAGATTAGGTTCTTCTTCTTTTATAAGTCTGATGGCTTCTTTACCATTTGATGCTTCACCACATAAAACAAGTTGAAACTGTTGGTAATCAAGCATGCGAATTAAACCTTCGCGAAGTAACTTCTCATCCTCTACTATTAAGATTTTATACATATTACTTCCTTTCAGCCTTACATCTAAGCATTACCGTTGTTCCTTTATTAAGGATACTATCGATACTCAAGCCATATTGTGGTCCATAAAACAACTTTAATCTACGATTACAGTTGAATAGACCTATGTGTTTTGATTGATCATTAGCGTGAGTTAGTGCTGCTTGAATTTCTTTTAGTCTGCTTTTTCTAAAACCACGTCCATTATCTTTAACTAACATAATTAGATCATCATCAATATGATAGATCTTAATAAATATCTTAAACAAACGATCACCTGTAAAACCATGTTGAATACTATTCTCGATTATTGGTTGTAAGATTAGCTTTGGTACTAAGAAATTATCATCCTCAATATCGATATCGTATGTTAAAAACTCTTGAAATCTTACTTTTTGAAGAGCTAGATAATCTTTTATATATTCCATATCGTCTTTTAGTAAAACCTTATTACCTTCACTTTGTTTCAATGAGTATCTTAACATCGCAGCTAGTTTGCGTATCATATCAACAGCACCACTTTGATCTACTTCGATCATTGTTTGAATGGATGCTAATGTATTAAATAAAAAGTGTGGATCAAACTGTGATTGTAATTGTTTTAATTGGGCTATGGTTGTATCGTTAGTTAGTTCTTTATTCTTTGTGATAAGTTCCTCTATATCTTCTATTAGCGCGTTGTACTGCATAATATAATCGGTCATACTGTTTTCTGAGACAGCCACAGGAACTAACTTACCTGAGTTGCGGTAGTTTTCAAGTGATGCAAACATATCATCTAACATATTAAATGTGTCTTTTGATAGTTTCTTTCTAAACAAAAAGAAAACAATCGTTGATACACCTGCTGTAAATAAAAATGCGATCAAGACTCCTTGAATCATTTGTGTTCCAATATTGATATTTTGTAGTGTCATGATTGATAAATTAATATCACTAAAACTATGTGTACGTACTAAGTACAAATTACCTTTATACCAAGTTATGTTACCAAACTGATACTCTAGTTTTATCCGTTCTTCACTTGTAAATAGATTATTATTGCTATAAATGATTCGCGAAAGGGAGTTTATGACTAAAACCGTTTGCTCAACATCAGCTAATAAATCATCTACTTGTGCTGAATAATAGTTCATGATGATAAACCCTACTAGTTCATCATCATTCATTATGGCTTGCGCAAATACTAACGCTGGTGAAAAATGACTCTTTATACGTGAGTTGCTTAACTGCAACATTCTACCAGCGCTTTCAACTAAGCGCTCACGATTAACACTATTTAAGATCTTATCAGCTGCTGATGAATATGATGGTTGATATAGCGCTTCAACTGTAAAGTTAGAATTAGTCAAGTAGAAATATGGCTTAAGTGATGTTGCATTACTAACAGCGTATAGTTTCTCATAAACACCAACTTTATTATCACCATTTATCAGGTAATCTAAAATGGTAGGATCACTTGCGATATCATTCATTGAATACTGAATATAATCTATTTTCTTTTCTATTGATAAGAATAGATTATTAGCTGATTTTTCGGTTGCTGATTGAACCATTAAAACCGCAAATATTGGTAGTATGATCATTAAGAACAATACTACTACTACAAGCGGCAATAACACTGATTTTAACAAATGTTGAAAAACAGACAAAGGCTTTGGGGTATTTTTATTGGCCATAGCTATACCCTTTCATTTACCTATTATAATTCAATTTCGCGTCTTCCGGTAACCTTAAAGAATAATAACAGTGTAACAATCGTTGTAACGATCAGAACGCTTGATAACGCTGATGCTACACCATAGTTACCATCCATGACTTGAAAATAGATCGCTATTGATAGTGTTTGGGTTGAAGTTATCCATAACAACACCGAAGCACTTAATTCACTAATGATTGATAACCAGGACATGATCGCTCCTGAAAGAATCCCTGGTGCCATCATTGGTAGGGTTATATTGAAGAATGTTTTTCTTGGATTAGCTCCTAAGCTTTGTGAAGCTTCTTCTACACTAAGATCGATCTGACGCAATATTGCCGAACTACTACGTATTGTATAAGGTAATCTACGAATGACATAAGCCATGACAATGATCACTGCTGTGCCACTTAATAGTAACGGTTTTTTATTAAATGCTAAGATCAATGAGATACCCAAAACAGAACCAGGAATAATATATGGAAACATTGAGATAACATCTAATACATTGGTAATCTTACTTTTCTTGCGAACAGAAGTATAAGCTATGACAACCCCAATCAAAACAACCAATATGATCGCAAAGAATGAGAATATGTATGTATTAGCAATCGTTTTACTTAAAGAAGAAAACGCTTCAATGTAATTATTAAATGAGTATCCAGGTAGATAGATGGTTCCCCTAGTGTTTCTAAAAGAGTTATGGAACACTACCATGGTTGGAAGTATCGCAAGTAATGTAAACAAGTAAACATAAGCATGAGCAAAGAAATTCTTAAATCCTTTGACTTTTTTAGGTTCCATCGGACGTAGTGCTGTCATCTCAATTTTCTTACGATTACTAATCCATCTTTGTATCAAGAATAAAACAGCTGTGAAAATTATTACAATGACACTAATAGTCGCTGCTAGTCGTTTATCAGCTGATAGATCACCAATAAACGAATCATAGATAAGTGTTGGTAATGTGCGATAACCTTCACCAATAAGCTTAGGAGTTCCAAAATCAGCTAATATCCGCATAAAGACAAGTAATCCCGAAGCTAGTATCGTTGGTAGTATGAGTGGTAACACAACATCTTTGATCTTTCTTAATCCCACTGCTCCTAAGCTTTCAGCAGCTTCAGGCAATGAACTATCCATATTCTTCAATGCACCTGATACATATAAGTAAACAAGAGGAATAAGTTTGATCGTAAATACTAGTAAAATACCATCAAAACCATAAATACCTTTATATGTTATACCAAATATCGCATTAATGATCTTAGTGATCACACCTTGTCTTCCTAACATCGTGATCCAAGCATAAGCACCAATAAATGGTGGTGAAACTACTGAGATGATCAATAGGATATCTATGATACCTTTGTACTTTATCTTGATACTTCTTGTAATATAAGCTAAGGTTGTTCCAGCAATACACGTTAATAGTGTCGCTGATATTGTAACCTTCATACTATTGATAATAGTATTTGTATAGTACTTACGAGCGAAAAACTGAGTAAAATAAGAGAAGTCTAAACTATTGGTGGCAGGATCGATAATACTACTCATTAAGACTCTAGTTATAGGATAAATGAAGAATACGGCAAAATAAAGAAAACATATAATGGAAATTATTGTCCAACCATCAAGACGAATTTTTCTTTTTACCATATCACTGACCTACCATTAATGATAACTCACTGTCAGCATCAAATGCATTAACAACCGTATGATCAAAATCCATATCGATCATATCACCGATTTTATGTACTTTGTTTTTAACGCCATGCGCTACTTCAACCATTTTCCCTGAAACTAGCTCAACGGTATATTTAACTTCTGATCCCAAAAATAGCGATTCAACTATTTTGCCTTTAATTCCATCTTGACTTACAAACTCTAGTTCAGTAGGTCGAATGACAACTTTAACCTTCTTTTCTACTTCAATATCTTGATTTAGATATTTTAGATCATGAATACTACCATCTTCAAAAGCGACAACCTTTCTTGTTTTTTGCAAAACTATCTTTGCGTTGAAGATATTTGATTGTCCGATAAAAGTTGCCACAAACAAGTTGGCAGGATGCGAGAATATTGCCATTGGTGTTCCAATTTGTTGAATTACACCAAAATTCATTACCCCAATACGATCTGACATCGATAGAGCTTCTTCTTGATCATGTGTTACATAAAGGGTTGTGATCTTGAACTGATTTTGTATATGTTTGATCGCTGATCGCATTTCTATTCTTAACTTAGCATCTAAATTTGATAAGGGTTCATCCATTAGAAGTACATCTGGTTGGATGACAATAGCTCGAGCTAATGCAACCCGTTGTTGTTGACCACCACTCATGTTTGGTGGCATTCTATCTTTAAGTTCTGAAATTTGAACAACTTCAAGAATATCATTAACTTTATTACTGTATTCTGGATCTTTGATCTTTCTTTGTTTTAAACCATAACCAATATTTTTAGCAGCTGTCATATGTGGAAAAACCGCATAATTCTGAAAAACCATACCGATATTGCGTTGATATGATGGTATATCATTTATTAACTTATCATTAAAGTAGAATTCTCCACCTTCAATTGTATTAAAACCAGCTATCATTCGTAGTAATGTTGTCTTACCACAACCGCTTGATCCTAATAATGTGAAAAACTCACCTTCTTTTATCTCTAATGATAAATCAGGGATTATTGTTTTATCGCCAAAGCGCTTTACCGCATTTTTTATCGTTATAGCTACACTCATATTTATATATCGTATAAAATAGTAGTTCTATTCTATACTTATCCTTTCTTTATGTCTTATAAACAATATCAGAGGGGACTTGCCCCTCTGATCAAACAAATCTAGTTAATTATTATTCAAAGATTTCCAAGTACATTGCTTCATAACGTTGAAGAATGATTGGTTTAGTTTCTGCTTGCCACTCTGTTGTTCTTGGAATGACATTCAAATCAGCGATTTTTGGTTTGTATGAAGCTACTTCAGCTCCTGGTAATATTGGATTAGCACCTAAAGCATCACGGCCATAAACTGATTGACCTTCCATGCTTGCTAAGAAATCGATAAATGCTTTTCCGCCTTCAGGGTTAGGTGCGTTTTTGATCAATGCAACACAACCAGTACCAGGAATGACTCCTTCTTCCATAAAGACAACCTTTAAATGTTCTACACCTTCAGCTAAGTATGATTGTGCTGGTGTATCCCATGACATACCAACCGCATACTCACCAGATAATACACCTTCATAAGTTACTGATGAACTATCAACGATCTTACCATCTAAATTCTTATAGAACGCTTCAACAAAAGCCCAAGCTTCATCCGAATAAGCTTTCGCATAGTTATCAGCTCCAACACCCATAGCAAGTAACATATTTTCAAGGTGATTGTATGCGCTTGAACTACTAGCAGCGTTTCCCATCGCTATTTTACCAAACAAAGCTGGATTTAATAGATCAGCGTATCCTTTGATCTCAAAATCTACAAGATTAGTGTTATAGATAATAACGGGAGCGTTGTATCCAATTTCAGTAGCGAAACCAGATGTGTTTTGAAACTCTTCATCATAAAGATCGTTATGTACTGACACATATTGATCAAAATATGAAGTATCAAGTAATACTGTACTGGTTGGAATCCAAGCTACATCAGCTTGAGGATTTTGTGCTTCAGCTTGTATACGAGAATAAACCTCTCCTGAAGACCCGCGAATTACTTCAACTTTAATCCCTGTTGCCTCTTCAAACGCAGGAATAACAACATCCAAGTTGTTCTGTGCTGTAGGCGTATAAATTGTAATAGTGCCTTTACCTTCATCAACTCCTGGATCTTTATCTGCTTTGCCACAACCTGTGAGCACTAACATTAAAACAACCAGGCATAATAGAATACGTTTCATATATTCTATACCTCCTTCTTTTTTCATTATATTTAAATTGTAAGCGTTTTAATATACGATAAACACTGTAAATCATCCTATAAAAGCGATAATTATGTTGATATAACATTAATATAAGAAAACCGATTTCTTAATCAAGAAATCGGTCATATCAATTATTTTAGATTGAATACTCTATATACATTTTCAGCTATCTGTTTATTTTCATTTGCGTCAGTTTTCCAAAGTTTACCATCATTTGTTTTATATATTAGATACCCATTAGCCAATGATGCAATGTAGTCAACATTAGTACTGATTTCTTCAAGACTACCATCACGATATAAGAATAAGCTTCCGCTTTCATCCACAAACGCTAATTGGTCATTATCACTATCAAATGCGAAACGATTTCTATCGTTTGGTGATAATCCTCCACCAATCAAAGTATCTTTATAATATGCTTCAGATACCCATCGTCCAGTGGTTGCTGTTTTATATATCAATACATCATCTTCATCACCGATCACTTCAAAATATGAAACGTTTTCACTTATCACTTCTTTTTGATATTGATCATCTGTGATCGTAACTTTAACTAGAAAACCATTACTCCACGTATTATCTTGATATTCAACATAATAGAATGATTTATTCATGATCGCCCAAGCGAAATTTGATTCATTTATATAAGCTGCTGGAATATCTATGTAATGACTACTGCCATTTTTATAGGATTCAACCCTAATATTTTCTTTATCACGATATTGATATGCGATATCGTTTGCCAACCAAAAATCACTTGAAGAATAGATATTGCTCATCATCGTTTTACCATAACGATTAACATCAACAAAATATGATTTACCTACAACCAAAATAGTCTCGTCTTTACTAAATTCTGTTGGAAATAGATATACACTCATCAATGTATTGGTAGTGATACGGTCCGAATAATCATTACCAACCCCCAAAGCTTTGTACACGATGTAGCGCGCTTCTTCGTTGTTAGATATTTTATCTCTTACGACATTGTGCTCAGCAATTGCTTCATACTGCATCTCATCATAGTGATATTGATTCCAATCACTATAATTATCAATATTAGGTTTTTTAGCACTTAAATCTGAAGCGTATACATCATCTTCAATAATATCACTGAGTTTTATACCTGCCAAATTCATCGTATCTTTATAGAAGTTCACATTGTTCATAGAGTCAAAGCTATATCTATCCACTTGATAGATAAAACGCTCGGTTACGCCATTTTTATTCGCAACAACATCACCATACTCTTCATGATAGATAACACTTAAATCATTAGTCCAACCATAAACATTATAATCATCACTGATCACCCTACTATTATTTGAAGTTATATCATATAGATATGCCACCGAATCATTGTTACTATATAAAACTTTACTCATATCACTAGTGACATGATAGATGCGATTTAAATTAGTACTGATCATGGTTTCTTTTTGCATGTCATTATAGACTAAAGCCAATCCACTATCGGTGTTCTTGCTATAAATGAATTTTGTACAATCTTCATTACTAAAGAAACAATCTTCATTACTAAAGAAATCATATGAAATAATATTATCTCCTATAAGTTTCTCTGATTTCTTATCAACGTCATAGCGATAAAAACTGGCTTTACTATAATCAGACAAAATTGGATAAACTAAAACACTCTTATCCTTTGATTGTAAGATTTTTAACTCAAGACGATCATAAATGTACTCTGTTCCACTTAAGTTACCATTTATGACTGTTACTTTGTCATCACTAATCTCTTGTAATACCAGTGTATTCTCTTTTTGGTAAACGATGTAATCGTGAGTGTTACTACTTTTACTACCACCACAAGCGGTTAATAATACGCTTAGTATTAGTAAGGCTAAAGTCATTCTTTTTTTCATTTTCAGCTCCGGTTTTTATCATCGCGTTGTCAAATATTCGTAAAATAAAAACATGCGTTTTAATGATTACATGTTCATCTGTCTATTTACCTATAATTGACATATTTATCTTTCCGCTTGATCTGTCTTTGTATTTTCATTATAAACTTTTATGTTAATCATGTCAATATAAAAAAGAAAAATACCACGGATAAGAATTCTGGGAGGAAATCTTCGTGGTATTTATTCTTTATTCCGCTACTTGCTTACTTCTACTGCTACGATAGGACCAGCTAAGTATCCTGACGTAAATGCCCATCCTTGAGCTGCACCACCATAAGCGACATATTCTTTCTTTTCAGTGAATAGTACGCCCATTGAATCAGTGCCGACGGCATATAAACCTTTGATTGGTCTGCCACTAGAAGTCAGTACCTGGAAGTTTTCATTAATATCAAGACCACCTACAGTTGAGTAGATCCAAGGAGCTCCAACTATTGCATAGTAAGGTCCTTCTCCTTCAACTTTTTGGAATGTATCTTGATCAGTTACGACTGGTCCACCGATACCATAGACGGTTTCACTTTTGATGATTCCATCCACTGGATCAACTTTGGTATCGCAGTATGCGTTATAGTCACTAACTGTTTTTGCTAAGACAGACGGATCAATATTAAGCTTGCTTGCAAGTTCTTCTAAGCTATCAGCTTTGATCGCAATTCCGTTTTTAACTGCAGTATCAAGTACTTCATATGCTTCAGGGATTGGCGTTAATGCTGGCAATCCACCTTGATTAATGAAGATACCGATTGATTGGAAACGTAGACCAATGTTAACAATTTCATCGATCATTTCTTTAGACCAAATAGTATAGAATGATGAACCAGCTTGCCAATTGCTATAAACAGCTAATGTAGTCTCATCAACAAATCTAACGCCATCACGATTAACAGCCAATGCATTTGGAGCGATTGCCATCATCATGGTCAAATCGTTTAATGATGTCGTACTTTCTCTACCAGTCCAGAAATCAAATGAACCTTCGATAGTAATGATAGGATAATCACGCATGATATTAACAGCAACACCAATATGACTAACTGGCGGAACACCAATATTGTAAGTTGCTGCTCCTTTATCAATCGCAGCTTGAATCATCTTACCATCGTTTTGGGTCATGCCATAAACTTTCCACTCACCAGGACTTAACGGATAGTATTCATCACTTAGATATTTCTGTGTCATTTCAGCACTACCAGCAAAACCACCAGTAGCTAGAATAACTGCTTTTGCGTTAATGGTATATGATGTACCATCAGCACCTTTAGCGATAACGCCAACGATAGCACCATCAGCATCTTGAATAAGGTCGGTAGCTTCAACTTCGATCATATACTCGCCACCATAATCAACAAACTCATCAACTAATTTATCAAAATAGGTACCTATTTCAGTTTTACTAGTACCAAATCCACCACCATAGTTAACACAAACACGATATGGTTCAGATAAACCTTGAGTTGGTGCACCAAAGATAAAGCCTTTTTCAATTAAGTAATCAACTGATTCTCCTGATCTTTCCATCATGACATCAATTGCCCATTCTTTAGCATCACCTTCAGTATAAGCAAGCCACGCTGCTTTTAACTCGTCAGCATCAACATAGTCTTCACCATTATTTTGATCAACAAAATATGATGGGTTAATGGACATTGGTGAAGTTGTTGTTGCTGATGTACCACCATATTTACCAGCTTTATCAATCGCAAATACTTTCACCTTTGAACTGTCTTGCCCATATTTGTTATATAAAGTTTCAGCTGCTGTTGTGGCCGCTGCTAAACCAGAACCACCCATACCAACAACAACGATATCGGTATCAATTACTACTTCTTCATCTGAATACTTTGTCATCTTATAAAATACGGAAACATCAGATGCTGATCCACCCTTAGCTTCAATTGCTTGAATCAAGCAATCTTCAGTTGCTAGTTTTATAGCGTTACTTGATGTTGTAGCACCAGTGATCGCATCTACTTTAACTGATTGCTCTAAGATCATTTTCGGAATCATTTTTTCAATCGCGGTGTTCAAGATTGGTTCGGTTTCACCATGATCAACAACTTCAATCGAAATCATCTTATTGTCTTTGACTTCAACTTCAACTGTTACCGCATAATTTGTCGCAAAACCCCAAGCTTTTGCTGTATAAACGCCATCTGCCATGGCTACAGTTTTCTTTTCGGTTTTACCTGCTGCTTGATCTAAACAGTCTTGTACTCCAGCTGCGACTGCTCTACTTGTAACAGTTGCACCTGATACCAAATCAATCTTTGCGCTTTGAGCTTTTAAAATAGCTCGCTCTAAATCTTCAAAAGCAGCTATACCGATTGAAGGTGTCTCTTTATTACCGATTAATTCAACAGTAGCGATTTTACCTTTTTCTATCGTTAAGGTAACCACAACCTCACCACCATAACCAGTCTGTAAAGAAGTATACGTTCCATCAGTTAACTTATCTTTGCTTGAGCAAGCAAGTAAAGTAACCGCTAGAAGTGAACATAAAATTAACTTTAATAACTTCTTCATTCTGTCCTCCTTTGTGATTGTTTTATCAATCTCTTTCAGTATAAAGGTTGGAACTATTCCAATGTAAAGAAGAAAATGCTAAAATATTCACAGAGGTGAATTATGCATTTATATACTATCAAACAAATATCAAGAGCGGTCGGCGTTTCAACTGATATGATTCGTTTTTATGAGAAAATGGGATTATTAAATCCCAAGCGCGATCCCAATAACAATTATCGTTTATATACTTTTGAAGATTGTAAAACGATCATCATGATAAAGATTTATACTAATCTTGGTATCAGCTTAAAAACATGTCAAGCGATGTTTTGCGAACATCGCATGAATAAAGGTGTTGATCAATTAAAAGCCCATGTTGAAAAACTAAAACATGAGCGTCATTTCATTGATAAGCGTATTGAAGTATCATCACAAATGTTACAAACACTTAACGAATATCAAAATGACATAAAATATCACATTTATCAACGGCAACCAATTATTATCTATCCATCAAATTTAAGTGAATATGATGAGATTGATATTGATAATCCTATTTCTGAAATATATGATGATTATCCTATATATTCATATTATTTCCGTATTAAAAAAGAACTCTTCATTGATCAAAACATAACTATTTATCCTAATGATATTGGTATTATGGCATATAGTGAGCTTAAAGGGATTAACCGGACTTATGAGGTAATTCCTAAAAGAAAAGTTCTAAGAACATGGATTGAAAAGAAAAAAGAAGTTCCTTTGTTAAGGGAACACTTAAATGATATTTTTGCGATCATCAACGATAACGGCTTTATCGTTAAAGGCGATGTCTTTTTCAGTCAACTACAACCAAGAGCTAAAAGTGATTTTGAGTATGATGTCTTAATATGTGAGATCAGTATTGAGTAATCATTTTTGTTGAAAAAGATCGATCAATTCTAAATAACAAGATATTTTGTAGTCAGCTTGCGATTGATCTAAACCAAAATAATCTTCCTTATATGCCACAACCGGCATACCAGCAGCTTTAGCTGCCATAATACCATAAGGTGAATCTTCAATGACCATACATTCATTTGGGTTAACTCTTAATTTATCAGCACAATGCAAGTATATTTCTGGATCAGGCTTACTCAAGCTAAAATCATCTCCTGTAACAATTACATCAAAATACTCTTTGATCATGCATTGATCAAGCAATCGATAGATATACTCGATACTACTACTTGATGCACAAGCTAACTTAATACCGCTTTTCTTAAACAACTCAAGCACTTTTTCAATATACGGCATCTTATACTTACCAAAATCAATACCAGCTATGATTGATTTACTATACAAAGCAAACTCATTTAAAAATGTCTTTTGATCAACAATGTTATCATCAATTTGATCAAAGATCTCATCCCAGGTATTGAGTGAACTGTGAGATCCTATCAATGAAAAAAAGAGTCGATGATCGATGTCATAGCCCTTTTCATCAATGAAATCTTTGATAACTAAATGCTTTACAACTTCTGAGTTAACTAACACACCATCCAGATCAAATAGAACTGCTTTTATCTTATTTATCATATTCTTCCTCTTTAATAATCTGTGCTATCTTCATTTTACTAGCATAATTACTAGTAAGTTCTTTTGCTTTTTGCAAAGATGATATATATCTATTATAGTCGCCCTCAACTTTATACAAAATCGCTAATCGATAATAGTAAATTGATCTCATCTCATTATCTTTAACATCATTGATCAATTCTGTCAATTCAGTTATTCTATTTACATTTTTGTTCGCAAGTACATCGTATGCTAAACTCATATCGTAAAGCAATATTTGCGTTTGTATATCTCTACTATTTTTTGTTATCTTTTTCATGATTTTATAATTCTTTTCAGCTTGAACATAATATTCGTTCTCAAGATAATAAGCAAAAAGCTTCTGTGATAATGCTAAATTATCAATATATCTCAATTTCATCTTGCGTATCATTTCAGATATTATATCTACTTCTTTCTTATCGTTTACTTTTATATAGTGATTCAATTTCATAAGTTCACGAGTAAACGTTGGTAAAATTAATCGCCCAACAAAACTATCTATCTTATCAAAAAACATATCAGTATTTTCTTTATATGTTTTATGCAAATCTAATAAAAAGAACTCTGTAATTTTCTTTTTTTGAAATCCTACTAAAAATATGCTTAAAAACATCAACACAAGAATAATTTTAATATCCATAGTTAGTCTCCTAAAGAAAGAAGAGTGTTGATACACTCTTCTCTGATTCTATCCGAAAAAGCCGATTGCAGTAAGCAGTATTCCAACTATTAATATTACATAGGTGATAGTGTTAATCTTCATCCCTTTTTGAATCAAGTGATAAACGTATATACTAAGCAATAATGGTAATAAATTAGGCATTATACCATTCAACGTAGCAGCAACATCTAATGATCCACCACCCATTTGAATGACCATCGCAACAGGTACACGAACATTTGAAACTACTAAACCACCAATTACAGTTAAAGCGAGAATTTTAGCTGCTTCTGTCAATTTATCAAGTGTTCCGTCTTGTTGCATTTTAAACAAGAAATTCGTTCCACCCTTATAACCTAACCAAAATCCGTACCAACGAGTTAGTGTTGATGGGATTAAATTAATTAGCAAATACAGAATGACACCAACAAAATTGCCAGCAGCTGCCATCGGTGCACCAATACCAACACCTATTACCCTAAATGTTCCCCAGAAAAAAGAATCACCAATCCCTGCAAGAGGTCCCATTAATGCAATTTTCACACTTTGAATGCTTTCGGGTGTCATCGAACCCTTCTCAGAGTTTGCAAATTCTTCTTCTTGAGCACAAGTAATTCCTAAGCAAAAAGGAACAAATGCGCAGGTAGTATTAAACATTGAGTTATGTCTTTTTAAGGCATCTTTGTAGTCTTCTTGATCTGGGTAAAGTTTCTCTAATACTGGAAGTAATGCTCTCATGTAAGCAATACCTTGTTGTTTATCATAGGAATAGCAACCTAAAGCTTGATATGATCGCCAAAAGACTTTTGTTAATAAATTTTTATCTAGTTTCTTCTCACTCATATTAGTCTTCCTCCTCAACTCTATTTGGTTTTAGTTGGTAGTATATAAACGCACTAATACCACCAATCAGTGCTAGTGCCATACTTCCTAAACCTAAATACGCAGCTAACACAAATCCTAAAGCAAAGAACCCTGCATATTTCATATCAAATGTGAATTTTAGTAATACAGCAACACCTATTGCAGGTAGTAATCTACTAGCATTAGTTAAACCATTGCGAACTAACATAGGTATTTTATCGATAAATGTTTGAATAGCAGCAGAGCCTGCCATAAACGCTAATGCAATAATCACAAAATATACAATGAAATACACTAATCCACCAGCGATTCCAGTGAACCAAATTGTTTTGGCATTACCATCTTCAACTGCTTTATTTGTTACTGGAGACCATAATACTGTGTTCAAAGATGTTATCATAGTATTCATTACACCTGCTAATGTTGCAACAGGAATGGCAATAACAACAGCTTCTTCTACACTTAAGCCACTTTGAATGCATAAAGCAGCTGCTAAAACACTACCACTAACTACTTCAGTTGGAGTTGCTCCGACTTGTACAACACCTGCCCAAATAAGTTCTAGTGTGCCACCAATTATTATACCCGTTTTAAAATCACCAAGAACTAAACCAACCAATGTACATAACCAAATGGGTCTTGCTATCATTTGCTGTCCGAACCATGACTGTTCAATTCTGCCATAACCAGCAACTAAACCCACTAATATTGCATTTAATAACATGATTTTTCCTCCTTATTTTTCAAATCTGTTTGCAATTTCAGTAAAATCTACTCTCTCTACCATGGGTGTTACTTGAGCGAATATCTCTACACCTTTATTGTGTATCCTTTTCAGAATTTCATAACCATCTTTAGATATGTATACATTATGAAAATTCTCTTTTCCCTCTGTTATTCTTCCACCTTTTTCGTCAACTTCTGGCCCAATATTTAACTTTGTGATATCAGATACATTATTAACTAGTTTTTCTGCATCAGCTATTGTTGCACAAGTAATAAAACACTTTCGATTCTTAAATTTTGGTCCGTTAAGTCTATCGTATGCTTTTTCATGAGTCCAAATAAAAACATCAACATTAGCTGGTTTAGCCAGTTTCAATGTCATTGTATGAACTGGATCATTCGCTGCTTTATCATTGACAACAATTAAACAGTCTGGTTTCAATGCTCCACACCACGGTACAGTAATCATTCCATGAATAAGTCGACCATCTACTCTTAACAAACTAATCAAAACATCTCCTCCTTTCAATTATCAGTAATAGTTTTAAAAAGATCATTCATGTAACTTATTTGATTTCTCGCTTCAATAATAATGTCTCGTAAAGAATCCTCATTAACATCATCATTCATCATTGCGCATTCTAATATCAATGCCAAGTTCATTCCTGTAACTAAATGAAATCTGTAGTTATTAAGTTGCTGAAAAAAAGCTTGATTAACCGAACCCCCATAAAGATCTGTAAAGACAATAATGTTTTTATCTGCATTTGTTTCTAAAACATTGATCATTCTTCGCTCAAGACTATTATCATTTAACGTTTGCTCAAGAACAGTCAATTTCGAACTTGGTAAAAAAAACTTTACAGTTTCAGCTATTCCTTCTGCCATTTTACTATGCGAAGCTAGTACAATATGATTCATTCATTCATCCCCTTTACTGATTATGCGCTATTAACTATATACATATTATAAGCATAACTTACGATATTAGCAATAGTAAATATATATTTATTCATTCAACTTTTATTTTTTGATGATAATTCGAATTTATTCACTCATTACTTAATCAATTATCCTAATCATTTCTTATTAAAATGTTATTTTGTATATATTTTCGTGTTTACAAACCATCTTAATATATGCTATCATGGTGATGCGCTATTAATATTTATATAACATCAAATAAAACGGAGGCAAATTATGGAAAAATTATCAATGATAGGACATGTTAAAGACACTCCTAGGATTCTCAAAAAAACTTATGATATTAGAGACGAGTACCTTCAACCTTTTGTTGATTTATTCGTTAAGAATGATTTTAAGAAGGTTTACTTTTTAGGTTCAGGGACTTCTCATCACGTTGCATTAGTTATTCGCAACATTTTTGTTAATTTACTAAAAATTGAAGGTATAGCTTGCATACCAACAATATTTACGAATCATGAAATGATCAACCCAAGTGGCTCATTTAAAAATGATGAAATTTGTGTTATCGGTTTCTCACAGCACGGAGATAGCATATCAACTTGCGAAGCAGTTGTTAGAGCAAAAAAAGAAGGCTTCTTTACAATTGGAGTTTCAGAACAACTTAATAGTGTTATTGAAACTTTAACTGACGCTTATTGTCATTTGGTTTGTGAAGAAGAAGAGATTGGACCAGAGACAAGAGGATACACTGGAACAATTTATCAGTTTTATATTATTGCCCTTGAAATCGCAAAAGCAAAAAGCATAATAACCGAAAATGAATATGTCAAATTAGATAACGATGCTAAAAATTTAGCAAATGATCTTCCGATTGCTGTACAAGAATCAATTGATTGGTATAATCGCAATAAAGCGGAGTTCTTAACTATGAAAAAATCAGCGATTGCAGGTTATGGTATGAATTATCCGACTGCACTTGAAGCACGTTTAAAGTTTTTTGAAACGTATGCAAGACCATGCACAGGATATGAAATGGAAGAGCAATTACACGGACCTTTAAGAGCCTATAATAAAGATAACTTCGCATTTTATATCTTAGCTGATGGTGCAGAATTTACAAGAGGAGTGGAAGTAGTTAACTATATGCGTGATGTATTTACTGAGCATATATTTGTTATTACAAGCGAAAAAATTGATGCAACCAATCGCGATTTAGTATTCAGTATAAAAACGAACAATTTGCTTTCCGCGATTCTTTATGTAGTTCCATTCCAAGTATTAAGTGCATTAATTTGTGAAGATGTTGGGATCGATACAAAAGTGAGTCCTATTAAAAACAGGTCAGTATCTTCTCATTATCCAAAAAATCAATAAACTATACAAACTCGCAGACAAATCTGCGAGTTTGCCTTGTAATTATCATTCCTTGTATATACAATAATATTATGAATAAGATACGAAATAGGTGAATAATAGTGGCAAAACAAGCAAAATACTTAATGATTATTGATTACTATATTAACAAGATTAAAAGTGGTGAACTAAAACCAGGAGATCAAATACCAAATGAAGTGGATCTCTGTTCAACCTTTTCTTCTAGTCGCATGACTATAAACAAAGCCTTAACTGAACTGTCAGTAAAGGGTTATATAACAAGAATTCAAGGCAAGGGCTCTTTTATTTCAAATGAGTATATGCAAAAAATCTCAAAACCTTTTATTAAAACAAGTAAAAGTTTTACTGACGATATTACCTTAGCCAATATGATACCAAAAACAGAGCTAATTGATTATCGGATTATGAAAGGTAAAGATGTTCCTGAAGTTATGAACACATTAAACATCGACGAAGATGATTATGTACACTTCTTTATTAGGAAGCGTTTCGCCGATGATAGACTAATAGCACTTTCTTACACATACATCAATTATAAAATTCTATCTCATATTGATATCAAAGCACTTGACGGTTCATTTAATGAATTCGTAAACAAAATCGGTATTAATCGTTCATATGGCTATACCGAAATATCGGCTTGTTTACCAGATGCTTATCAAGAAAAAATAATAGGAACATCTCATATTGCTTTACTTAAGCAAACAATTGGATGGAATGTTAATGACGAACCGTTTGAGATTACTCATCACTATTACATTGGTGATTGTTATACAATAAGACAAGGCGTAATAATGGTCTATGATAGCGATGGTACTCACCATAAAGAACTGATTTCTTCACCCATTATACCTAGTTCTACAAAAGTGGATGATAACTAAGAAAATAGAAGAAGAAAGGGTGAGGCTAACCTCACCCTCAGACTGATGACAAGTACACTCTAAAAAAAGGGTGTACTTTTAATTTGAGAAA
>CAZKJS010000016.1:0-34090 GCA_964553255.1 uncultured Erysipelotrichaceae bacterium | reverse complement strand
TCTCACACTTATTTCCACTTCTTTCTTAAAACGGAAATTACTTTAATAATTCATTATCGATAAAAATTAGTAAAAACAATAGTATGAATTTCTTTTATTAAGGATTATAATTGATATAGTCTTTATTATTCTTAAAAATAGTTATCTTAATATGAGGAATTACTGATGATACTAATTAAACGCTTTGATTTCTATGAATGCATGATCAATAACAAAATCGAAAATAGTCTTGATGCTCAGTTTTGGATGTTTAAAATTGAAGATATCAATAATAATAATGAGTATGATGTTTATCTTTTTAATCGTCGTTTTAATAATGAAAGAATTGATCAAATTAAATTTATCATTGATCAAAAAGAAGTTATCATCAATAATTTTACTCACGCCCTTAATCACAATAGTAACAACATCATCAAATGTAGATTATATGCACTTAATATCCATAATATCCAGATAAGAGAAATTATCATCAATAATAAAAAGACTGATATTAGACAGCCAGCAATACTGTTTAAACCTATTAAAAAGCTTAAGCTCATAGATATGATAAGATTTAAACGCTATTTTCCAAACATTGAAGTAATTCCAATATTCATGAATGATTATTGGCAATGTTGTTGTGGCTATCATAATAAAGTACAAACGATCAAGTGTGAGTTCTGTAATACATCTATTGATAAACTAAAACGTATATGCAAATAAAAAAACTCTGGCTATTTATTTAATGCCGGAGCTATTTTTTCTTCAACCTGATAAACACCATTCCAAATACCATTTTCATACATCCAAGTTTTTAGATCTTGTGAGTCGAAGGGATTGTTTTTATCCCAACTAAGACTGTTTAATACAGTAATCTTACCATCAATATTTTGTACTGTCACAAACGCTGGATAACTAGTTATACCCCAGTTATTGGTCATATACTGCTTTGAGTCAGGAGCTTCATAGAAATCAACAAACTCTATATCATTAAGTTCTTTCGTTTGTAGCTCAATAACTAACGGTTTAATCACATAATCACGGACATAGATACAGTCGTTCTTATTGAGGTCACATAGCCACAAGTAATGTGGTTTGTTATCGGCGGTTATATGATCATTGATATTAGCGTAAGTTAATTTATGTTCTTGGATGGCAATAAGGTTATCAGCGATGATTGCCGCTTGTTTTGGTCGAAAATAGAAATAGGTAGCTATACCAAAACAAATGACTAAGACAACGGTTGAAACTATTCGTGTCATTTTCTTCGTCATATGACCTCCATATAATACAAAAAACACTTTAACATTTTTCACTTTTTTATGCAAATTTGATATAATCTATTAAGGAGTAAGTATGATGAACAAAGTATTAATTAAGTTTTTGATGAGTATCTTGCTAATATTGATGATTGTTTCCATCGTTATTTTTAATATATCATACTTTATTGGTTCTCCAATAGTAATTTATCGCTTGAATGATCAAAAAGCACTTGAAACGATGAGTAAAAGTAATAATTTAAGCGATTGTGTTTTGATATCACGTTTTGCGGATGATCAAGTTTATTATGTTGCTCAATGTCAGAACACTTATCATTATTTCGATACTACTGGTAAGCTTTTAGCAAGTAGGCTTGTAAGTAGTTTAAACATTGAACATATAGTAACGCTATATCAAAGTGAATATCAATTCAATACAAGTGATATAAAGCTTGGTTATTATAAGGAAAGACCAATATATTTAATAAAAACAGTGGAAGGCGAACTATTAATTGATTATGATGAGTATACTGTTTTACGATACTATAAAAGGGGATAATGTATGACAAAATGGTGGAATGAAAGATACTTTAATAAAAGAATATGGCTTTTAGATAATCTTCAAAATTTACATTTGACACTTGAGGAAGCGATGTTGTTGATAGTGGTTGATTACCACAATGAGTTTCAACTTGATTTGTCTTTGAATATTTTAAGCGCTAAATGTAATGTTGCGGTTGATAAACTTGATAATTTGATAAATAACTTAAGAACTAAGGGTTATCTTGATATCAAGGTTGTTAATAAGAAGATCAAGTTTATCATTGATGGTATTTTTGATGAAAATAAAGTAACATCTTATGATAAATCTTCACTTTATGATTTGTTTGAAAATGAATTAGGGAAGATTCTTTCACAAGGTGATCTAAGAAGAATAAATGAATGGTTAAGTATGTATAAAGAAGATGAGATCATTAATGCACTAAGAGAAGCAGTGATATATAAAAAGAAGAATTTAAACTATATTCATAATATTCTAGTAAACAGTCGTGAGGCTAAGAATGACTGATAAAATGATTTTAGATCATTTGATCAAGTTATTTCCAAATGCCCATTGTGAACTTAACCATACAAGTGCTTATGAGCTTACAGTTGCTGTCATGCTTTCGGCGCAAAGTACTGATGTTAGTGTTAACAAGGTAACCCCAAAACTATTTGCGCGTTATTCAAATATCAACGAACTTGCACAAGCGGATGTTAATGAAATTGAACAGATGATCAAGACAATAGGCTTATATCGAAATAAGGCTAAGAACTTAAAAAATATGGCACAACATT
Organism: uncultured Erysipelotrichaceae bacterium; assembly: GCA_964553255.1. Taxonomy (GTDB): domain Bacteria; phylum Bacillota_I; class Bacilli_A; order Erysipelotrichales; family Erysipelotrichaceae; genus JAQUCI01. The sequence continues at coordinate 31,514 of CAZKJS010000016.1, read as the reverse complement.
GTTTGAGCTATTATAACGGTGAAATTCCCAATACCCTAAACGATCTAATTAGTTTACCTGGTATTGGTCGTAAAAGTGCAAATGTAATCTTATCAGTATGGTTTAATATTGCGGCCATAGCCGTTGATACGCATGTTGAACGTGTTGCTAAACGTTTAGGACTAGCGCCAATTGATGCTAGTGTTATGATGGTTGAAACAAATCTTATGGAAAGTTTTAGTTCAGATTCATGGAGTTTACTTCATCATTTGTTGATTTTCTTTGGGCGATACAAATGTTTCGCTCGAAATCCAGATTGTATTCATTGCCCATTTATCGCTATCTGTAAAAAAGACGCTCTTGATTGAGCGTCTTTGCTTATGAAGCTACATTAACTTGTATTGTTTGATTCACTAATTGGGAGTAATAGGGTTTATTCCCTGTATTAAAGGTAGTAGAACCCATAGTGATACTGGTCACTATTTTTGTAGGATCAGTTAATGAAGCTAGATTACTAACGGTTATATTTGGTAATGTTGAGGTGTAAGCTAGTACATTTTCAACCGTTGTTGATGCGCTTAGATTTAAGATAGGATCGAAATAAGTGATGACATAATAAGTGTCACGCAGTCGCTTAACATTGATGTTAGTATTACGTGGATCAGTAGGTGTCATACTTATTATTTGATTCAATGTTGGTAAAGGGAGCATATCGATAGTACCACCTGGAACCACCGACCATTTGCCAGTTGCTACACCAAGCTTAGTAGTGATCGTTGCTACTTCATTTTTATTAGTGAAATTAGGAAGACTGACTCTACCTTTATACTTGATCGTAACAGGTGTTGTGAGAAGATCATCAAAGGGTATTGTTGTATTTCTAATATCTACATTAGTACTTGTCAAAAAGGAAGTGACATTGCCAAAATTAGTAGCTACTTCATCAAGTGTCATGATGCTTGCATCATCTACCACAAGCTCCCAAATAGTATTACTGATGCCATAGGTAGTCATGAAATCTTTGACTTCATCAATAGTGTCAAGATCACCAGTTGGTGGTATATCAATATCAAGTGTTATTGTTTGACAGATTTGGTTGCTTTTTGTTGAACCACTATGGTAAGCATAATAACCACAAGCTTCGATTTCACCACTTGCAGGAAGTGCTATTTTTGTTTCTTGTTGAGAATTAGATGTAGCAACGCTTTCAACGCCATTAATGCTCGCTTTGTATTGTACTACCCCAAATACCCAGGTTGGATCATAAAGCTTTGTACCGAAGGCGGTGACGGTTGTAGTCTTTCCTGTTTTTGGATCAGTTATCTCAGTTGTAAGATCAAGAACATTATCGCTCATAGTTAGTTGTGATTGATCAGGGTAACTAGCCCAGTTTAAGGTAATAGTCGCTTCACCATTATCGATGCTCTTTAAGGTAGCAGTAAAATTAGTTAAAGATGAGAGGGTAGGGATTGTTAAAGGCAACAAATTCAAATTCTTTCTATTGATCAAACCGGTAACGATCAAATCAGGATTCATGCCTTCAATTGGTGCAGCGTATGGATAAACGCCTTTAACATGAGTTATTTCGGTAATATTAGAAGGTCTTGTAACATTGCCAGGATTTTTACGATTTAAAACATCAAGTAATAAACTATTAATTCTTCCAGGAATATTCAATGCACTTTTACTAGCACTGATAAATGTTCCTTCACCATCAACTGCACGATCATAACCAATCCATACAGCTGTTGTATACTTGTTTGTAGAAGCGATCATCCATTTATCTTTAGCAGCGCCATTTGGAATGCCAAAGCTAACGAAACTATCATCATAGTTTGTTGTACCAGTTTTCGCATAAACTTCATAACTACGTTTTAATATTTGCATGTAATTACCATAATTGACACTTACATCTTGTTCCATTAAGTACGTTGACAAATAAGCTGATTCTGGTGAAATAACACTTACTGAAGCATAGGTTGGTGTATATGGCTCTGAACCATCACCAAACTCAATGCGACTTACCGTATGCGGTGTAATATAATTGCCACCATTTATCATAACACTATGGGCTGCTGCCATTTGTTCAACACTTACCTCGAAGGTTGAACCACCGATCGCATAACCCAAATCAAATTTATCAGTAGTTACTTGGGTAAATCCAATCGAGTTTAGGTACTCAACGATTTTCTTTGAACCAATGACATCTGATACATTTTCAAGTGTCGTATATGCAGGAATATTTAATGATACACCAACTGCAAAATCAAGTAATACTTGGCCTTTGTATGTACCATCAAAGTTTTTTAATTGAATACCAGTACCACGATAGGCGACTGGTTTATCATCAAGAGGATGAGTGGTTGCCCAACCTAAGTATTCAAATGCCAAAGCATAGGATAAGAAGGGCTTAACTGCAGATCCTGGTTGTTTATACATGTGGGTAGCGCGATTGAACCCTTTAGCAACAATATTGCTTCTACCACCACCAACACCAACAATAGCACCAGTCTGATTATCCACTGAAACAATGGCAACCTGCATTAGATCATCTGGCCATTTAACAATTGTTTCGCCATTTTGAATAGCTTCAATAACATCTTGAGTTGGACGATCCATATATGTATAAATATTCATTTTTGTTGTATAAGGATCTTTACCTGTTAATGCGATTACTTCATCAACAACGGTATTAATATAAGACATATATTTATCACCAACATTAGTTACACCAACTAGTTGGTCTTCAAGTTTGATATCAACAGCCAAATCGTATTCAAGTTCAGTGATATAGCCATGTTTTAACATCATTGCTAAAACAACATTACGTCTTTTTACAGCCGCATCAATATTGCGATAAGCATTATAATAATTGGGACCATTGATAACACCGGCTAAATATGCAGCTTCACTTAGATTTAGTTCACTTACATCTTTACCAAAATAATACTGAGCAGCCCCTTTGATCCCACGAGTAGTAGATGCTCCAAAATTAATGCGATTTACATATAATTCAAAGATTCGTTTTTTACTTATTTGCTGATCAGCAACAATACCTAAATATATCTGTTGAATCTTATATTCAATGGATTTAACACGACTTGTTTGCGTTGCATCATCAGTAAAGTAAACGCTTCTGATCAATTGCATTGATAAGGTAGATGCGCCTTGTGAAAAACTTAAAGTTTTAATGTTTTCTAACATTGATTTTACAAATCTTGGTAGATCAAAACCATTATGTTCAAAAAAGCGGGAATCTTCAATTGATACAAAAGCATCAATCAAAGCTTGTGGCATATCTTCATATGCGACATTTTCACGGCTTACTAAGCCAATATCAGCAATCAGTTCATTATCAGCGTCAAATATTTTAGTCGATTCGACATTTTCAAAATCGCTAATATTAAACTGTGGAGCTTTATCGATCGTAGCTTTGATATAAAGGGTAAAAGCAACAACCATGATAAGACCAAGTGCAATGATACCAACAAAAGCATTTAAAAGTATTTTCTTAAAGCTGCTTTTCTTTTTGGTTTTCTTGTTATCATTTTCTTTTCTTTTTAAGATATTCTGTAAATTAAGCTTTTTCATATGTTTCTCCTTAGAAATAGAGATTGTCAACAACATCTAGATAGTTGATTGATGGCGTTAAGCCAAATGGGATCAGATAAGCATTTTCACAAAACCATTTATAAGGTATTGAGCGTTTTTTGCCTTGATCAAATAAGATCATATCCTGTGCTTTGATCAAAAAGGTTTGATCATAAGCGGTAAAGCGAATAATAACAAAAGCCAAACATCCTTGTTTTAGTACATTCTTTAAATGACTTAATTGGTGTTTATGAATAGTCTTTAATGGAAAGGCGGTTAATGACGCTGTTTCCTTAGCTTCAAAATCGATAGCTTTACCTTTATATACACCATTGTAATCAGTTGTGCTTGGTTTACGAAAATACGCTTCAGTGATCTTTGCGGTGCTACGGCTGGCATAATCAACTTTCACAATTTGAACAGGTGTCGGTTTTTTATGGATCACAGCTCTTTCACTTTGTAAATAAAAAGCGTTTGTTGCGTTGATATCATCTTCAAGCGACATTCCACGTTTTCCATATTTTACCAGTTCAGCTTTTCTAGTGTTGATGCTAGAAATCTTTTTTGGTGTTGGATAATTTACCATTAGTATCACCTGTATCATTATATACATTATTTTAATCAATGTAAAACAATCAACACGAATTAAGAAAGGAATCGCTAAATATTAATAATTCCTTAAAAAACGAATAAAATGATAATATCTTGCTTTTTTCGCCTTAATTTGCGAAAATGTATAGGGTGATAAAGATGAAAGAAGAGCTTAACTTAGATCCACAAACGATTTACGATAAACAGTTCGCTATCGAGTTCAAAGGCTATTCAGCTGAAGAAGTTGATGCATTTCTTGATTTAGTCATCCAAGATTACCAAAAATTGACCAAAGTAATCAACGATCAACAAACCGATCTGGCTGTGAGCCTTCAAAATAACGCTGCACTTAAATCTTACATTGTTGAACTTGAAGCAAAATTAAGAAGTACTGAAGATCAACAACCAGCAAGTGCTACAGATATCTTAAAAAGGTTATCAAGACTTGAAGCCCTTATGGCTGGTGAACAAAACAAAAGTGACACTTAGGTAATCGCTGCCTATTGATTAGGTAGAGGAAAGTCCATGCTCGCACTATCTGCGATGATAGTAGTGGTTGTGCAAGATTAAAAAATAAATCTTGGCAGTTTATACTGACGGCCGACAAAATCCTAAAGCTATGCTATGGATAGAGTCGATAATGTGCCACAGTGACGTAGTTTATCGGGAAACCGATAAAGTGGAACGAGGTAAACCCCGCAAGCGAGAAACCCAAATTTGGTAGGGGAATTCAAAGTCATGAACTGAAATGGCTTTGGAACATCTAATTGATGTAGATAAATGATTACCACTTATCCAAGGATAAGGACAGAACATGGCTTATAAAGTGTCAAATTAAGGAATGTAAATTCCTTTTTTTATGGTATATTGAATTAAATGTTATCATTTTGATTTGTTTTACAATAAGATAGTGATTTGATATAATTACTTGAGGAAGGTTGTGCATCATGAAAAATATCGGTGAAAAGCTCCGCTTAGCTCGCGAAAAGCAAGGTATTCCTCTGGAAGAAATGAGCAACAGAACAAAAATCGCCGTTGATCGTCTTAAAGCAATTGAAGAGGGCAACATCGGCTTTTTTGATGACGATATTTCTTATCTGCGATATTATATTCGTTTTTATTGTAATGCCTTGAAAATCGATTATGAACAGTTTCGCGATCAACTAGAAAATGCAGTAGATGAGTTTCATACTACTTTAAAGTTACAGAGAATTGAAGAAACAAACGATATTGAACGTTCAATAAAAAAGAAAGCTGAAGTTCATAATATTCAAGAAAAACTAAACAAAAAACTTGATTTACCAATGTTATCGCTTATTGTGATAGTCATTATATTATTAATTGCTTTAACATCCGTTTTCTTTGTGTATATTCTACCACAATGGCGTTCACCAGATCCTGGCTTTCAGCATAGCGATCCTATTGTTAATCCTGATATTACTGATGAACCAGATGAAAATGATCCAATCGTTGATGTCCCAACTACTAGTAAGTTACAATTTTCTGCAGTTGATAGTCGTACCTATCAGATCATAGATTGGTATGATAATGAGGAAGTAGCGATTAAAATAACTTTTGGTCGAGATACTTGGATCAAAGTATTCTATGATGGTGAAGCAAGCGATAATCCAGCAAGCAAGATTTATCAAAAAGGAACATCGCTTGAGATTCTTTATAACGCAAAAAAAGACAGCGAGATCATGATTCACTTAGGCGGCATGAATGGTAATAGTATATTTATCAATGATAAACAAGTTGAATTATCACAAAGTATAGCTAATTTTAGTTCTGGTTTAAAACTCACTTTCATTTTTAAAGGAGAATAATATGAATTTACCTAATAAGTTATCAATCATTCGTATTTTGATTGTTCCTGTGATTGTATTGGTTATGATTTTCCCTTATGCTCAATTTGGGATTGAACTAGGTTATTTGCAAATTGCACATGTTGCTCTACCGATCAAGAATATAATTGTTTTGTGCTTGTTTACAATAGCAAGTGTTACTGATTATTTTGATGGTAAAATTGCTCGTAAACGTAATATGATAACATCTTTTGGTAAGTTTATTGATCCAATCGCTGATAAGTTATTGGTTAATACACTCTTTATTATGTTAGCTGTTTTAGGAATTGTACCAGTTGTTGGTGTGTTGTTAATGATTTGGCGCGACACAATTGTAGATGCTATAAGAATGATGGCTAGTGCAAAGGGTAAAGTAATGGCAGCGGGACCTTTAGGAAAGCTCAAGACGGTCTTACAAATGATTGCTATAATCGTTATATTACTTAATAATCTCCCGTTTGAACTATATCGCTTGGCGGTAGCTGATTTCTTGTTCTGGTTTGCGACCTTTGTATCACTTATGAGTGGCTTTTCCTATTTTATGCAAGCAAAAGATATCTTGTTAGAAAGTAAGTAAATGCGCACTTTAGTAACTGAATTAATCAAGTTAAATCTGACGATTAGTACAATGGAAAGTTTAACCGGTGGTTTGTTTGGGGCAAAGATTACCTCATATAGTGGGGTATCAAAAATTTATAAAGGAACGCTTGTGACTTATTCAAATCAAGCCAAGATAAAAGTTGGCCATGTTGATCAAAATATTATTAACAAATATGGTGCTATTAGTGAAGAAACAGCTATAGTTATGGCTAAAAATTGTCAAAATATCTTTGAAACCGATATAGCAGTTAGTTTTACAGGCAATGCTGGTCCAACAGTTATGGAAAACAAAGCGGTTGGATTAGTATATAGTGTTATTAGAATTAAAGATAAAAACTACTTGTTTTGTGATCATATAAGTAAATCACGAAACAAGATCAGAAATGATATCGTTAATAAGACGATTGTTCGATTGTTACAGATTTTAGGAAATGAAGTAATAGTTTGATATTTTATTAAAGGAGGAAATCATGTCAACAAGAAATAATGATGCGTTATTAGAAGAAACGATTAAGAAGATAGAAAAAGAATTCGGTAAGGGTGCTATCATGCGTCTTGGTGATAGAGCAAGAGTTGAAGTTGACGCTATTAGTAGTGGTTCATTAGCTATTGACTATGCTTTAGGTGTTGGTGGCTATCCTCGTGGGAGAATTATTGAAATTTATGGACCCGAATCAAGTGGTAAAACAACTTTAGCACTACATGCTATTGCTGAAGTACAAAAAACTGGTGGCAGAGCTGCTTTTATTGATGTAGAAAACGCCATTGATCCGATGTATTCACGGGCTTTAGGTGTCAATATCGATGAGTTGATATTATCACAACCCGATAGTGGAGAAGATGCCCTATCAATCGCTGAAATGTTGATTGAAAGTGGTGCAGTTGACTTAATTGTCATAGATTCAGTTGCAGCATTAGTACCACAAGCAGAACTTGATGGTGAAATGGCTGATTCATCGATTGGTCTTCAAGCTAGATTGATGTCCAAAGCAATGCGTAAGTTGGCAGGAATCATGAATCGTAGTAAATGTACTGCTATCTTTATTAATCAACTACGTGAAAAAGTCGGGATCATGTTTGGTAATCCTGAAACAACCAGTGGTGGTAGAGCATTACGTTTTTACGCTTCGATCAGAATTGATATTAGAAAAGGCGAGGCTATCAAAAATGGTACAGACATTATCGGTAATAAAACAACAGTAAAAGTTGTTAAAAATAAAGTTGCACCACCTTTTAAAAACGCCCAGATTGAAATCATGTATGGTGTTGGGATATCAAAACTTGGTGAGATCATCGATTTGGCAGTCGATTACAACATTATTCAGAAAAGTGGTGCTTGGTTTTCATACAACGATGAGAAAATTGGTCAAGGAAAAGAAGCTGTTAGAGCTTATTTAAGTGCTAATCCGGAATTAGCGGATTCATTAGCAAGTACTATCAGAGCAAAAATGTATCAAAAAACAGAACAATAAGCTGATCGATTGATCAGCTTATTTCTTTTTGTTTCATTTATTGATCATTTGATACAAACTAAAAAGGCATTATTTAACAATTTAATTGTGAAATAACATAAAATTAGGTAATATAAAAGAGAGTGATAATTCACTACTTAGACATGGAGGTATTAAAATGCAAGATTTTATACCCATCTTGTCTGGTATAGTAGGTTTAGTTTTAGGCATAAGTATCATGATATTTATGTCCTATCGCAGGTTAAATAAACATCAAGAGATGGCCAAACAAGTTATAAAAGAAGCTAATGAGAAAGCTGAAACCATAACACGTGAAGCCGCTTTGGATGCTCGTATGCAAGTTTATGAATTAAAACTTGCAGCGGAAAGGGAAATAAAGGATAAAAAACTAGAAGCTCAAAAGGCTGAAACAAAATTGATGCGTCGTGAAGACACCCTTAATTTCCGTGATGAAGTTTTAACGAACAAAGAAAAACAGTTCGAAGAAAAAAATAAGAAATTAACCGATAAATTGAATGTACTGGAAAAGATGGAAGAAGATTTAAGTAAACAAAAAGAATTACAGCATGCTGAACTTGAAAGAATTGCCACAATGAGTGTTGAGGATGCTAAAAAAGAACTTATGGAAGTTGTAGAGAAGAAAATCCAAAACGAAGTTACAACATATATCAAAGATCAAGAAGATGAAGCAAGATCAAAAGCAAGCGAAAATGCTCGAAACATTATTAGTTTAGCTATTCAACGGTATGCGCAAGAAGAAACACAAGAAAAGACTGTTTCAGTTGTTGCTTTGCCAAGTGAAGAAATGAAGGGTCGTATCATTGGTCGTGAAGGTCGCAACATTAAAGCGATTGAACAAGCAACTGGTGTTGATCTAATCATCGATGATACACCAGAGACGATCACTGTATCTTGTTTTGATCCGATCAGAAGAGAAATAGCGCGTCAAGCACTTGAAAACTTAATTAGAGATGGGCGTATTCATCCAGGTAGAATTGAAGAAGTAGTTAAAAAAGTAACTGAGGAATTGGAGGAAACGATCCGTAAGACTGGTGAGGAAACAATTTTCGCATTAGGTCTTGGTAAAGTCGATCGCGAAATCATAAGATTAGTTGGACGATTAAAATATCGTTATAGTTATGGTCAAAATGCTTTACAACACAGTGTTGAAGTTGCTACTTTAGCTGGTATTATGGCAGCTGAATTAGGTATGAATCAAAACTTAGCAAAAAGAGCTGGTTTATTACATGACATTGGTAAGGCGATTGATTTTGAAGCTGAAGGAAGTCATGTTGAGCTAGGTGTTAAGATAGCTAAAAAGCATGGTGAAAATAATGTCGTAATAAACGCTATTGAGTCACATCATGGTGATGTAGAGGCTAAATCAATAATACCAATATTAGTTTCAGCAGCTGATACATTAAGTGCAGCTAGACCAGGTGCTCGTTTTGAGTCAATGGAAAACTACATTAATCGTTTAGAAAAACTTGAGGAGATAGCTAACAGCTTTGAGGGCATTGATAAGACATATGCAATTCAAGCTGGTCGTGAAATTCGCGTAATGGCAATTCCTGATAAACTAGATGATTTAGCTTGTTTTAGAGTGGCGCGTGAGATTAAAGAGAAAATTGAGAGCGAACTAAGCTACCCAGGACAAATTAAAGTCACAGTGATCAGAGAAACTAGAGCACAAGAAGTAGCTAAATAAATGATAAAAGTATTATTTATCGGTGATATTGTTGGTGAAAGTGGTCGTTTGACTGTTAAAAAGCACTTACCAATATTAAAGCAAAAGTATCAACCCGATCTAATAATTGCTAATGGTGAAAATGCGGCTCATGGAAAAGGGATAACACCCAAGATTTTCCATGAGCTTCTTTCTTGGGGTATAGATGTCATAACTATGGGTAATCATACATATGCTAAGGATAATATTTATGAGATCATCAATGATAAGCGTATTATTAGACCATTGAACATGAAACCCAATCAAGAGGGTGAGGGTGTTCGCTATTTTAATATCAAAGATAAGACTATCGGTATTATTAATATTATGGGTCAAGCCTTTATGGAAAGAGATGTTAGTGATCCTTTTACTGCTTTGATGAATGTAGCTAATGAAGATGCCATTTACATTGTTGATTTTCATGGTGAAACAACAAGTGAGAAAGCATTATTCGTTTGGCAATTTAATCATCGCTTAACAGCAATTATCGGCACTCACACTCATATTCAAACTGCTGATGAAAGAATCATCAATGGTTGTGCTTTCATTACAGATGTGGGAATGTGTGGCGCTTATGATAGTATTTTGGGTCGTGATATTGATGAGGTCATTGCGAATGTCATTCATAAACAAAAAACGCATTATGCAATTGCTGAGGGTGAAGGTATCTTTTCGGCGGTTTTGATCGAGATCAAAGAAAAAAGAGCTAAAAGCATTATACGTATCCAGATAAGACCAGAATGATTAATACCGGTTGAAACTGTACTATAAGATTGCTATAATAGACGTGTTGTCAAGGAGGAATGACGTTATGCCAGCAAGAGTAGATAAAGATATGTGTATTGGTTGTGGTGCTTGTGTCGGTGTATGCCCGACGGAAGCGATCACTATGCAAGATGATGGAAAAGCATTTGTTGATGAAGCAGCGTGTATCGATTGTGGTGCATGTGTAGCTACTTGCCCAGTAGGAGCCATCTCGCAGTAAACCAAGCCATTGCTTGGTTTTTTAAAGGAAAAATATGACAAATAAATTCCCATCACTTAAAGATGCCCAAAAAAGAACAACACAACAAGCACCGATTAAACGGGATCTTTTTTACTTGAATGAACAAATAAGCAATCTTGGCGATGATCTAAAATTTTATCTTCGCACTTATGGTTGTCAAGCAAATGAGCGTGACTCTGAAAGTTTGGTTGGTATATTAAAAGCTCTTGGTTTTAGTGTGACCGAAGATCTTAATGAAGCCGATCTAGTTATTTTAAACACCTGTGCTATTCGAAAAAATGCAGAAGATAAAGTTTTTGGAGAAATTGGTTATTTAAAACAGTATAAGGATAAAAAACCGGAACTAATAATTGCTATTGGTGGATGTATGGCGCAAGAAGAAGCGGTAATTGAACTTTTGATCAATAAATATCCTCATGTTGATCTAGTTTTTGGTACTCATAATATTCATCGTTTACCCCAACTATTACATCAAGTGATGATCACCCATGAAAGAGTTTTTGAAGTATATTCAAAAGAGGGTGAGGTTATTGAAGGCATTCCTGTTGATCGCTTTATTAAACATAAAGCATGGGTCAATATTATTTATGGTTGTGATAAGTTTTGTACATACTGCATTGTTCCATATACAAGAGGAAAAGAACGATCAAGAGTGATCGATGATATAATCACTGAAGTTAAAGATTTGGTTGCTAATAATTATCAAGAGGTTACCTTACTTGGACAAAACGTTAATGCTTATGGAAAAGATCTTGGTTATAATGATGGTTTTAGTCTGCTTTTAGAGGAAGTCGCAAAAACTGGAATAAAACGTGTTAGGTTTACTACTAGTCACCCATGGGATTTTACTGATGAAACAATTGATATCATTGCTAAATATGATAATATCATGCCATTTTTACATTTACCGGTACAATCAGGTAATAACGAAATCTTAAAATTAATGGGTAGACGCTACACAATAGAAAGATATAAAGCCATTTATGATCGTTTATCAAGTTTATTGCCAAATTGTGCTTTTTCAACTGATATTATCGTTGGATTTCCCAATGAAACTGATGCTCAATTTCAAGATACATTAGCTTTATATGATTATTGTAAGTTTGATAATGCTTATACTTTTATATATTCACCACGAAGTGGTACCCCAGCTGCTAATATGGTTGATAATGTAAGTATTGAAGTAAAACAAAAAAGATTGAGCATGTTGAATGAAAAAGTAGATAAGTATGCTAAAATGAAAAACGAAGTTTATATTGATCAAACCGTTAAAGTTCTTGTGGACGGTTTGAGCAAAAAGAACAAAAATGTCTATAGCGGTTATACTGAAACCAATAAACTGGTAAATTTTACTGGTGTTAACTTAGAGCCAGGTATGATTGTAGATGTGTTGATTACTGACGCTAAAACATGGTCACTTAATGGTAAATGTGTTTAATACTATATTTGAATACATGTTTTAAAACGAGTATAATAAAAGAAAGAGTATGGAGGAAAAAATGGAAAATATCCGCCTTTTTGCGTTAGGTGGTCTTGATGAAGATGGAAAGAATCTTTATGTAGTCGAGATCAATGACGATATAATTTTAATTGAAGCAGGATTAAAATATCCTGAAAGTAATCAACTGGGTGTTGAAATGATCATCCCAGATTTTAGTTATTTAATAAAAAACAAAGATAGAGTAAAAGCTATCTTTATAACTCATGCCCATGATGATGTTTTAGGAGCGCTTGGTCATTTGGTAAAACAGATCAATGCTCCTATCTATACAACACCCCTAACAGCAGCTGTAATTGAGATGAACATGCAGAAATTAGGGATTACTAAGTATAAATTGAACTTGATCAAACGAAGTGATAGGCTAAAAATTGGAAAAATTGAGGTTGTTACTTTTGGCTTAACGACATCAATTATGGATGGTTATGGCTTAGCTATAGCTACCAGTCAAGGTTATATTGTATATTGTGGTGAATACATTATCGATTCTGATGTTAAATTAGCTCCATTCGCAAGTGATGTTGCAGAATTTGCTGAGATAGGTAAAAAAGGTGTTTTCGTTTTAATGTGTGAATCAAGTAGTGTTGATAACAAAGGATATACGGCTCCTCAACATAAAATTACTGAATTAGTTGAAACACATATCGAAAATGCACCAGGTAGGATCATCATAACGGCTTATGAACAAAACCTATATCGTATTATTGAGATTCTTGAGCTTGCGAATAAGTATCATAAAAGAGTGTTCATCTATGATGATAGCTTACGCGAATTATTCAAAAAGGTGGAAAAGCTTGGCTATTACTTCTTAGCAAGTAAAGTTAATATGATAAAAAGTAAATTTTGTAATGATTTAGAAGATGTTATTGTTCTTGTTACTGGAAATGGACCCAATGTTTTTAGGATAATGATGAAAATAGCGATGGGTGAGGACAATGTTGTCTCACTTAATCAAAATGATACGGTAATAATAGGATCTCCAAGTGGTGATGCAATTGAAATTGAAGCAAGTAATATGGAAAACGAACTTTACAAAGAAAATGTTAAGGTTGTAGTACTAGATAGTCGTAAAGTACGCTCAATTCACGCTTCAACCGAAGATTTAAAAATGATGATCTATCTTTTCAAGCCAAAATATTACGTACCGATCAAGGGTGAATACCGTCATTTAGTAAATAACGCCAATATTGCGCTTGATATGGGTTATCGAGCTGACCATATCATCGTTTTAGATAATGGTCAGATTGCATCTTTTGAAAATGGTTTATTAAAAACAACATCAGATTTGATCAATCTAAATGAAGTCATGATTGATAGTAATTATAATACTGATGTTAGTAGCTTTGTATTAAAAGACCGTGATGTACTATCAAAAGATGGAGCTATCATTGTTGGTATCATAATCAATTACAATACCAAAGAAGTAATCGGTGGACCTGATGTGCAATCAAGAGGACTTATCTACTTAAAAGACGCTGACTATATCGTAAAAGAAGTCGGGAACATCCTTGAGGAAACGATCAAAGAAGCAGTAGAACAGAAACGTTTTGAAAATATGGCGATAAGAATGGAAGCTAAAGATCGTATAACTCGTTATTTACTAAGAGAAACAGGTAAAAGACCGATGATATTACCTACCATTGTTGAGATTAATATAGCTGATTAAGGGAGAATAAAGATGTCGGGAAAAAAGAAAAAGAATACAACTCATAACTTAGAGAATGATATATATATGACAATATTAGGGGTGGTGATCATCGCTTTTGTCATTATTGGTTTTCAACGCTATGGACCAATTGGTATCTTTTTAACCAACATCGTCAGATTTTTATTTGGTCAGCACGACTTTATTATTTATTTTATTCTGCTTATGATTGCTTTGTTCATCATTTTTGCACGAAGAAAACAATTAAGATTTAACAAATATTTGTTTTCATTGATCATTTTATATTTTGCTTTTTTATTATGGCAATCAATGAATGGATTTAATGAACTTACAGGCTTTGATGTTATTAAAGAGTATTTAAGTCGCATTGGATCAATATTCAGTAGTGAACAAAATACTCATGGGGGCTTTGTTGGAGCAATACTTTATGCTATTACCTCCTTATTGGTTGAAAAGAATGGTACCTATGTTATTATCGGTGCATTTGCATTAATTAGTTTACTATTACTAGTTGATTTTAAGCAATTACCGCAAATTATCAAACCGAAGAAAACTACAACAACAATAATCAGTGATGAAGAGTTTAAAGAGCAAGATAAATCTGAGAAGAAGAAATCAGTATTTATCGATATCGATAAACCTAAAACAACAAGAACCGTTGATCTGACTTCGTCTGAAATTGTGAAAACAACTTCAGCTGCTACGATCACTTCCAATCTTAATTATGCTTTACCACCTTTATCATTACTTGAAAATGTCACTAATAAGAAAAGTTCAAGTTTGAACAGTAGAGCTGCAGATCAAAAGTCAAGAAGGTTACTTGAGATATTGAAAGAATTTGGTATCAATGCGGAATTAATTGGCAATAATGTTGGACCTTCAGTCACTAAAATCGAGATAAAACCTGATTCTAATGTCAAGATAAGCAAAATAGCAGCGATCCAGGATAACTTAAAAATGGAATTAGCTGCTAAAAGTATACGAATTGAAGCGCCAATCCCTGGAAGAAATGCGGTTGGTGTTGAAATACCTAATGTAGAGATGATCCCTGTAAGAATGCTTGAGCTGATAAGTTCAATACCAGAAGATATGAAACACAAGAAACTCACATTTATCCTTGGTAAAGATCTTATGGGTAAACCTGTTTACTGTGAATTAGATAAAATGCCACATTTATTAATTGCTGGTGCAACTGGTAGTGGTAAATCAGTTTGTGTTAATGGCTTGATTTGTACAATGTTACTTAGAGCATCACCTGATGAAATTAAGATGTTACTAATCGATCCTAAAAAGGTTGAATTTACACAATACCATCAAATTCCTCATCTGATTGGTCCAGTTATCAATGATAGCAATGACGCCGCAAAAGCTTTAAAAGTTATCGTTGATTATATGGAAAATCGTTATGAGATATTCTCTAAATGTGGTGTACGAAATATTGCATCTTATAATGAATATTTGAGAAATCATCCTGAAGAAAAACTAGCTTTAATGCCACGTATTGTCGTTATCATTGACGAGTTGGCTGATTTAATGTCTACGGTTGGCAAAGATGTTGAACAAAGTATTCAAAGAATAACGCAATTGGCTAGAGCTGCTGGTATCCATTTGATCGTCGCTACGCAAAGACCTAGTACGGATGTCATTACTGGTATCATTAAAGCTAATATTCCAAGTCGTATCGCCTTTGCGGTTAGTAGTGGTATTGATTCTCGTACAATCATTGATACAGTTGGAGCAGAGCGTTTATTAGGAAATGGTGATATGTTGTATTGGCCTATTGGTGAGCCTACAGCAATCCGTTTACAAGGTGTTTATGTTACTGATGATGAAGTAAGTAAGATTGCCCAATATTCCGCTAATCAAGCTAAACCAAGCTATGATGATGCTTTTATTAGACTAGAAGAGTTAGATAATGATCAAGATGGGTTTAATACAAACTATTCAGCTGATCCACTTTATGATGAAGTCGTTGAGTATGTAAAAGAGGCTCAAAAAGCTTCTACTTCCTTATTACAAAGGAAATTTGGTATTGGTTATAATCGTGCCGCACGTTTGGTTGATGTTATGGAACAAAGAGGACTTATTGGTCCTGCCCAAGGCAGTAAACCACGTGATGTATATATTGAAAAAAATCAATGAAGTTCCTGAATGGGAACTTTTTATTAGTTATGATATAATCATTTGCAGTCGGAGGTTTTTATGGATCATAAAAAAATACAAGATAATGTACATCTCTATGTTGAAGAAACCAAGAAGTTTAAAGACTTAACTATAGAAATTAGATTCTTGAGTCAGATTAATGAAAAAAATGCTACAACGCGATCGATCTTAGCTTTAATGATGCAAGATCGTAGTGTTAAATATGATACAAAGATTAAGATGAATAGTGCCCTTGATAATCTTTATGGTGCTTCATTGATAATACGTACTTTAGGTTATGGTAGTGGTGCTGTTGTTAGATTTGCGATTCGTACAATTGATCAAAAATATGTCAATGAAGATATCCTAAATGCTCAATTTGCCTTTTTAAGTGAGATCATTTTCAAGCCTTTATTTATCGAAGCAACTTTTGATGAAGCTAAGTTAACATTATATAACGAACTATTAAGAACACAAGATGAACCACGTGATCATGCGGTGAAATTAGCTCAACAATATGCTGGACACGATTATCCTTTAGCGATCAATATTGATGGTGAACTAAGTGTGCTTGAAAAGATTACGTTAAATGATGTTATCGCGGAATATCATAAGATGCTTATAGAAGATGAGATAACTATCACAATAGTTGGCGATATTAAACTTGTTGATGTTTTAAATCATATTAATACTTATTTACCATTCACTAAACGTGAAACTAAACAAGACACATACTATTTAGTAAAATCAAAAAAAGAACAGTTAATTGAAGTTAATAAGGATCTAGAACAAACTAATTTAGTAATGGTTTACAATACTAATATCGCGATTAATGGTCCCTTGTACTACAGTCTTAGAATTGCAACAATTGCCCTTGGACAATTACCAATATCACTGCTATTTACCGAAATAAGAGAAAAAAGAAGCTTGTGTTACAACATATCCTCATCATTGATCAGCTTTGATGGTGTTATGATGATATATACTGGTATTGATGATAAAAATCTTGATCAAAGTAAATCTTTAATCATTGAACAAGTAGCATCGATCATTAATAGTCCGCTTACAGATAAACTAATGAATGCGTCAAAAGAAATGTTGATCAACAGTATAAAGAGCATAACAGATAATCCCAATGCTATTTTAAATTTCGTCTATCAGAATCATTTATTAAAACAGAATTACAGTTATGATGATATGATTGAGTTAATTAAGCAAGTTGATAACGAAAGCGTGATGAGGGCGTTTAAACAACTTAAACTGAATACGATCTTAACACTTAGAAAAAAGGATGTCTTCGATGAAAAGAATAGATAACGATAAATTCAAAGAAATAATATATACTGATGTTCTTGAAAATGGACTACAGGTATTTATAATTCACAAACCAGAATACGCTTCCTCATCAGCGTTATTTGCTGTTCCCTATGGATCACTTGATTATCAACAGACCATTAGTGATAATATATTCTTTGTTCAACCAGGAGCTGCTCATTTTCTTGAACATAAACTTTTTGAAGATGAAGAAGGGGATATCATGGGTCTTTTCTCAGCTATGGGTGCAAATGTTAATGCTTTTACCTCATACAATGAGACAGTTTATTACTTTTCAACTTCTAACAATAGTATTGATAAACCATTAAACTTGTTGCTTGATTTTGTTCAACAATTAAGGATCAATGATGAATCTGTGGAAAAAGAAAAGGGTATCATAACCCAAGAATTATTGATGTATAAACAGATGCCAGACAGTCGCTTGCTAAATGAGGCGTTAAAAGCTCTGTTTCATGATTTCCCACTTAAACACGATATTGGTGGAACAGTTGAATCAGTAACAGCCATTACAACCGAAGAATTAAGTAAAGCCTATCAATACAATTATCATCCAGCCAATATGAAACTAGTAATTGTTACAGGTAATGATCCTAAACACATATTGGATATTGTAAAAAATAATCAATCAAGAAAAACGTTTAATAATTTCTCACCACTTAAACGACAAGTTTATGATGAACCATATGAAGTTGTAAACAATAACATTACGATCAATATGGATGTTAGCCAACCTAAAGTTTGTTTAGCCTACAAAATGAAAGTTGTAAATGAATCAGATGAACAACGCAACAAAAATGAATGGGCTTTACGTTTTATCATGGAATCATACTTCAGCGGTTTAAATGAAGAATACCAAAAATGGTTAGATGATAGGATCATAACCGATTATTTTGGATATGATGTTGATCTTACTGCAGATTATGCGATATTGCTTTTCTTTAATGAAACCGACAATATAGAAGTGTTTAAAAACACTATTGATGCTCAACTTAAACAAATGAAAAAAGGTTTGATAGAAATTACGCAAATAAATCAATTAAAGAAAAGATATTTTGGCCAAACATTACGTATTTTTAATAACATCAATGATATCGGAGTTTCCTATGTGCGTAGTATCATTAATAAGATTGATCTATTTAGAAGTATTGAGTTGATAAACGAAGTTGATACTGAAACAATACTAGAAGCATTAAAACGCGTTGATATTAACAACTCATCATTGATAACCATTAAAAAAGAAGGAGCAAAACAAGATGACAGAACATGATTTTAACGATGTAGAAACATCTATACTCAGTGCTATTACCGACAATGCGCAATATGATTTCAAATCTAAAATTGCCGCGACACTAAGATATTCTGGTGGTAAGGAAATTGAAAGAACAGATCGAACACCCGCTGTTTATCAAACATTCATGGTATATAATCGTGATCTAATAAAAGAACAGTATGCAGATCAACTAACACAAATTGATGTTGATAAGATCGCAAACGCTGCATTTGAACAGATAGTTAAAGAATGCACTGATGATTTTTTCATGTATCGCAGAGCCACTAACAATCTTGTAAAAATGGTTTATTTAGCAGCTATTGTTATCTTAGTGATCGCATTGTTACTTCATTTATTAGGATGGACTGTTTAGCTTAGGATAAATATTCAATAATGGTAGATATTGTACTATTACTACCATTCTATCTATTGAAAATGGTGTTTGTTTACGATATTAACCAAAATGTTAATTTGTTTAATTCTTTTTTATCATACATAATCCTTTTATGAAAAGGAGGATTAATATGTTAAATCAGGTTGTTCTTGTCGGTAAAGTTGTACAAGAGCCGGTCATTAAAGAATTTGGTAACAATAATCAATTAGCGGTA
Organism: uncultured Erysipelotrichaceae bacterium; assembly: GCA_964553255.1. GTDB lineage: Bacteria > Bacillota_I > Bacilli_A > Erysipelotrichales > Erysipelotrichaceae > JAQUCI01. The sequence continues at coordinate 12,186 of CAZKJS010000016.1, read as the reverse complement.
TTAGTCATTGAAGTTAAAAGAACTCTTACTAGTAATGAAGAGGTAAATGATCAATTTCAGGTCATAATGTGGAAAAACACAATGCAAACATATATTCAAGAATGTAAACTTGACAATATCATTGGTATAAAAGGACGCTTACAAGCTAATAATTTCGTTACTAAAGAAAAGAATATGTTCTATAGCTGTGATATAATTGCGGAAAGAATATCATTATTAAAACTTGATTAGTTAATTGACTGCATTAATAGGAGTAAGTTATGAAGCAATATATTGATTTATGTAAACATGTCTTAAACAACGGCAGTGATCGTACTGATCGCACTAATACGGGAACCATCTCTACCTTTGGTTATCAACTAAGGGTGAATTTAGAAGATGGTTTTCCGCTTTTAACTACTAAAAAATTACATTTTAAGTCTATAGCGGTTGAACTTTTATGGTTTTTGACAGGATCAACAAATATCAAACCGTTAGTAGATCAAAATGTACGCATATGGAATGATTGGCCCTATGCTAAGTTTCAAAAATCTGAAGATTATCATGGGGAAAGCATGGCAGAGTTTGTTGATAGAATTAAAACGGATGATGTTTTTGCATTAAATCATGGTGATTTAGGGCCAGTGTATGGCAAGCAGTGGCGAGATTTTTTTGGCGTTGATCAAATAACTGAACTGATTGATGATCTTAAGGTTAATCCGTTTTCAAGACGTCATTTAGTATGTGCATATAATCCAGCACAAAAGACTGATATGGCTTTACCACCTTGTCATGCTTTTTTCCAATTTTATGTCAGTTCTGATGGTAGAAAATTATCATGTCAATTATATCAACGTAGCGCTGATGTCTTTTTAGGGGTACCTTTTAACATAGCTTCATATGCATTGCTTTTAATGATGGTGGCACAGGTATGTGATTATCAACCATACGAATTCATTCATACTTTCGGTGATGTACATATATACAAAGATCATATTGAGCAAATTAATGAACAACTAACAAGAACCCCAAAACCATTACCAAAGTTAATACTAAATCCGGATGTAACCGATATTTTTGCCTTTAAATACGAAGATTTCACACTTGTTGATTATGATCCATATCCATTGATCAAGGCTAAGGTAAGCGTTTAATGTTATCACTAATTGTTGCTCATGATAAAAACTACGCGATTGGATATCAAGGATGGATGCCTTGGAACTTGAAGGACGATCTTAAGCAGTTTAAGAAACGAACTTTGAATCATACTATCGTTATGGGGTTAAATACATTTAGGACCTTAAAGAAACCTTTGAAGGATCGTCATACAATAATTGTAAGTCACTATCCCATACCTGATCTTTTAGCTGATGATGTTAGTTTCTGTCACGATTTTAAGTCTTTTCTAATTGAAAACTGTGATACTGAGGAAGAGATATTTATTTGTGGAGGTGCATCAATATACCAACAAGCATTACCTTATTGTAAGAAACTTTATATCTCACTTGTTGATGGTGAATGGCCTGCCGATACTTGGATGATGGATTACAATCCTGATAATTATGATATTTTAGCGATTGAAGAGTATGATGGTTTTAAAGTGATTGAATATCAAAAGAAGGTAACTATATGCGATTAGTTTTGTTTTGGATCAAATTGATTCCTTATTTACCATGGATATATTTTAATGCCAAAAAAGCTGCTAAGCTTCCATTTGGTGAGCGTTATCCACTTTTAAGAAGAACAGCACGCAAAATAGTAGCTATAAACAAACTTGATGTTGAAGCTATTGGAATAAACAACATTCCATTAAAAGATGGTTTTCTTTTTGTTGGTAACCATCAAGGAACAACTGATGCTTTTGTATTTACAGAAGCTTGTAGTATTCCAATAACTGCTGTAAGCAAAGAAGAGGCTAATAAAATCCCGTTTTTAAGTGACTGGTATAAAGCCATGGAAGTAATCTTTTTTAATCGCGATAGCTTAAAGGATGCGGTTAGAATGGCAAACCAGTTAAGTGATTATCTTAAACTAGGACGAAATGTATTGATTTTTCCTGAAGGTACGAGATCTCGATCACAAAAAATGAATGAGTTTAAACCAGGCTCATTTAAAGGAGCTATCAAAGCAAAAGCGCCAATAATTCCATTTGCTTTTGTTAATGCTTATATACCACTAGATAGTAAAGAGAAGAAAAAGAAAATTAAGGTCGTATTTGATCAACCAATCCATTATGAAGAGTATAAAGATTGGTCAACGCTTGATTTAGCTAAAGAGGTTCAAGCTCGCATACAAACCATGATAGATGAAAATCTATAATAGATAAGACAATGTTACTGTATCGTTTTAAACAAACTTCATGATATAATCATAAAGGTGATATAGTGACATTTTTAGTTTCAATCAATGAATTTGAGGGACCTTTGGATTTAATGTTACACTTGATTCGCGAAAAGCAATTAAGTCTTTTTGATCTTGATCTTGATGTTCTAACTGACCAATATATTGCATATATTAAGGCGATGGAAGAAATGAGTCTTGAAATAGCGAGTGAATATTTAGCAGAGTTAGCTGGACTTTTAGAGTATAAAAGTAAATCACTGATACCAAATGTTAAGATAACAAGCGAGGAAATTGAAGAAGATCCCAAGGAAAAACTTGTTAGACGATTGATTGAGTATCAACGATTTAAAGATATAGCACTACAGTTGAATGATCGTTTTAATGAACGTAATAAACAATTATCAAAATCAGTATCAACTACAGCTGAAAAATGGTTGATAGATGATGATACTTTGTCATTAAAAGGTAATCCTTATGACTTAATGAAGGCAATGAATAGATGTTTAAAACATATAGCATTAACACAACCATTAATGACCAAAACAACTACAAGTGAGTTAACTATTGAGCAGATTGTTGAACTTATCAAAATTCGATTTGAAGATGTTAATAGTAGTTTCAAGCTTATTGAGATGATTGAAACCGCTAATGATCTAAGCGAAGCTATCTTAATGTTTCTAGCAGTGCTTGAATTAATTAAAATGAATGAAATGATATATCATATTGACAAAAAAGAAGTGATATGGCTGAAATGGAGTAAGATATATGCATAAAGATGAAATCATAAGCACTATTGAAGGCTTACTATATATTGTTGGTGAAGAAGGTGTAACGCTTGAACAATTGAGTACACTATTTGATATCTTACCTGCTGAAGTAATTATTTATTTAGAAGAAATAAAAGATGAATACAACCAAGAAAAACATGGCATTGAACTAGTAAATTACGCTGAAATATATCGTTTTGTCTCAAAAACAAAAGTGCATCAATATGCAGAACGTTTATTCAAAATGAGTCGCAGTAGTACTTTGTCGCTATCAGCAATTGAAACCCTTGCGATAATCGCATATAAGCAACCAATAACACGTGTTGAAATTGAAGAAATTAGAGGAGTGGGTTGTGATATGATGTTAAGAAAATTACTTATGCGCAACTTAATAAAAGAGATGGGTAGATCAGATGCTCCTGGTCGTCCGATTTTGTATGGTGTTACCAAGGAATTTATGGATGTGTTTAAGTTAGTGAGTTTAAAGGAGTTGCCTGATTTGCCAAGTTATGATAGTCTTGCGGATGGTGAAAGTTTATTTGGTTAACTAAAGCGTCTTATTGACGCTTTACGATTATTACCAGAATATGGAGGTTTTATGGATCGTTTACAAAAGGTTATTGCAGAAAGTGGCGTTGCTTCAAGAAGAAAAGCAGAAGAATTAATCGCTCAGGGTAAGGTTAGTGTTGATGGCAAGATTATCACTGAGATGGGTTTTATCGTTAAAAAAGGTGCTAAAATTCAAGTTAACGGTAAAGCGATTCAAAGAGAGAACAAAGTTTACTATTTGCTAAACAAACCTAAGAAATATATCTGTTCAAATGCCGATGAACATGATCGACCAATTGTAACAAGCTTAATAGAATCAAATGAGAGAATTTTTCCAGTTGGACGTTTAGATTATGATACAACTGGTTTAATAATACTGACTAATGATGGTGGTTTCGCTAATGAGATGACTCATCCTCGTTACCATATACCTAAAATTTATGAAGTTGATCTTAAGGGTATATTGACCACAGAACATATTAAGGCTTTAGAAAAAGGAATAATACTTGAAGGTAAGCTTACACTTCCTGCTAAAATAAGAATAACCAATAAGGATTTTAATAAAAAACAAACGACATTAGATATCAAGTTAAGCGAAGGTCGCAATCATCAAGTTAAAAAAATGTTTGATTATTTTGGTTATCCCGTAACAAGACTAAATCGTAAGCAATTTGGTTTTTTAACGATAAATGATCTAGCTGTTGGTAAATCAAGGAAATTAAAACCATTTGAAGTTGTGAAATTACGCAAACTTGCTAATCAGGAAGAGTAGTATGCAACAGTATTTTATTAGTTCAAAAATTGAAATTAATTCTTTGATATTGCTTGATAAAAAACAAAGTCATCACATTAAAAATGTTATGCGTATGAAAACGGATGATAATATCTTGATCAGTGATCAAAACAAAGTCTATCTTTGTCGCTTGAATGAAGTAAATGATCATGTTACTGCTTACGCTTATCAAGAGGTGATTAATGATTCTGAGCTACCATTTACAATTAATCTATATTTATCATTAATTAAGCAAGATAAATGGGAATGGGCTATTCAGAAAGCTTGTGAATTAGGTGTAAGTAAGATAATACCACTTATTACACAACATTGTGTAGTAAAAGCTAATGAAAAAATAAATAAGAAGCTTGATCGATATAATAAGATTGCTCTTGAAGCTTGTGAACAAGCACAACGATTGAAGTTAGTTGAGATTAGTATGCCGATTAAACTTATGGATCTTTCGCTTGCTTCTAATGATATAAATATCGTAGCTTATGAGAAAGAAAAAGATACTCATATCAGTTTATATCATTTTAATAAGAACACTAATCTTATTATTGGTCCTGAAGGTGGCTTTAGTGAAGAAGAAATAAATCATTTAACCAAATTAGGTATAAAAAGCGTTTCTTTAGGTAAACGTATTTATCGTGCTGAAACGGCTGCTTTATACGCTTTAAGTATAATAGGTGCAGATGGAGAGAAAAGTTCATGGAAAAAATAATCAATATTTTAAAGAAAAATGGCAACCTTAACTATCGTAATGTTACATACTTTAAACAACAAAGAACAATTATTGAGAAACAACTTAATAAGTACGGTCTTAAACATAAATTAAATGATGATAAAGATTTCTTCGATTATGAGATCATATATCAAAGCTTATTAAATAAAGAAGAATTTGAAAAACACTACGAAGACCTTAGACAACGCCTATTTGACATATGGCAATATTTTGAATATAACGAACGTAAGCAGTGTATTGATGATGAGATGTTAAAAGCTAAAGCTAATACTAAACATTTCACAACAAAGAAAGATCAAGTTATTCGCATTGCATTTTTCGATGAGCTACTAAACGCTCTTTATGAAAATCAAATGATTGTTTTTGATTTACCACAATATTATAAACTTCAAAAAAGTTTCAATGATATCATGATTGATGTTAATCACTATAAAGAAGCACCATATAAAGCAGGATTTAGTTCAAGTATATTTCTTGCTTCAAACAAAGATAGTTATATTATCTTTAATCTTAATACTAAGAGTGTATATCAAGTAAGTTTAGGATCAAAAGTCATCAAATGGCAATTCGATCGCTTTAAGGATCCTCGTCACTTTACAAAAGAAAGACTGCTTGAGGTAGCTAAAGCCATACTAAGTGATGATGTTGATCTATTGATAAACACATTGATATCGACAAATTTATGTAATAAATATGTTGAAGCAAAATTGCATAATCACATAAAGTTGCTTCACAAAAAGGAAAAATAAAATGAAGAGTTTCGCTATTCATACATTAGGTTGTAAAGTAAATACTTATGAATCCGAAAGTTACGTTTTAATTTTGAAACAAGCAGGATATATTCAAAAAACATTTGATGAAAAAGCTGATATATATATTGTAAATAGTTGTGCTATCACTAATACAGCTAGTGCTAAAACAAGACAAAAGATAAATCAAGCGTTACATCAAAATGAAAATGCAATAATTTGTGTGATAGGTTGCATGGTACAAGTGAATGAGAAGAATATAACTGCAGATCCGCGTATTGATGTATTAATTGGCTCATCGCATAAAAACGAATTGTTACAACATATCAACAAAGCTATTGATGAGCGTAAACAACAAATAGTAATTAGTGATGTATTAGAAGACCCGAATTTTGATGAGCTAATAGTTGATCATTTTGACACTCACACAAGAGCTTTTCTTAAAATTCAAGATGGTTGTGATCAGTTCTGCACTTATTGCATCATTCCATATGCTAGAGGAAAAGAGCGATCACTAGCTCCTGAAAAAGTATTAACACAAGCAATAAAACTAATAAGTAGTGGTCATAATGAGATTGTTTTATCCGGTATTCATACCGGTCGCTATGGCAAAGAATACAATATGACTTTAACTGATCTAATAAAAGAGCTTTTAAAAACTGATGTGCAAAGAATTCGAATTTCATCAATTGAGATTACAGAAGTAACAGATGATCTAATAACGTTGATGAAAAAAAACCAAAGAATTGCTAGACATTTACATATACCAATGCAATCTGGTTCAGATAAGATTTTAAAGCTCATGGGTCGACCTTATGATGTAAACTATTTTGAAGAAAAGATTAAACAGATAAGAACAACTATTGCGGATATTGCGATTAGTACAGACATCATTGTTGGATTTGCACAAGAGAGTGATGATGATTTCAATGATACTTATAACTTCGCTTTAAAAATGGCATTCTCGTTTATACATGTTTTTCCATTTTCGTTAAAAGCTAAAACATTGGCTGCTCAACTTGATCAACAAGTTAATGAGATCATCAAGAAAAAAAGAGTTAAATGCCTACTTGATCTGTCATCACAACTAAATGAAAACTATACTCGCAGTTTTATAGATAAAGAAGTACAGGTTATTTTTGAATCTTCAAAAAATAATGAAATGATTGGATACACTAGTGAATATTTGTCAGTAAAGGTAAAATGTACTGAAAAAAAACCAAAAAAAATATACAATGTAAGAGTAAGTGATTATATTGGTCAACAATTACATGGATATATCATAAAGGAGTAAATATGCGACTTGATAAATTAATAGCTAAAACACCAGCGATAAATATTGAACAGATTTTCTCTGATTCACGTTTAAAAGTAAAAAACGGAATGTTTTTCTGTTTGAAAGGTATGATCAACGATGGTCATCTTTATGTTGATGAAGCCATAAACAATGGAGCAGTTTGTGTTGTTCATGCGGACGACTTAAGTAATTACGTTGAGGATATCGTATACATTAAAGTTATGGATGTTTATGCTGTTTTAGCTGATGTCACTGATCGCTTTTATGGTCATGTATCGAAAAAAATGAAAGTTTTTGGTGTTACTGGTACCAATGGTAAATCATCCATTGCAATTACGATCAAAAATATTATGAGTAAGAAAAAAGCTTGTGGATACATTGGAACGATTGGTATTGAATATAATAATATCCATATGAGTACCGGCAGTACTACCCCTGATGTCATTTTTCTGACAAAAGTATTTAGCGATATGTATAAAGCAAATGTTAAAGCAGTTGCTATTGAAGTATCAAGTCATGGTCTTGATCAACGCCGAATCGAAGGAATTGATTTTGATTATGCGATTTTTACCAATCTAACACATGAACATCTTGATTATCATGGTACAATGGAAAACTACTTTGAAGCTAAAGCGCGATTATTTCGTATTTTAGATGCTGATAAATGTGCCATAATCAATATTGATGATGAATATGGTAAGCGACTACTTGATATTATAGATGCTAACATTGTAACTTATGGTATTGATGAAAAAGCAACCTATCAAGCAACTAACATTAAATTAAGTGCTAAAAGTACAACGTTTACTTTAAACTACGCTGGTGAAGAGTATGCGGTTGAGACAAACTTAGTAGCCAAGTTTAATGTATATAATCTTTTAGCTATTATTGCAGCATTACACGAATCTAAATTAAACATGAAAGACATAATTGATGCTGTTGCATATATTGAGCAAATTGAAGGTAGAGTTGAAATAATTGATGAAGGACAGCCATTTAATGTGATTGTTGATTATGCACATACACCAGATGGGTTTACGCAGATTTATGAATATGCAAAAGCGATAACTCAACGAAAAAATAAGATAATCACTGTTTTTGGCAGCGCTGGTAAAAGAGATAGTAAAAAAAGGCCTAAATTAGGAAAAATAAGTCATACGTATTGTGATTTGTTGATTCTAACGGAAGAAGATCCACGTAATGAGGCAGTAATCGATATTTGTCATGACATCGCATCGGAAATTGATGATCGTTATGTTATTATTGAGAATCGCTATGATGCAATTCGTCAAGCTCTTGAATTAGCAAACGCTAATGATACGATACTTATCTTAGGAAAAGGGGATGAAGATTATATTGCCAGAGAATTTGGTAATGATCCTTGGATGGGTGATGATAAGGTAGCAAGAGATATTTTAAGAAAATATATCAATAAGGAGGAAGAAGATGAAATCTTATAATAAGTTTATCGATCATACATTGCTTAAGCCTAACGCTGATGCTGAAATGATCAAGCAATTATGTGCGGAAGCGAAAATTCATGATTTCGCATCTGTTTGTGTTAATCCATATTGGGTGAGTTATTGTAAAGAATTATTATGTGATAGCGACGTTAAAGTATGTACTGTAATTGGGTTTCCACTGGGTGCAAGTACATCTATCGTAAAAGCCTATGAAACATCACAAGCAGTCATTGATGGTGCTGATGAGTTGGATATGGTAATAAATATAGGTTTGCTCAAGCAGGGTTTAATTGATGAGGTAGCTCAAGATATAAGCGCGGTTGTTAAAGCGGCCAATGGTAAAACAGTTAAAGTCATCATCGAGACATGTTTATTAACTGATCAAGAAAAAATAGGAGCTTGTCAAGCCGCGGTAAAAGCAAATGCTGACTTTGTAAAAACTTCAACTGGCTTTTCAACAGGTGGAGCCACGAGTACTGATGTTGAATTAATGAAAAAGAATATCACAAGCACAATGCAAGTTAAAGCATCAGGTGGCGTTAAAACATTTGATGACATGTTAATGATGATTGATGCTGGTGCAACAAGAATAGGAACATCAAGTGGGGTTAAACTTGTTCGAGGAGATAAGGTAGAAGGAAGTTATTAGAATTAAAAAGCAACTGAATATGGTTGCTATTGTTAAAAGCAACTGAATATGGTTGCTATTGTAGAAAGCAACTGAATATGGTTGCTTTTTTTATATTTACGCACTATAATTAAAATAAAAGGTGATGATATTATGAATCAACAAACAGCATTTATTGCAGATATTATTCAATCTAGAAAATCAGAAGAGCGATATGACATTCAAAAAAAAATGATACTAATTATAGATTTTCTTAACAAAATCTATAAAGATAGACTTGTCAAAAAAGTAGAAATCTCATCTGGAGATTCATTTCAAGGACTATTCGATAGTCCAGGAACTGCTTTTTTATACATAAGAATGATGCAAATGTTACTCTATCCTACAAAGATACGAGCAGGAATAGGTGTTGGTACACTAGATTACATGGATAAAGATTTTGGAACGAATCTGCTTGACGGAGAAGCCTATCATAATGCAAAAATGGCTATTGATATCATTAGTGTTACTCGTAAAGAAGCAGTGTGTTTTAATATCAAAAACTCAAATCATATTTTTTCGAATTCTGTAAATACTATGTTGGACATGTATTACAAATTAAGACAAATATTTGGAGTGAATTCATTGCGCATATCCCTTGTCAATGAACTACTGAATCCAATGTCAGTAAATGGTGAAATTAATTATTTAGATCAAACTAGTGATAAAGAAATTGAATTTTTAAATGACATAATTAAAAATTCATTTATACGTAGGACGGGGAATAATACAGATAAAATGAATACTTTGTCTATCTCACAGGTAAAAAAAGCAGAACCATTTATACTAGATAAGTATCATATCAATAATGGAAAAAATATTAGTGGCACTAGCTTTGTACTGCGAGGAATTCAAGATGATGTTGCAAATGTTATTGGAACGACTCGACAAAATGTTCAAAAGTATTATTCGAGAGGTGTGTCTGATGAGAGAGCGTACACGGCATCGTTGGTTGATTTAATGAACGAGGTGATTAAATGAACTTGATATTGGCAATGTTGCTAGGCCATGCTTTGGGAGATTTTTACTTTCAAACAAATGATATGGTTAGCAAAAAGAAAGAAAGTATAGTTAAGCATGTTTTAATATATACGATAATCATTGTTTTGATTTACTGGTTTATGACTAAGTCAAAAAATGTTGTTGTTTTAGGAATAATTGTTTTGATATCACATTTTACAATTGATAACCTTAACGTGTATGTTAGTAAGAAAATGGATAATCATCAACAAGTTAAGCTTTTAACCTTTCTACTTGATCAGGTTCTTCATATTTCTATTCTGATTATTTATATTGCTATGTTTGATTACTTAACAGTTTCGGAAGTGCACGTCAATGATTTTTTGTTGTTTGCTGTTATTATTTCATATCTAATAATGCCATCAAGTATTTTGATTGACAAAGTTCTTTGCATGGTCAACAAAGATAAATCTGTAAAAAAGTTTGAAATTGACGAGGGAACGGTTATTGGGATACTGGAGAGAATGTTGATTTTGGCAATGGGAGTATCTGGATCAATTAATGGAATTGGTTTTTTAATTGCTGCTAAAACGATGGTTAGATATGGTCAATTCGATGACAAAGAGAAGGATACTAATTTTCGCTCGAAATATCTTATTGGGACGTTACTAAGTGTGCTTCTTGGGTTTGTTCTTTATTTGTCATTTGTATGGATAAAATCAAATTAATGTAAAAATCAACAAGACCCCAATATGTAACAGCCCCATCTTTTAAGTCAATACAACCAGGGTTGCGCTTGATTCAGGTAAGAAGGTTGAAGGAAACTACTAGTATTAATTTCTACATACGACGATATTGTCCATTTTAACTAAATCTGTGTAAACTGAAGTAATTAGTGGTGAAGATCGTAAACAAACAGAAACTTGACTTAAAGATAGTTGATGATTAAGTTTAATGATATAAAAAGTAATTATTTTGATATAAATTATTGATAATGACAAACCATGATTTTGTGAAATAATTGTGAATATATTATGGAAAAATATGTGATTTAAGGTTGCTTTTTATAATGTTATTGGCTATAATAACATTGCTAAGTTTGGAAGGGGGGGAATTATGCCGAGGATAGTATTAAAGGAAAATGAAGTGTTGGACGATGCATTGCGTCGATTCAAGCGTCAAGTATCCCGTAACGGAACCCTTGCCGAAGCTCGTAAAAGAGAGTATTACGTTAAACCTGGTGTTGCACGTAAACTAAAATCAGAAGCCGCACGTAAAGCTAGTCGTAAAAAGAAATAAACAAGAACCCCATGCGGGTTTTTTGTTTGATGTTTACTTTAAATTAGGTATGTTATAATTAAGTCAGTGATTTAGCACCTTAAGGAGCGTTTGTGGACTTACGAATTCAGAAAAATGCATTAAATCTAGGGAATGCCATATTAAACAGAAAAACTACGGTTAAAACATTTGTACCTTTTGTAAGTCAAAAGCCGGCTTTTTTATCTTATGAAAATACATTTGATTTTAATTATGCTACACCTGAGGAAACTGGTATTAACAGCAGTATTATTAATGACTTCATCAAAGAATTGAACAATGATGCTTCAACAGCGATTCATAGTTTGATTATAGTTAAAAATAACAATGTAATATTGGAAATGACTAATAAACCTTATAAAATTGATTATTGGCGTTATACTTTTTCTTTATCTAAGACTATAACAGCTTTAGCGATTGGTATGTTGATTGATGATGGTTTGTTAAATGTTAATGATTCGATAACGAAGTATTTGGGTGATCATATGTCGCCACTTGATAAACTTAAGTTTCGTGATATCACTATTGAGCACTTACTAACCATGAGTTCAGGTTTCACCTTTAATGAGCTTGGTGCT
>CAZKJS010000015.1:0-35636 GCA_964553255.1 uncultured Erysipelotrichaceae bacterium | reverse complement strand
TATTAGACTTATTGCCGTTTCTTTATCAAAACGGAATTAACTTTTAGAATTCAATTTAAAGACATTTTAGTTAGTAAGTAATTGGCAAGCAGATTGTTATATGATAATCTTATCTTGATATGGTCTATCAAATAAGATAGAATAAATAAAGAACGGGAGGTATAAGGATGAAAGAAATATCCGCTTTTGTAATTGACCCTGTAGGATTACATGCACGTCCTGCTACTGTCGCTGTTAATGCGGCTAGTAAGTTTAAATGTGATGTTACTGTATCATTTAAGGGACGTTCAGTTAATATGAAGTCAATAATGGGAGTTATGTCATTGGGTATCCCGACACAATCAGAAGTAACGATCAGATGTGAAGGCGAAGATGAAGATGTAGCGATCGCTTCTATTGAAGAAGTATTAAGAACGCAAAAAGTTATCGCATAAGTAAAATAACTAACTAAGAATTGAAGATGTTTACATCTTCTTTTTAGTAATTTAAAGAGGAAAATAATGGATAAATATAATCAATGGTTAAATCATGCTGGTCTTGATGAAGAGTTGAAGAAAGAACTTGAGTCAATGAGTGATGATGTGAAATATGATGCTTTTTATACTGATCTTGAATTCGGTACAGCTGGCATGCGAGGGCTTTTAGGGGCTGGTTGTAATCGTATGAATATTTATACTATTAGAAAGGCTAACATGGGTCTAGCGGCTTATATTAGCGCTTGTGGGCAAAAAGCGTGTGAACAGGGTGTAGCTATTGCCTATGATAATCGTTATAAATCAAAAGAGTTCGCTTATGAATCAGCTCGTGTTTTAGCAATGCATAATATCAGATCATATGTTTTTGATAGTCTTAGACCTACTCCTGAACTATCTTTTGCGATAAGATATCTTAAATGTTTTGGTGGTATTGTTATCACTGCTTCTCATAATCCTAAAGAATATAATGGGTACAAGGTATATGACGCTAATGGTTGTCAGATGATACCAGAGTATGTAGATAAGATCATTTTAACCATCAAAGCAATTAAAAATGAGTTAGATATCAAGATTAACTTAAATCCTGAGCAAGAGCAACTAATTAATACCATAAGTAGTGAAGTTGATATTCCATATGTAAATGAAGTATTAAAGATTCAATTAAATCCCTTAATTGATAAAAATGATCTAAAGATCATTTTTACCCCCCAACACGGAACAGCCTTAAAACCAGTTGAAGCTGTCTTTACCGCTGCTGGTTATGATTACATAACAGTGGATGAACAAAGCTTGCCTGATCCTGCTTTTAGTAATACTAAGACGCCAAATCCTGAACAAAAGGAAGCGTATGAGTTAGCACTTCATTATGCCAAAGAGCATAAAGCGGATATTGTTTTATCAACCGATCCAGACGCTGATCGCATTGGAGTAGCGATAAGACAAAATGATGATTATATCTTAATGACTGGCAATCAAACAGCTGCAGTCTTACTTGAGTATATTTTCTCGCAAAACTTAAAGAATCAAACAATGCCAGAAAAACCAATTATGTTTAATACCATTGTAACGGGTGATCTAGGAGAAAAGATTGCTGATAGTTATAATGTTAAGACTGAAAAAACCTTAACTGGATTCAAATACATCGGTGATAGGATCGCTCACTATGAAAAAACAAAAGCATATCAGTTTATCTTTGGATATGAAGAAAGCTATGGTTATCTAATAAGTGATTTTGTACGCGATAAAGACGCTGTGCAAGCAAGCTTGATAATTGCGGAGGCAGCAGCTTATTACAAGTACTTCAACAAGACACTTTATGACGTTTTGATTGAGTTATACCAAAAACATGGTTGGTATCAAGAAAGTCAAGTGTCAATCAGTGGTGAAGGAGCTCAAGGTGCTGAGATGATCAAAAACTTAATGGCAACACTACGTGAGAAACCATTAAGAAAAATTGGCGATTTGGGAGTTATTAGATTTGAAGATTACAATGAGCAAAAAGCTTATGAACTCTATAAACAAGAACACTTGATATTACCACAAGCTGATGTTTTAAAATACTTCTTATCTGATGGTAGTTGGATTGCTATTAGACCATCGGGCACTGAACCTAAATGTAAGATATATTACTGTATAGCAGGAAAAGATGAGCTTTCATTAGTACAAAAAGATAAGCATCTTAAAGAAGCAATGTCAGAAATATTAAAGACTAAATGACATATCTGTCAAAACACAGATATGTTTTTTTACATTATTGTGTTTGTGAGATCTTTAATCTATAATTATATTAACAAGATACTAATACCAACGCCTGTGCGCTTTTTATATATTCTTAAATCATAATGCAATAACATCTCCTTTTTTCTTGAGGACTTTTATTTGAAGAAGGGCTTAAATAATCATCGATTATCGAATATAAGGAGAGAGGAAATGAGTGAGAAAACAAGTGAGCCGACTAGTTTAGGATTTTTATCTTCAAAACAGCTTGAAGAAGTTTTATCACAAGAACTAATACCATCATCTTCATCAATAGCTAATGGGGTATTAGGGACACTATTAAGTGGTCTTAAAGGGCTTTTCAACAATATTACCAATATCATCAAAGATAAAAAGCGGTTGGTTTTAGTATTGATTCTAGCAGCATTGTGGTTATTAGCATCAACATTACCAGCATTAGGCTTTAACGTAGTGGGAATCAGTTTTATTTCTTGGTTAAGCTTTGCTCAAGGTGGTCTTGGTGGTAATATCCTAAATAAAGTGGCAGGTGTTATTGGTAAGGGTGTTTTTGCTTATGTAATATCGCTTGTCGCATTTGATAAGAGTTTATTATCCAAAACTGCCAAATCAATAACAACATTGATAAAAAGCATAGAGCTTAAAAATATCACTAACCCTTTATTATGGGTAATGATGGCTATAGCACTAATAATCTATAATTTAACAGTCAAAACAACAACAATCGATAACTCAATGGCAGGTATCGCTTTTTTGGTTTTAGCATTAAGATCAATCAATCAAAGAAGTGGTTTTTTAAGTGATCTGTTAAGATCAGCATTTAATTTCATCAAACCAATCGATCAAAATGATCTTATGGTCTTAAAGAGTGGTTGGGCATTTGGTTTTGCGTTAGCAATCATGATAAGTTTACTTAATTTTGCCTATGGTGGATATATTGTTGGTTTATTACTGCTTGTTTTAGGACTTACATTACAGCTAACAACCAAAAAACAGGAGGTAAACAAATGAGAAAAATACTAGCGACTTTATGTTTTGCTTTGTTGTTTCTTTCATTCACTTTTACCTCAGTTTTTGCTTTAACTATCAATAAAGATATTTATCCACAAGCTTTTTCAACTAAAGATTATCCGATTAAAGGTCAACGATTATATGAATATGTACCTTATGATTATGAAGCCTCAGGATATCCATTTGATCGTATCATTGCTGGTCCTGTTGTTAATGATGGACCGATGGTTCATATTGATCGCATTATGGTTAATTATCCAGCCGATGATCAATTAGTCAAAGAGTATCTTCAAGAAAGATTACAGCACGATTTTACTGTTAACGGTAGTAGTTCCAAGATTGTTGGTGAAGCTATCATAAGTGCTGAAAATAGAATTCAAATTGTTAGTGAAAGTTGGGAAGATGTTGTCGCAAGACGAACGACGATTGGTCTTGTCCATCAAGAGACAACATTACATGGCCAACCAGCTTTAGTACGTGAAATTGGCAGTAGAACCTTTAAAGAAAATCCTAAGGAGTTTTATCGTTCATCATACGAGTTAGACGTCTATGTCTTGGTCGATGATACAAACTTAGTTAGTACCCTCATGTATCACTACAATGTAAATCTTGAGTATCGAATTACTGGTGGTGGTATGGGTGAAGGTTATGCAGAACAATGGGAAATTTACTATCAAATGGAAGAAGATTGGTGGAATAATGTTCTGCTTGCGAAGTTTGATGAGTTTCTAGCAGAAGTAACAGACGTTAGTATTGACATCAAAAGAACTCGCTTATATGAAGGTGAAATTGGAAAAGAACTAGTACCTGATGAAACCGATGTTGATGATAAAAATGTCAGTGATGTGATTGATACAGACGCAAGTCATATTCAAGGTGAAACTGGTGTTACAATACCAGAAGCTGTGATCATTGCTATCTTAGCAACATCAGCTGCAGCAGCGGCAGTTGCTGCGGGTGGTAGTGGCGATGGTAATGATAGTAGTGAAGAGAACAAAGAAAACACAAGTACTTATCGCATGTTATTAAGAAAAGATTTTGGTGATGCTATTCGTATTGGTGCACCACCAGTTACGGTTTACGCTCGTATTGTGGAGATCAACGCAAACAAAGAAGAAATTGATCGACCAGATTTAACCGCAATGATCAATATAACTGGCAAAAGGTTTTTACAAGTAGATGATTGTCGCTTAGTTGATAATTATATGGGAGCTCTTGTTTATGCTTATGATAAAGATAATACGGCTAAGCCAGAAACAGGAGAAATCGCGATCCGTTTTTCAGGCAATCATGGCAGCTTTACCAACAACGTTACTTTTAGGATTATAGGTAAACCCTATCTTGAGTTTTTAAAACGTGGTGACTATCTAGATATGACTATTAACATGTTATATGGTGATAATGAAACCTACACAACCCAGTTTATCCCAAAAGATTTTATTGATCCACCAACAAACGTTACTCTAACATTGGCTGATAATGCGGTGTTTGAAGCTGAATGTGAGAAAACAGATACCGAACGTTATCAACTTAAAGTAAAAAATCATAGTATAAAGCCTGATCGATTGATCATTGAAAAGCTTGATAGTTTTGTCAGAATTAAAGCTGAAAATGAAAAAGAACAAGCAGAGACGATCGTAAGGATCAATATCTTGCCAGAAGGATTGAGTATCGCCAACACTTCAATTAAAGAGGATAAGTTTGAAGTCATGACATATAATGAAGATACAAGTGATGAGCAAGCAAGTATTAAACCAACTAGATTTAATCTAAGATTGGTTGTCAAAGAAAAAGATGAAACAGGCTTTAAGATAATTGAAGTAAAAGCTAATAAGTTTAATCCGAACTTTGGTGATTTAAAAGGACTTGATCAAAGAACGATCAATCTGGCTGAGAAGTTTAAATATGAAATCATCCCAGTTGAAAGTAATTTAAAGCGTTATGATTTTAAACCACTTAATACCCTTGTCGAGGATCAAGCTAAGCCATACTGGCTGACATTAGCAATTAGTTGTGATCATAATGGTGAATCATATAGCTTAGATTTACCAATGCGATTGCTAGGAACTGGTCCTGGACCACTTGAAGAGCGAGCTGCTGAGCTTGCTAAGATGAGACGTATCATTAACAATGTTGGTGGCATAAGTTCAAAAGTTGCGATGCAATTACGTAAAAATGGTAGTAAACTATCAGCTGCTGAATTACGCCTGATCAACAAACAGATATGTGAAGAGGCTATTGAATACTATACCAAAGATGCCAATGAGTTGATAAAGACAGCTAATAAACTTGAAAACTTAGAGTATTGGGCAGATTGGATCAAATGGTTAGGTGATCAAGCATTCTCTTATCTTATGACAATATATGCCGGCAATGGTGAGATCATACTAACTCCAGCTAAGGAAATGACAGTTGAGTTTATCGCTGAACTATTAGCTGATGTTATTGATGGTCAAGAATTGGCATCAATGGACTTTTTATCAAGAGTTGAGAAACTCAATGCGATCAAAAAGATTGATGGCATGATTGAAAACCTATTAATGGCAGTAGCGACAGGGGAGAATGTCAGTATCAAGAAGGCTGCTTCTTGTTTAGCAGGCTGGTTTGTTTATAAGGTTGCAAAGAATATTCAAGACAATATTGAACAAACTGGTAACTATCATGTCTTTGATTCCATCATGGGCGCAGGAAAAGACTTAACAGTTGAAGCGATGAAGAAGGCAGGCATGAAACAGTTTGAAAAACTCATGAAGAACAAATCAGTTCAAGATAAGTTTGAAAAATGGTTCGGCAGCTTTGTTAGTAAGCATCTTAAAAATAATTATGAATTATTCTATGATGAGAAAAACTTGTTACAGATAAAAGATATCGCCACCCGTTCTGAAGCACTCAAGAAACTTATGGAAGGCTTAATGGGAGAAGGCATTAACTGGACATTTAATCAGTTTAAACAAGCACCTGACCCAAAAGCAGGAAAACAAGTTGAAAGCTATGAGAGAGTAAGTTTAACAGGTAATGGTAAAATCAAACTCATTTTGATCACGCCTAATGAAAAAACAGGTGAAGGTTTTGTGGCAGAACTAGACATCATTGCAAGTTTTACAGGTTTATTTAGCTTATTCTTCAAAGCAACATTTGGGTTTGTACCATTTGAAGCAGAATCAAAACAAATACCAAAGGATCCTGTATTATATAAGAATTAGTTTAAGTAATACTAAATTCAAAAAGAAAGCTGTTTTACATATCATGTATTCAGCTTTCTTTTATATTTTTATTATTGTTTGTCAAGCTTTATCAAACGTTGCATACTCTCTTTAAGAAACTCTTCAGGACTTAAATGATGATACATAACGCTTTTATTTCCTTCAAGCTCAAGTGTCAAGCTACGATCATATATTGATGCCATAATGCCGTTATAGACATAGTCCCAATCAATGGTGCCATCATAAGGTAACTTATGCATATCACTGGTTGAATCATTATCGTGCAAGTGAATCGCAAATAAACGATCTTTATATCGTTTTAAAAGGTCCTGGTCCCAACAATAACATTTGTGATGACCACTATCATAACAAAAACCAACATTTTCATCTTTGATATTATCTAGTATAAAATCAAGAGCACCAATGACTTTTAAATTCTCTAAAGCTAAGCGGATGTTATGCTTTTTTGCGACTTCATTTATCCTTTTTACGCGATTAAGCATGACATCACTGAGTGTTGGTAGTTTACTGCCGTTAGTGATATGCATGATAACGGTGTCAACATCAAATGCGGCGATTTCTTCGATTTGTTTAATTATCTTAGCTTCATACAGATCAGCTTCATTAGTATCTTGCCACAAGATGCCGATACCATCAAAGGGTAAGTGAACATTTTCGATCTTTAAGCCATGTTTCTTTACAATTTCAGGCTGCAGAAACTTAGAACCATCGACAGCTTCTCTTTCATCACCCCACCATAACATCACTGTCTCAAAACCAGCATTTTTGATCATTGCCATTCTGTCGTCAAAAGCAACGGGATAACCAAACCATGAATAAATTCCTTTTTTCATAAATAGTCTCCTAACATTCTTATTATAGAGCAGTTGATAACTTTGATAAAGATACGATAGTGGAATTTAAAGCTAATTTTCTTTATAATGAATTTTGTTACGGAGAAACAAGCATGATAAAGATTGAAAAGCTTAGTAAAACTTATCAAGATGATCAATTGGTGTTAGATGATATCAATTTAGTGATCAATGATCATGAGTTTGTTGTTATCCAAGGACCATCAGGGATTGGTAAGACAACGTTGATCAGAATGATTGCTGGGCTTGAACCAATCACCAATGGAAGGATCTTAATTGATAATGTTGATGTTACCAAAACAAAACCTAATGAAAATAAGATCGCAATGATTTTTCAAACCAATGCCTTATTTCCTAATCTAAGTGTTTATGAAAATGTTGCGTTAGGATTAGACTTGTTGATGCCAAAAGATATGATAGAACAAAAAGTAAATGATACTCTTAAATTGCTTGAAATTGATACTTTAATAAAGCGTAAACCGTACCAACTATCACTTGGGCAACAACAACGTGTAGCTTTGGGTAGAGCGATGGTTAGAGATGCTAAGATTTTCTTGATGGATGAGCCATTGGCTAATCTTGATCGCAAGTTACGAAATGAAATGTGTGAACTAATTTTAATGATTCATAACAAACTAAAGGCTACTACCCTTTATATAACCCACGATGAGCAAGAAGCACAAAAACTAGCAGATCGCATTGTGGTTATTCAACAAAACAAGATCAGCGCTATCATCGATAATCAAAATAAATAATTAAGTTATGCGCTCATTATGGTGCTAATTGTGATAACATATAATCATGAAAATTCTGAAAGTTGTCTTAGTAACACTATTATTATTAACGATATCAGCTTGTGGTGCATTTGCAGAATGTGAACCAAAGGATGGTAAGATTTGTTATCAAAAAAAGAGTAAAACATATATACTTGAAAACGACGCCAGACTTATAGTTGCTGTGTCAAGTGAAGCAATGGGCGAAGCCTTAGTTAGTATGTGGAACACATATTTCCCAGAAAATGAAGGGGTAGTTCGTTATGAAGTGCTAGAGAATCGATCAGCTCTTTACTATTATAATAATCAACGCTATGATCTAGTCTATATTAATTCAACCCAGATTCCAATGATCATGGATAAGGTAGCAACCATTGATGAAAATACGGTTAAAGCGATCAAGCCATACACTGTTGATAAGTTCGCTGAGCTTGTTAATCAAGAAAATTACATCTTTACCCCATTGGTATATGATGGGTTTTTGTTCGCTTATGATCAAACAATGCTTGAAAGCTTAAATATCAGTCTTACTGATGATAATAATGATGGATTACCAGATAGTATTGATAGTTGGGAGAAAATATTCTCCAGAATCACTGCTTATGAACAAGGAACTATCAAAGGGAATTTTAAAGTGTTTTTCCCATTAGCATTTAATGAAAAACATAGTTTTTATGCAATGCTTACCGCTGGTGGCTGGCAAATGTTTGATGAATTACAAGCTGAAAAACCAGGTTTTGATAGTGTTGAATTTCAACGTTCTTTGAATTTTATTTATGATCTTGGTAAATATGAGTGGCAACAGAATACTAAACTGAGTAGCGAGGAATTATTATTTAGCTTTGAAGAAGTTCTTGTTAAGCAAACAGCACCACTTACAATGATCTCAACTTGGATGTTCTTTGATGAGTATCAAGAGACAAATGGTAGTGATTATCACTTCGCAAAGATGCCGAGTTATAACAATAATACTTTAACACCTCTTGTAAGCATTGATGGTTATGCCATCAATAAAGCTACATCATATCCAAATGCGGCTAATCAGTTCATCCAATTATTAAGAAGTAAAGAAGGCTTACAATATATGATCGACCACACTGATCTATCGTTGGTAATCAATCTTGAAGATAATGATGATATGTTGATCAATGATCTAACCCGTTATGAAAAGATTAGAGCGTATGCATATAGCGTTGAAGAGCCAATAATTGCTTTAGCTAATAATAGTGCTGTTAGAGCTTGGCAGATGTATTATGAGATAGATTGGTTGAGTATCGTAAAACAATTATATGATCATCAAATTACCGTAAGTGAAGCACAAAAGGCTATTATCGAACTGGCTAATGAATGGTTAATCGCAATGGGCGAGATAAAAGAGTAAGTTGGTAATACCATGTTAAATAACAACTGGAAACCATTCTTAGATGCTGAGTTTAAAAAATCATATTTTATTGAGTTATCCTCCTTTTTAAAGGAAGAATATAAGAACAAGAAAATCTATCCTGCGAAAGAAGAAGTTTTTTCGGCTTTTTATCATACTGATCTTAACGATGTAAAAGTTGTGATCATTGGACAAGATCCGTATCATCAACCTAATCAAGCTCATGGTATGTGTTTTTCAGTTAAACCAAAGATAATGTTACCACCAAGCTTAGTTAATATCTATCGTGAATTACATGATGATGTTAACTTTAGATTAGTTAATCATGGATATCTTCTTGATTGGGCGAAACAAGGAGTTTTATTACTAAATACAGTATTAACAGTAGAAGACTCTAAGCCTTTAAGTCATCGTAATAAAGGATGGGAAACATTCAGTGATAGTGTTTTACATTTACTTAATCAACAAGATAGACCAATTGTCTATTTATTATGGGGAAAGCCGGCACAACAAAAAGGGATGATCATAACTAACTTTAGACATTTGTTGTTAAAAGCACCACATCCATCACCCTTAAGTGCTTATCAAGGCTTCTTTGGTTGTAAACACTTTTCAAAGACTAATGCCTATTTAATAAGAAACAATATCACGCCAATCAATTGGCAGCTTGAGGATATATATGTTTAAGGATTGCACGACCTTTATTGAGTTTATTAGCGCAAAGAAGACATCAGCTAAAATAAGACAAGATGACTATAAGTTATTGATCAATAAGCTAGGTAACCCTCAAAAACGTTTAAAGTGTATTCATGTTGCAGGGACTAATGGCAAAGGTAGTGTTACAAATTATCTAAGAAGTATTTTGCAGAGTGCCAATTATAAAGTTGGAACTTTTACATCACCTCATTTAATCGTTCATAATGATCGCATTCGGATCAATGATATTTATATCAGTGATGAAGAATTGCTTGACATTGCTAATCGCTACTATGATATTTGGTTTGAATATGATTTATCGATGTTTGATATTGATATGATCATATCGATGATTTACTTCATTGAAAAAGAAGTTGATTATGTAGTATATGAAGTTGGTTTAGGGGGAAGACTTGATTCGACCAATATCATTGAACCTATTGTAAGTATAATCACTAACATTGGTTTTGATCATATGGAGCAGTTAGGTGATACCCTAGCAAAGATAGCCTATGAAAAAGCGGGTATCATTAAAGATAATGGCGTGATATTTACCGCCGAAGATAAAGAAGAATGTCTAGAAGTCTTTAAAAAACAAGCCGTATTAAAAAACGCAGAGTTTCACCAAGTTGAACAAGTCACTAATTATCGTGTTAATGAACATATCTATTTTGATCTTCTTGATTATCATGATGTTCAGCTCAACACTTTGGCTTTATATCAAATAAAAAACGCTGCTTTGGTATTGACTGTTTGTGAGTATTTAAGAGTAAACAAGATTATCAATATAACTAGAAATGATATTGTTGATGGATTAAGAACTGCTTCTTGGCCAGGTCGTTTTGAGATCATGATGAAATCTCCGTTGGTCATCATTGATGGTGCTCATAATGAGCACGGAATTAAAGCAATACATGAAAGCTTATCTTATCTTTGTAAACCACTAAGAATTGTTTTTAGTGCATTAAAGGATAAGCAATATGAATTAATGATCAAAGATTTGATTGATATAGCTGATGAGATCATTATTACCGAATTCAGTAATCAAAGAGCTTTAACAGCCAAAGATATGGCAAAAGGTTTTGATGTTACAATTATAGCTGATCATGATTTAGCCATTGACTATGCGATAAATAAAGATAAAAATGGTAGTGTATTAATCACAGGTTCGTTATACTTTATTTCAGAGGTGCGTAAACGCTTTAAAGGAGGAAGATAAGATGAATGTATTAATTGCTCAAATCATCGCCTTATTGGCCATATTAAGCCTTGGCTATGTTGTCTTCCGTTATTTTCCGATTAAGATTAGGATAACTGATATTACTATTACTTCTTTTTTGATCATGTTATCAATTGTATTATCTGCGTTTTCCATGCAAATACCATTATTTGGTGTAATGAGTTTGAAAATTGGATTTAGTCAAATGCCACTAATGTTAATGGGAGTTATCATGGGGCCAACTTGGGCATTTATTGGTGGCTTAGTACAAGACATATTAGATGTTTTGATTAACCCTAGTGGGTTTCCTTTTTTAGGTTTTACCTTAAATAAGGTATTGATCGCAGCAATTCCAGCTCTATGGTTTTGCAAGTGGAATAAGTTAGATCAAAAGAAAGTTTTCAATTTAGTATGGATCTTGTTGATAGCTATCTTTAGTTTAACGATGGTTGGAATTTACAGTACAGAAACGATAACAGTAAATCAAACTATGATAATTATCACTTCGCAAGTAAAACTCTTACTTACGATCGCATGTATGGTAGTCATGACGTTATTGATCGTCATTATGTTATACTTTCAACGCAAGTATCCATTTAGTGAATCACGTTATCATATCGCTAATTGGATCATATGTGTATTGTTGATTGAGATCATGATCCAACTTATCTTAACACCAATTTGGCTAGATGTTATGTATGGCATTCCTTATATCATGAATGTTTTAGTAAGGATGATAAAGGCTAGCTTTATGATATTCTTAAATATTATGATTGGTTACTATCTGTTAAGATTATTAAATCGGATTAGAAAGGTTAAAGATGTACCAGATTAGTTACTTAGAAGAATTAAGAAAAAGAGCATTGTTATTTTTAGGTTTAACAGCGGTAGCTGCAGTTGTCTTGTTTTTAGGTTTCTTTATTATTAGGTCATTTGTTGTTATACCGCTATTTTTTGTTTTGTTTGGACTAATAATATATCAAAGTAAACTATCAACTGAGTATCGTACTGCAGTCAAAGAAGATGTAGTAGCAGTACGTTTGAAAGAAGTGTTTCAAGATGTTTATTTTAATGCTAAAGCAGGTTTTGATCGTAATTTTATTAGGGATACTGAGTTGGTATCGATGGGTAACATCTATAATAGCAATGATCTTGTTTCAGGTAAGTATAAGGATGTAAGCTTCAAACAAGCAGATGTTCATATTCAACAACGTACACAATCAGGTAAAACCACAACGACAGTCACTTTGTTTAAAGGGCGTTGGATTGTTTATACTTTCAATAAATCCTTTACTGGATTTATGCAGATAAGAAGTAACTCAAATCGTTTATTTGGTAATAGTAAACCACTGCGTTTGTTTAGTGATAAACCAGATGCGAAAAGAATTAAACTAGAAAATGAGTTTTTTAATGAACGATTCAATATTTATGCATCAAACGAACATGAAGCTTATTATATCTTAACACCTCATTTTATGGAGAAAATCATGGAATTAGATGATGGCTTGGATGGTAATTTAGTATTAGGTTTTATTGATAATAATCTTCATATTGCTCTTTATAACAACAAGGATGCTTTTGAGCCTTCATTGTTTAAAGCAATAGATGAAAGCTATGCCAATGAGGTCGAAAAAGATATCAGTTTGATTAAAATGGTTGTTGATGAATTAACACTAGATGTTAATCTGTATAATTAGGAGGGCATATGGAATACATGATCATAGGTTTAGTATTATTTGTTTTAGGATATGTAGTGGTGATATTTAATCGCTTTAAAAGTTTAGATTTACAAGCACAGGCAGCAATATCAAATATTGATGTAGCACTTGCTAAAAGATATGATACATTGATCAACTTAGTTGAAGTGGTCAAAGGGTATGCAAAACATGAGAGTAGTGTGTTTAGTGAAGTTGTTAAAGCGCGATCGAAAGCATTAAGTGATATGGCGCTAGCTGATGAAAAACAAACGGTAGCACTTAATAATATAATGGCGTTGGCTGAAGCTTATCCTGATCTAAAGGCAAATCAGAATTTTCTACACTTACAAAAAGTCATCGCTGATACCGAAGAGCACTTACAAGCGGCGCGAAGATTATACAATCAATCGATCAAAGCATTTAACACAAGCTTAGAAGTGTTTCCGAGCAATGTAATTGGTTCAGCAATGAATTTAACCGCAAAAGAGTTCTATAGTGCAACTAGCGAGCAAAAAGAAGCGATCAGGGTAAATTTTTGATTATTAGTAAGATGACAGTTATAAAAGTAACTGTCATTTATATGATGTAAAAATCATATAAGTAAAACGAAAATGTTTGTGAAAAAATGAACAACAGCTTACATACCGATTTACTTATAGCGTTGATGGTGTTATAATCTTTGTGTTAAAACAGGAGGTTTAATATGGCAAAAAGAACAGTTTTAGATCTTGATGTTAGTGGTAAAAAAGTAATCGTTCGTGTCGATTTTAACGTTCCGATAAAGGGTGGCGTCATAACTGATGATAACCGCATCGTAGCAGCATTACCGACGATAAACTATTTAATTGAGCATAAAGCTCGTATTATCCTAATGTCTCATTTAGGTAAAGTCGATCATAAAGATCCGGAGAAAACCGCATCTGATAAAGCAAAAAACAACATGGCTCCAGTTGCTGAAAGATTAGCACAACTAGTCGATACTAAAGTAATATTTGTACCAGTCACAAAAGGTGAAAAATTAGAAAATGCTGTTGCTAAATTACAAGATGGTGAGATCATTTTAGTACAAAACACCCGTTATGAAAAAGGTGAAGAGAAAAACGATACTGAACTAGCTTCTTATTGGGCAAGTTTAGGTGAATTGTTTGTATCTGATGCTTTTGGTTCTGTTCATAGAGCACACGCATCTACTGTTGGTGTTGCAGAAATCTTACCTTCAGCTTTAGGATTCTTAGTTGGAAAAGAAGTAGAAATGCTAACAGCGGCTATTGAAAATCCTAAACGTCCGTTAGTTGCGATTTTAGGTGGTGCTAAGGTTAGTGACAAGATTGCTGTTATTGAGAATTTATTAAAGATCGCTGATAAAGTCATTATCGGTGGTGGTATGGCTTATACCTTCTTCAAAGCTCAAGGATATGAAATTGGTACATCATTATGTGAAGATGATCGTATTGAATTAGCTAAAGACATTCTTGCTCGTGGTGAAGGAAAACTGTTTTTACCCAAAGATAATGTAGTAGCTAATGCCTTTGATGGCGCAACTGAAATCAAAACAGTTGATTCAACAGCTATTCCACAAGGCTTCATGGGATTAGACATTGGTCCTAAAACAATCGCCTATTTCACTGAGTTATTACAAGGTGCAAAAACAGTTGTATGGAACGGTCCTGTAGGCGTATTTGAAAAAGATGAATTCGCTGTTGGTACTGAGGCTATCTGTAAAGCAATCGCTGAATTACCAGAAGCTATGACAGTTATCGGTGGTGGTGATAGTGCTAGTGCAGCTAAGAAACTTGGTTATGATGATAAGTTCACTCATATCTCAACTGGTGGTGGAGCTTCACTTGAGTTTATGGAAGGAAAAGAATTACCTGGTATTGCGGTAATTCAGGATAAGTAGTAATGCGTAAACCAATCATTGTCGGTAACTGGAAGATGAACAAGGGGGTTGCTGAAGCAGTTGCGTTTATTGAAGCAGTTCAACCTCATCTTCATGATAAAGCCGACTTTGGCGTAGCCACTTCATTTATTGCTTTACAGGCAAGTATAAACGCTGCTAGTAAGTTATTGGTGGCTGCTCAAAACTGTCATTTTGAAGACAGTGGCGCTTTCACTGGTGAAGTATCGGTATTGATGTTAGAAGAAATTGGGGTTAAATATTGTATCATTGGTCATTCTGAACGCCGTCAAATGTTTAGTGATACTGATGAAACAGTTAATAAGAAAGCTAAACGCTTGATCGCTGCTAAAATAACACCTATAGTTTGTTGTGGTGAAACACTTGAACAATTTGAAGCTGGTCAGACTGGCGAAGTTGTCGCAAAACAAATCAAAGGTTGTTTAGTTGATATTGCTGGTGGTGATGTGGCTAATATTGTTATCGCTTATGAGCCAATATGGGCGATTGGTACTGGTAGAAATGCAACTAAGGAAATTGCTCAGGATACTTGTGCATTGATTAGAACAGAAATCGCTAAGTTATATGATCAAGCTGTTGCTGATAAAGTTCGCATCCAGTATGGTGGAAGTGTCAAGCCAGAGAATATTGCTGAATATATGGCAGAAGCTGATATTGATGGCGCTTTAGTTGGTGGTGCATCATTAAAGGTCGATTCTTTTGTGGCTATGATTGATGCTGTAAGATAAAAGATTTAGTTTATAAATGGTAATCTAAGGAGGAATAACGATGCCAATTATTATAGATGTATATGCACGTGAAGTATTAGACTCACGTGGTAATCCGACGATCGAAGTTGAAGTAGTAACAGACTCTGGCGCAATGGGTAGAGCAATCGTTCCAAGTGGCGCGTCTACTGGTGAAAGAGAAGCTTTAGAGTTAAGAGATGGCGATAAAAACCGTTACTTAGGTAAAGGTACATTAACTGCTGTTCGCAATGTAAATGAGTTAATCGCTGAAGAAATCATTGGTATGGATGTTACTGATCAAAACGGTATTGATAACTTAATGATTCAACTTGATGGCACAAAAGACAAATCAAAATTTGGTGCTAATGCTATTTTAGGTGTTTCGATGGCTGTTGCTCGTGCTGCAGCTGATTTCTATGGCATGCCATTATACAAATATTTTGGTGGATTAAATGCTAAAGTATTACCTGTTCCAATGATGAATGTTTTAAATGGCGGATCACATGCTGATTCATCAGTTGATCTTCAAGAGTTTATGATCATGCCAGTTGGTGCTTCTAATATTAATGAAGCCATTAGAATGGGTGCTGAAATCTTCCATGCTTTAAAGAAAGTATTGAAGGCTCGTGGCTATAACACTAACGTAGGTGATGAAGGTGGTTATGCTCCTGCTTGTAAGTCTAATGAAGAACCACTTGAACTTATCGTTGAAGCTATCAAAGCTGCTGGTTATGTTGCTGGCAAAGATGTATGTATCGCATTAGATCCTGCTGCTAGTGAATTCTATAACACTGAAACTAAAGTTTATGAGTTAAAGAAATCTGGTCAAGGTACTAAGACAACTGACGAAATGATCGACATGTATGCTGAATGGTGTGAAAAGTACCCAATCGTTTCGATTGAAGATGGACTTGGAGAAAGAGACTGGGATGGCTGGAAGAAGTTGACAGATCGTTTAGGTCATAAGATTCAAATCGTTGGTGATGATCTTTTCGTTACTAACCCTGCAATCTTAAGAGAAGGCATTCAGAAAGGTATTGCGAATTCAATTTTGATCAAAATGAATCAAATTGGCACAATTACTGAAACTATTGATGCAATGGAAATGGCTAAGAAAGCTGGTTATACATGTGTTGTATCACATCGTTCAGGAGAAACTGAAGACACAACAATCGCTGATTTAGTAGTCGGTTTAAATGCAGGACAAATTAAAACTGGCTCTGCTTCCAGAACAGACAGAGTTGCTAAATACAACCAATTAATGAGAATCGCTGATGAGCTTGAAGATTCAGCTGTTTTCCCAGGATTAGCAACATTCACTAACTTATACAAGTAAAAAGCTTAAAGACAAGATCAATAATGAATCTTGTCTTTTTTTTAGGCTTTTGTTATAATGAGTGAGCACCGAAAGGAGAGTTAATATGTTAGATATATTATTGATGGCTACAGCTGTGGTATTAATACTTCTTTCACTATTACAAGGCGGTAAGTCAGATGGTATCAGCAGTGCATTTACCGGTAGCGGTGGCTTGAATCTATTTAGCAATGTAAAAGAACGTGGACCTGAAAAAGTCATAGCCAATGCAACACTAGTGATTGGCATTATGTTCTTTGTCTTAGTAATTCTAGTAAGAATCATTTAATCTAAAACCATTCAATTTGAATGGTTTTTTTAATCTAGTTAAATCGTTTATCACTTTATATTTCATTTTTGTAAATCAAAAGCATTAGCTAGTTCCATTCCAACCCATTTACTATTGTCTTTAAATAGTGTTTTGCCTTTTCTATCAATAACATGTAACTCTATTTCAGCAGTGATACTTTCTACAATGTCTCTTTTCATCAACCCATTTTTAGGTGCTTTAAGAATTCCACCTTGACTGTATTTAGTAGCAAATTTAAGTTTCTTACCTCTTTGTTTTAAGACAACAGTTAAAGTATTATCATTAATATTCAAGTGAGCAATTTTATTTCCGTTATAAGTTGAAAAGTTATAAAACCCATTATCAGTCTTTAGAAATGAAATAAGACCAATAAAACTACTACCAAGCCAAGGTATATCAGCAACAGAAAACATAAAAGTAGCTTTACTATTTGCGAAATGGTTATCTTGAAGCCATATCCATGATTGGGGAAAAGATTTTCCCCAATCTTTTTCAATGTTACCTTCACCACCAGTCATCTCTATTTTATTTCCGTTAATAATCAAATTACCGTTGATAGTATGACTTATATTGACGATGCCGTGATAGCATTCCATCCCTGGTATGAATGAAAAAGGACCCATAATTCCAGGATGAAGAAAAGATTTAGGATATTTCGTTATGTAACTAAATTGAAGTTGACCACATATAGTTGTTTTTCCATTATTCAGATTAACATTAATTTCACTATCAGAAAAGTGATTTACACCAATACTAACATCAAATATATCAATGTTTGAGCTGAATTCTTCAAATGGGAACTGAAAATATTCGGTTTTACCACTTGCAGCATCAATGAATTAAATAAAGCAATGGGAGTCTTGTTTGTTTTTACCGATAGCTATTCCAGGTATCAAAGCAATAATTGTTTTTCTAGATTGATCTATAAGCTTAAAATACCAACCTTCAAAATAACTGTTCTTTTTATTATGACCTTGAAAAATCTCAGGTTTCCATATTTTATTGATAGCCATAGTATTACCTCCATAATATATTAATAATGTAAGTGGTTAGCTAGATGTTATAAAGCCAAAATCAATCACAGCTAATTATGTGATATTATTTATATGAAAGGTGAAACAAAAATGGAATACAAAATAATTGCTCAAATAAACGAGTTGGCAAATGGTGAAAAGAAGAAAATAGTTTATAATGACCAAGAGATTCTATTAGTCAATGTTGAGGGAAATTATTATGCTCTTAATAACAAATGCCCGCATATGGGAGGTTCTCTTTTTGATGGTAATCTGGATGGTCATAACATTGTCTGTCCAAAACATGGGTCTGCTTTTGATGTACGAACAGGACACCTTACTTTACCTGGTAAAATGCTTTATATTAAAGTGAAGCCAAAGGATGTTCAAATTTATCATGTTAAAATTGATGGAATGAATATTCTGTTGAAAATGGAATAATTATATTTCTTCTTTTTCTATAACTTCAAACCATAGTTCATTGCGCTTTAAAAAACCGGGTATAAAGGGTGAATTATAACGAGCAAGTTGTAATTCACCTTTTATCGTATATCCTTCTTGCTTGATCCATGATCGTAAAAGTTGTTCATAATTGCGAATGTTTTCCATTTTTGGATTAAAGCCGAATTTATAAACTGCACAAATACGTTGAGGGATTAATACTCTATTTAGATTTTTATCAAGTGGTAAAGGGACATCTTCATGTTTCATTTGTGGTGGCATGACAAAAGCAGTGGTCTTTATTCCATTGTCATCTAAGTTGTTAATAACAGGGGCTGTCATCGATATTTTTTGTTTATCTTTGTTATTACCTTGTATAAAGTCATAGACCAACTGAAATTCTTGATAACTTCTTAGATCAGAATCAACTGATTCGATCATAGTATAAGATTGATAATGACGAAGTTCAAATGAATCTTGTCTTTTTAATAAAGTGTATTTTGGTTGTGCTATCATAACTCTATTATAAGTAAATATATAAAAAAAACAGCATAATTGCTTTATAAAGAGTTATGTAATAAATTCATGATGTGATTATTTTCTTAAGCCAGAGTTAATACTATTAACTATTTGATCACTAACTAGTTCTTTTTCAACATTAAACAGGTTATCACTAAAGAAAATAGTAGGTGCATTTGTTAAAGTACCACTTTTTTTATCAATGATAATCGGTGTGAAACCAATATGTTTTTTGTTTGCTTGAAAGTATAGTTTTTCGATGTGGGTAAAGCCATTGTATATCTCACCCATAATTGGACTAGCGTCATTATAATTGACGTCAGGGAATATCATGATTTGCTCACCTTTATTAAGTAGTTTTAAACTTAACTCAAAGGTTTTAACGATTTTCTTGGAGTCACGATAAACAGGGATTGATCGTGATGAACGTACTAAAGGTGGTATCAATAATCCACATAAAAAAGCTAATATTAAAGCAAGTATTCGTGGCAATTTAACAGTTTTAACAAAAGTATAGTTATAGTACATGTTAAAACAATCTTTGAAGTTGAATAGATGATCAACTACCCAAAAACTTACTGTCTCAGGTAACCAAGTTAATGCTAAGAAAGGACCATAGAAATTTTGATGATGTCCAATTAAAACATTTTCACTAGTAAAGACAGTTTCATCAATTTCAACATTACCGCGCATAAATAGATAGAAAATAAATCTGACAAATCTAAAATAGATTCCTCTTTTAGTAGTTTTATCATCACTAAAAACCCAATGCTTTTGGGTTTGATAACTAATAATGCCTAAGCCCATGTCAGAAATCATTTTGGCAAGAACCGCATTTGTGGCAAATACATGATTGATCAAATAAGTGATGGTAGTAGTTGATATAAGAAAAGATAACCACAATATATAGTAGCGGATAAAGAATCTAGTATGGTTACTATTGTTTGCTAGAAAAAGCGCTTTGTTTAGATTGAAATTGACTAGCGATGAAATAATACGAGCAATAATAGTCGCAATGATAATAGCATTACCAATACCAAATAATGGTTTTATCATATACAAAGCCATAGTATAGACGCTAATGTCAATGAATGCTGATAACCAGGAATTGCGCATATACTTAGCTAGTCCTATAACAGCATTCTTTAACATATTGAACAATGATGTGTTTCTCTTTGTCATAATCTTTAATGGGTGATTGTTGGGTTGTCATCATTAATATGAGAACCAACATGTCCAATCTCGGTCCATTGAACCGTCTTTTTGAAAAGGGAGATGGTTTGTAGGGGAATAAAACAAAGAACAAAAAATGGGTATAGTAAAAGACCAATAACAACATTTTTTGACAGGATTAATCGTTTTTCTACTATCAAAACTAATAAAGCTAAAAAGAGTACATATAGATAAGCTCTTAATATAGTAACTGGTAAAACATTGACTAGATAATCATTTGAGGCATTTAATATTGAAAGTATAAAAGCAAAAGGAATTAATGCTTGCATATAGGTAAAGGAAAGCTGCATTAAAGCATCAAATGCATATTTAGTACGAGATTTTTTAAATATACTTATAAATAAATCTTTAAGTTTAAGCGTAAAAACCTGCATTATTCCACTCATCCAACGTTTTCTTTGAATCAAGGATTTTATAAAACTACCTGTTTGTTCATCATAAGTAACTGCATTTTCACAAAAACCAATCTTTTCACCATTGATGGCGCACATAGCAAAAAACTCAGCGTCTTCAGTTATCGTAACAGTATTAAAGCCATCCAATTCTTTTAAATATGAAGAGGTAACAGCAAAACCGGTACCAACAACTCTTGCAGATAGACCAGCTTGGGTTCTTGCTCTATTGATGATTATATTAGCAGTACAAAAATGAATTTCATAACATGTGGCAACCCATGAATCTTCGCGATTCTTAGCAAGGATTCTGCTTTTAGCAACTCTATAGCCATTACAAATTGTTTGATTCATTGCGGATACAAAATTAACACTAACAACATTATCAGCATCAAATACTAAGAAAACATCGTATTCTTTATCTTCGCTCATTAATTTATTAATAGCATATTGTAAAGCACCACCTTTGTACTTAACTGTCGATGGTACTTCGATTATGTTAGCGCCGTGGGTAAGGGCAACAGCAGCGGTATTATCAACACAGTTGTTAGGGATGACAAATATATCTATTAGATCAGATGAGTAGTCTTGTGCTTTTAAACTGTTGATAATGCCTGCAATACAAGCTTCTTCATTTCTAGCAGGGATTAATACGGCAAAGCGTAATCTTTTGTTAGTTGCGTCTTCTTTCTTTTTTCCGAAGATAGCAAAAAGAGATATAATGCCAAAATATACTGCATATATCTTAAGGATCATCATGTAGGTTGTATAAACCAAGTTAAACATGTATTTGTTAGCTCCTTATTGACTGCTACTTTCACAAACATAAACAGTAGACTATCGATACCTTATCTTTTGATTAATTATATCATTACAATATAAAAGCGTGCTACTATATTGGCACGTGCAAATGTTAAGATTATATTAACATTTAGATAAGTAAAAATTTGAACATTCTTCAAATAATGTATAAATACTATAAGAGGTAAGCAAAAATGACAAACAAGCATAGTAAGACAGAAGAAATATTTAATAGTATAACACATGGCATTGGTGTTGGTTTTGGTTTTTTCGCTTTAGTAATGTTACTTATACCGGCTGTGAAAACCAATGACATTACACGTATTGTTAGTTTTAGTATATATGGTACATGTATAATAGCGATGTTTTCATCATCTTCAATATATCATGGAATTTCTAATGAAAAAACAAAGAGTTTTGTTAGAGTATTTGATCATTCATCGATCTTCCTTTTTATTGCCGGAACCTATACTCCCATAATAATGTTGAAACTAACTGGTAATCTAAAACTGGTCCTCTTGATTGGAATATGGTCAATCGCTTTGATTGGGGTAATATTTAAAATACTCACATATGGGAAATTTGATAAATACAAAGCAATATCATTAATTCTTTATATTGGAATGGGCTGGATTGCGATATTTCCGATAAAAGCTATCATAAATGCGACAAGCATTGATTTCTTTGTGTGGATTTTAGGTGGTGGTATTCTATACACTTTGGGTACAATATTTTATGGGTTCAAGAAGATACCCTTCAATCATGGTATCTGGCATTTGTTTGTTCTAGCGGCTAGCGTTGTACATTTTATTGGTATTTACTTGTATTTAGTCTAGTATAGTTGAATACACAATATAATAAGCGTATTTGTTAGTATGAATGAGCATAGTGTGATACTATTTGATTAGAGGAAGTATGAAATGAAACTTATAACTGATACCGGCTCAATCATGAGCCAGCAAGAAGCTAAAGATTTAGACATTATCTTATTACCCCTTCAAGTTGCCGTTGATGGCAAAAACTATCGTGATTATTTTGAATTAGATGCTGATAAGTTTGTTGAAATGATTCAAACTAGTGTTCCGGCGTCATCTCAGCCAGCAATTGGTGAGGTTATGGAGGCTTATGATAGTGTTGATGAAGCTTTACATATTGCCATGACAAAAGGATTGAGTGCTACTTATGATTCGGCACTTGGTATCATTGAAGGTAATGATATTAAACATATTAAGTTGTTTAACTCAAAAACGCTAGCTGGAACACAAAAGTATCTTGTAAGATTAGCAGCGCGTTTAATCAAAGATAAACCAGTTGACGAAATAATCGCAAGAATGAACAAATGCTTGAGTGAATGTCAATCATATCTGATTCCTAATGATTTTTCATTTTTAAGAAGAGGTGGTAGACTTTCACCTTTGGCCGCTACTTTAGGTGGATTAATCAAGTTAAAACCTATCGTAACCCAAACTGAGGGTAGTGAGAAACTTGAGAAACTAGGTTATGGTAGAACATGGAATCAAGCAATTGATCGTATTATTGATAAGATGCTTGAAAATGGTGTCAATCATAATCACATGGTATTCATTTCACATTCACAGAATGCTGATGTTGCAAGTAATGCTGCAAGTCGCATTAAAGCTCGTTTTGAAAACATTGAAATTGAAATAATGGAATTATCACCAGTTATGATCACACAAGGTGGTCCAGGATGCGTTGCAGTACAATATATATTAAAAGATAATGAAGATTAATATTTAAGCTCAGAATACTGAGCTTTTAATTTCCCCTATTATCGATAGTTCGTGATAAAATTATATTAGGGTAAAACAATGCGCGATATTGACGAAATGGTGTTAGCAGCAAAAAACAATGAAGAACTATTAGCTGAATTAATTGAAAAACAGCAGTTTTTTTATCATGAAAGAAGCGATAAAAACAACACGTCGCTATCTTACAAAGAGTGATGATGAATGGTCAATAGCACTAATTGCTTATTATAACGCTGTTAAGAAATATGAGTACAAACGTGGAAGTTTTATTGCCTTTGCTCAAATGATCATTAAGCAACACTTGATTGACCATTTTCGACAACAAAAAAAATATGATCAAGAAGTGCCGGTTGAATGGATAAAAGATCAGCAAGCGACTGATAAGACTGATCGTAAACTAAAATATGAGATTGAAGCAATAACACAAGTGCTTGAAGAATATGGATTTACATTTATTGATTTAGTAGCGAATTCACCAAAAGCTATCAAGACCAAAGAAATCTGTGGTTTACTTATTGAAACATTACTAAACAATTACGATTTAATGATTGCATTAAGGTCATCCAAACAGTTGCCAATAAAATTATTAGAAAAAAGTACAGGAGTACCCCGGAAATTTATCGATCGTTATCGTAAGTATTTAATAGCAGTAGCTGAAATACTTGACGGGGATTATCCCTATCTCAAAACATATGTAAGCTATATCAAGAAAGAGGTACAAAGATGAAAGCCACTGTCGTTGCGATCAAAAAAGGAAAAGCAGTCATTATGACTGCTGATGGTACCATCCTAATGATCAGAAACAAAAACTTAATGATAGGAGATGTACTTAACATGAAAGAAGCTAAACAAACAACAAGATATCGTTTAGGATATCTATTGGCAACAGCTGCGTTATTTATCGTTTTATTAAGTGGTGGTGTTTATGCTTACTACACACCAACTTATAATGTCAGTCTTGATGTCAATCCAGGTATAGTAATGGAAGTAAACATGTTTGAAAGAGTTATCAAAGCTGAAGGGGTTAATGAAGAAGCAGAACAAGTATTAGCGAGAGTTAAAGTCATGAACATGAAAATAGAAGATGCCCTTAATACAGCGATCGAGCAAATGGAAAAACAAGGCTATCTACCAATTGATAAAGAAAATCAGATTATGGTCGCAACAAGCACACGCAATCAAAATGAAGATGATCAATTAACGGTAAGAATACGTTCCTCCATTCAAAATCGCATTGATGAGAATGGCATACATGCTGAAGTAGCTGTTGTAAGAATAGGATATGATATGGTAATAGCCGCTAAAGCGATTGATGGAATAACTCCTGGTAAGTACAATTTAATTGTTAACCTGCTTAATGTTGACCCTGAAGATGTTGATGAGTATGTTGATGTATCAGTTAGAGAGATTATGTCACAGTATAATGAAGAAAAAGGAAACCCTAACAGCAATGAACAAGGTAACCAAAATGGCAGTGAGCAAGGAAATCAAAATGGTGATGACCAAGGTCAAAACCAAAACCAAAATGAAGCTGGAGATCTTGATCGCGATCAAGGTCAAACTAGACCAAATGATGAACCATCAGGGAATAAACCAACTGATCCTGGTAAGAAGAATTAACTAAAAAGCTTTGGTCTTTGTGCCAAAGCTTTTTATATGTCGTTACATTAACTTGATATTAAACGTTAAATATATTGTGCTATAATATTCACTGTTTGGGGGTGTAGCTCAGTTGGGAGAGCGCTAGCTTCGCATGTTAGAGGTCGGGGGTTCGAATCCCCTCATCTCCACCAAGAGACAATTAACCGTTTAAATAGACGGTTTTTTTGTTTAGTGAGAAGATATTGAGAAGTTAACTTATTACACTATAGACTATTTAAAATAGAAATATTATAATTTTTCATTTCACTTTGATTTTTGGGGTTATATAATATTTGATCAACATTTTTACAATGTACTTTTGAATCATTGTAATCACTAAATATTATATCTTGATCTATAAAATCAATGATTACATTTAGATTTCTATTTTGTGTTATTTTAGAGTGAGAATAACCATCAATATATACAAGATTTTTATGGTTGTCTAGAACGGCATATTCGTTTCTATTTCTCGACCACGATAATGGTACTACATGGTGTAATTCAAATCCAATTTTCTTTTTAACACTATGATATGTATAATACTTTAATTTTTCTGCCAATGATCTATTCAGTTTTTCACTTGTATCGTAAATTGCGTTTACACCTATCTTAGCAAATATTGTGTTTTCTCTTTTTTCGAAAAAAACTGTTTGATTCAATAACATAAATACCTGCTGTGATTCATTTATCCAATTATGAAAATCTCTTTTCTTAGTTTTGTCCCCTGAAAAATTATCAGGATTACAATAATTTTTAATTGAATTTCTTAATGCATCTTTTGTATATCGAGACAAACTTCTGTATTCTTTTATCATATCAATGATATGATCCTTACCATAATATTCACCATCCATCTCTATATTTAGAAATGAAACGAAAAATGTATATTCATCAATAGTAAGCTTATTCAAATACAAAATTAAATACATTAGATCATCAATTATGCCTTTAAGTAAGTTATCTATT
The DNA here is from genome assembly GCA_964553255.1 of uncultured Erysipelotrichaceae bacterium. GTDB lineage: Bacteria > Bacillota_I > Bacilli_A > Erysipelotrichales > Erysipelotrichaceae > JAQUCI01. The sequence goes on along the minus strand of CAZKJS010000015.1, from coordinate 9,486 downwards.
CCTCTAGAATATAAAATATTAGTTTCGAACAAATTATCGTTAAAAGCAAATTCTTTTCCTAATTTGCTTAGAGACACATATTTAACATGTTTCCTTTCGTAAGGTAGGATTATTTTTTTGTATTCATCATATCTAAAAATAAAGCCCATTCTATGAAAATCTACAAACAAATTTTTTCTAACTGAATCTTGTGTTCCTCTTTTAACTTCTAATGAAATGGAATTTACATACTCAGCATAAGTCTTTTCACCTTCATTATTAAAGGGTCTTTTAGAAAGATCGGTATCTCTTATCTGCATAAGATCCATTCCTGAATAATCATATAATAATTTTAATGTTTTCTTTACTAACTTTAAATCATATCGATTGTGTTGAGATAATTGATTACCTCTATAGTTATCACTTCTAATTCTCTTTTCAAGAAATTGAAATATCTTTTTACTTGGATCAATCTTAATAAGTTCTAAAGTATTCATTTTAAACCTCCAATAATCGTTTATTTATTATTTCAATGTATTCCGATTGTAATTCACATCCAATATATCGTCTTTTTAATTTTTTAGCAACATAACTAGTAGTCCCAGTACCACTAAATAGATCTAAAACAATGTCATTATCATTGCTACTAGCTAGAATCATCCTTTCAATCATTTCAATTGGTTTTGGTGTCGGATGTTCTTGCTTTAATATTTTGCCATTTTGCTTTTGTAAATGTCTTTGAGATGTGATCTCCCAAACATCTGTACATAATCTACCTTGCTCGTTCGGAAACCACCGTTTACCATTTTTTAGAATTCCTTTTGTCTTTGCAGCTTCTATTCTGCTAGTGGATAAATAAGGTTGACGTACATCATCACTGTTGAATGTATATTTGTTTTCATTCAAAGAATAAAACAAAATAGTTTCTTGATTATTTACATATTTTTTTCTTGTAGAAGAGAAACCATCCTTTTTATACCAGGTTATCCAATTCTTAAAATAAATATCCTCATATTGTTTCAAATAATACAATATTATTGCAGAATTATAGGGTGTGTTAAACAGATAAAACGAACCTGATTTTTTCATCTTCCGAATCATCAAATTTAGCCATTTGTATGTAAAGTCAAAGTAGTCCTTTTCAGAATTAAAGGTATCCCACTTATCTTTGCTCATGTTATAGGGGGGATCTACAATTGCTAAGTCTAAAGATTCATTATCTAATTTATTTAGGAAATCAATAACATCCATTTGATATATATGATCCAGTTCTAAGGTTTTACTCATCAATATTACCTACCTTCTCAGTTATAGCTTTCTTAAAGTTTTTATATATCTCATATCCTATAAAATTCCTTTTTAACTCTTTGGCTACTTTTAATGTTGTTCCACTTCCGGCAAATGGGTCGAGTATAGTATCACCTACAAAAGAAAACATTCTAATACATCTTTTTACAATTTCCTCTGGCATTAAAGCAGGGTGTTGTCCAAACGCAGAATCTTTTTTATTTGGAATAGGTATATCCCAAATTTGTTTAGTATATTCAACCCATTCTGCTTGAGATAATTTGCTTTCTTCCTTAATCTCTTTGGAAACTTTATTTATATCCTTACCTTCTTTAACATAAACAGTAATAAATTCAATTGTGTTTTGTGCATAAAAATTCCTAGGGTAAGGATAACTACCAAACATTAACCTTTTGGTTGAATTAGTTCTATTCCAAATATATATATCCATGAGAAATAATTCAGTATTTTTTAATATAGTATTTTGAATATCGCTTTGTAGATCAAATATGTGTCGATTTAAATGTGTGGTGTAATCTTTCTTTTTCATTGGCATAAGAGGCACATTAATTACTAGTTTGCCGTTTGGTTTCAGAACGCGTTCACAATCTATCCACACACTTAATAATTCATGTAAATATTGTTCATAGTCATTTAATGATCCTATATCTTCTTTCATCCTTTCTGAATGAATTGTATCTTGATATCCATTCTTGGAGTAATCCTTAATATTAAAATAAGGAGGAGAAGTAATTATTAAATCAATAGATTCATCATCTATTTCCACCATAGTTTTTGCCGATTTATAATATACAATATTCTTTTTCATTTTCATTATTCACCATATCTATCTGACTGTTATTTTAACATGTTTTTGCTTTTTATACTTAGTTAATATTAAGCCAAAATTTAACTTATCTTTATGCTGATTAAATGTCCACTGAGTGAAGTTATTCTATTTGATCTAGCTCTCCTACTTTGGAATTAACTAAGTCTACTAATGCCATATCTGAATATTCCAGTAAGTGTGTATATATTTTTAATGTTATATTAACATCTGAATGACCCAAACGTTTACTTACTGCTACAATATTTGAACCACTTGCTATTAAATTTGATGCATGAGAATGTCTTAAATCATGTATTCTTATTCTTTTAACGCCTGATTTTTTTATTGCTGATTCTTTAGTTCTGTCTATCGAAGCAAGTACTAGTGGATTATTTCTCCCGAATATAAACCAATTATTATTATAACCAGGTATCTGTTTTTCCCTCTCTTTGTAATCATCCATATAAACTGTTAGGTTATTACCAAGATAAACTGTTCTATAACTTGATACATTTTTAGGTTGTTTAATCTCATATGAGCCTTTGCTAGTTTTTCTCGTAACGGATTTAGTTATCGAGATACTTTGATCATTGAAATCATTCCAGGTCAATGCTAGAGCTTCTCCTAGCCTCATACCTGTATAATATAACAATATAAACAGTAATTTATAATTTGATTTCGTTACTTCATTGATAAACGATTTAAATTCTTCATCTGTCCAGATATTCTTTTCTTTATCATTCTTTTGTATGCTTTCATCAAAACTGGTTTTAAATTTCTCCATAAATCTAGTAGGGGTATACTCTAAATTGAAATATTTCTCTGCATGGTTAAATACTGTTTTGAAAACTTGTAAAATAGAGTTTTTGTATGAAGTGGAATATTTGGTGTTTCCAATTCTTTCGTAGAATTTACGACAATCTAGTTCATCAATTTTAGATATGTTCTTATTGCCATTAATATTTGGTAATATATGTCTTTCAATAGAATTTCGGTATTTGTCATATGTAGCATATGATGAATTTATTCTTTTATAACTCAAATAATCATAAGCAACTTCTTTAAATGTTATAGATATAATTTCTTTGTTTGACTGTAATTTCAGTTTTGCTTCATACAACAAAGCTTCTCTTTTAGTTTCAAATCCTCTTTTTGTTTTATTCTGATACTTTATATACCAAGTGCTATTTCTCATATCCTTATATGCCGGCATAGTTGATCACTTCCTTTGCTCTTGCCTCAAGTAACATTTTTTGATAATAATACTCAATATCAAGCTTTGTAGCTTCGTGTACGGCGATTGTGGGAACTTTAATACCCATGAGATCGATGTTATTAACTAAACAGTAATCTATAGCTTTCTGCCTTATTTTCAATGCTGTGGCTTGTCCTACGTTTCTGAGAGCCATAATATCTTTAACTGTCATCTCTTCACTGATGGATAGTAAATATCTATCTCTCCATGTTAAGCTATCTCTCATATGGATACTCCTCATGTATTTGTTGATCATCAAAATAATATACATGATGTATTCTTCTTAATAATGCCAAATAAGTATTATATTCATTTTCTTGAATATATGTATATTGATTTTTAATATCTATATTACTAATAATATAAACTTCTTCATAACAGGCTCTTTTATCATTAAATCTACAGGGAAGTATTAAAGGATAACCATCTAAGTAATTAAGCATGTCTTTGATCGGTAGTGAATTTCTAAATTCTTCAAATATAATTATTTTTTGATAGTTATACATATCAAAAGGGTTCTTATAGTTCGTTATTCTATAAACTTCATTGTAACCATATTTATCCATAATAGATCTGGTTTTACCTGTTCCTGATGGTCCATAAATATAGTTAACAACTAGATTTCTCCATTTACTGCTGTATACTTCATCTATTTTTAAATTAATAACTTCGTCATAATTTTTTAAATATCTCATAAATGAAGGATAACACTCAAGAATTTCAAGTTTGCTTTTTCCCTCATTGATCATCAGATAAATATCTTCAAGATCAGTTCGTTTTCCTTGCTTCTCTTCTGGGATTTCTCCATACTCCTCAAATGTTTCAATGTGATTAGTTTCTTTTTTATCGCTAGTTTCATACTTGCCTTCTTTACGGATATAGTTTCTATTATCAATTACAGAACCATTTGCTTTTTCTATATGAGCTGAATCAAAGTGTAATTTTAATGTTTCAAACCTTCTTGCATTAGTGAAGTGCATATATATATGAGTGTGGTATGTGCCACTATCTCCAGTTTCATCACAAAGACAGTAATATATAGGGGAAAGATCATTAATGATTTGATTGATTGTATCGTGGTTCATGCCATAGTCTAATGGATTATTGATGGTAAGTTGCCATTTACGAGATCTATAACCAACCATAAATAGACCTGCTTTCTGACACACGACACAGAAGTGTCCTAAAGGTAATACTACTCTTTAGGACATCTTCAAGCAGAAAGTGCCTAATTGCGTTACATAAAGTAAACGCAATTAGGCGTTGATTTGCATTTGTGCTTGTTAATATCGTTAGTTGATATAGACGTTGTATCATATAAAAACCTCCATTCATTATTAAATTAATTTTGATTGTTTAGAATAGAGGTTATTTACATCTATAAATAATGTTATAATATAAATAGCCACTATTCTTGTGGTGAGTAGCAACTTGTTCAGTCCGCCAAGATCAGACAGGTTGCTTTTTTTTACTTAATTGGTAATTTTAAATTTCTAATATCTTCAAGAAGCTTTTTAGATCCTTCTTCATTTATAGGCATTTCTGATATTTTTTTACCAACTTGCCCAGTTACTTCAGACATTAACATTTGATAAGCTTGAGTTTTTTGATTTATACTCTCACCGATTAGATAAGCAGCATAAGCAGACATTGATATACCAATTTTGTTGGCTTCAATTTCAATCAAGTTGTATATATGCTCAGATAGTGGTATTGAAAGTCTCATTTTCTTACTTTCCTTCTTTGTTTTTACCATATTATCACTCCTTAATCATAAATTATCACTTTTGCAGCAATTTGTCAACACAAATATGTTACAAAATACAATAATATTCAAATAATAGCATATTAATATCAAAATAACATCAATATCAACAACTAAATACAACAAATATTTTTACTAATTTACTATTTCAATGTGATTCTATATCTGTTATTATTGAGAAGATTTTGAGAAGATTTATATTAATAGTTAACTTTCATATAAACTTAAAGTTTGCTAAAAGCCCTAAAACACTAGATTTGTAGTCTTAATCAAATGAAAGGAAACGCATTAATCGTTTCCCCTCATCTCCACCAACCTCATGAGGGTATACATTAAAAACACAATAAGCTATGGTCTAAGGACAAAACGGAAACAGAGATATTAGAAAAAATGCTTCAATATCATTAAGTGAGTGAAGCGTTTTTCATTAGTAATCCCTATTGATTTTTATCAAGAGCAGTTTCCCAGATATAACAATTACTGTTGCTTTTTGGCCTGGTAATACTTCGTTACTTATACCATATTGGTATTCGCTTGAAATTTCTGCGTTAGTCAACGGATACTTTGCGCCAGTAACAGTAATACCATTAGCACAACCCGTAATATTCAATAAAGAGAAGAATGAATACTGATCACAAATAGAAACCGGTTTTCTAGAAACAATTTCCATTTCGGAATAATCGTCTATGATGCTACCATTCTTTCCGAGTGAATCAAGATACAACAGTATAGATAAATTACCGAGGGTGTGGTCAAGTCTTGCGCCGACAACGCCTATCAATAGAAAGTCATCAAAACCTCTTCGGATTGCTTCTTTGACGGCACAGACTGTATCGGTATCATCCTTTTCGCTTGGAAGAACGATAGTTTCTACATCAAGATGAGGATTATCATGGGAATCGAAGTCACCAATGATCAGACTTGGTTTTGCTTGTAGATGATCCAAATGCTTTAAACCACTATCACAGAAAATGACATAGTCATCATCAAATAACTTGCTGTTAATAAAATGATAATTGTTGATATCTGCACCACCCACAATTACACAACGTCTCATAGTAATCACCCCTCTTTGTTAATTAAGGCTAGCATTTGATGCTTAGATGTTATATGAAATATAGCTTAAACTACTTCAATGAGATAAAGCGTTTCGTTTATTGTAACCTTTTATTAAATACAATATATCGTAAAGATGATTTAAACTCAAACATCAGTTTGTATACCATTCCAACTTTGAACATATTCTCAAATTCTATCATATAGATGGTTGGGTTTCGTTTCAAATATAAGATTATTGATACTACCAAAGAAACTTGCAATAGTGACAAATAAGTAATTCGAAAAAACATGTTGATACAAACATCGTAGTTATATATTTTGCCTAATTTTATTTACAACCAAATGAAGAACGGTTCTAATCTAATCCTATGGATCTTAGAGCTTCGCGTACTCTGCCTTGATGCTTTTCAATTAGGGCTATACTTTCTTGTTTAGTATAACCTGCTTTAATCATGACTAAAGCGACTTTAGCGTCTTGTTCAGCTTCAATGAATACTTTTTCATATACTTCTTCAGTAACATTCAGTTCTTTAGAATGGGTACGGATGCGACGATAATAACCTTTTTCGGTTGTTGGTTTTGATAGTGTTAAATTTTTATAAGTTCTTCCTGTTCGTACACATACAGCAGTGGATATCATGTTTAAAACAAGTTTTTGGGCAGTACCTGATTTCATTCTAGTTGAACCTAAAACAACTTCTTGACCTACAACAACTTCAATAGGGTAATCAACGATTTGTGATATTTCCGCATTTGATACGCATGAAATAGATCCAGTAACAACACCAATACTTTTAGCAAATTGTAGGGCTTCTTTAACGTAAGGTGTTCTTCCACTAGCCGCAAGACCGATCAGTAAATCACCTTTAGCTATATTAGCTTCTTTTAAGTCTTTTACACCATCTTCGCCGTGGTCTTCTGCGTATTCCTTAGCACGTCTCATAGCGGGTAATCCTCCAGCCATAATACTAACCACTAAATAATCAGGTAAACCATAAGTAGGTACAAGCTCAGCAGCGTCAATAAAAGCTAATCTTCCTGAAGTTCCAGCCCCAATATAGAATACTCTTTTACCAGAGTTAAGAGTATTGATGTATGCATCTGTTAATTTTTCGATAGCAGGTAATACTTTTTGAATTGCATAAGCAACAGTTTGATCTTCATCATTAATCATTCTTAATACTTCCATAGTTGAAACTACATCGATGTTATCGGTATTATAATTCCTGTTTTCTGTTTCTAAGCGAGCTAAATCTTTTCTCATTTTTATTACCTCTTTATATATACAATATATCGTAAAGAAACTGTAAACTCAAACAGCATTTAAAGAAATAATAAGTATAAATTTACGTTCATTTAAACATATAAATCATGTTATATTCTAATTAGATAAAGTAATCAAAAAAGAGGAATGTGCTATGGGAAAAAACAATCATTTGTTGTTCAATACAAGTGCACCATTTTATGACTTGTTTTATAAACGGCAGAAAAATTATTACGATAAAATAGTAGATAATATCGTTAATGATATTGATATAACAATGTATAAGACTGTTCTTGATGTGGGATGTGGAACAGGAGCTTTATGTGCGGTTTTAGATAGTAAAGGAATAACTGTTACAGGAGTTGATCCGGCTGTTAAAATGTTAGAGCTTGCAAAAGGAAAGTATGAAAATAACAAGATTACTTTTCTTCATGCTAATGTACTTGAAGGATTACCATTTGAAGATAAATCATTTGATATATCAATTGCTTCATATGTTGCTCATGGTTTAAAACAAACCGAGAGAAGAAAAATGTATATTGAAATGAGTCGTGTAACTAAAGAAAAAGTAATAATTTATGATTACAACAAGAATCGTTCTTTATTAACTTCAATTGTAGAATGGCTTGAACATGGTGATTATTTTCATTTTATAAATGTAGCGCAAACAGAAATGGAAGAATGCATGTCAGAGATGAATGAATGTTTTTCTGATGTACGTGTGATCGATGTTAGTGCTAGAGCCGCTTGGTATATATGTACACCAACATAGAATATCCTTTTTAACGATAATGGTTTATTTAATGAAGAACTAACTTGTGATATAATTAATTTAATAAATTTTCCTATGTGTAGCATGATCTTCATTCATTAGACAATATATTGGTTTTTTTATAACCAAATGTCAAAGGAGAATAACATGGGATACAACGCCTTGCTTAAAATGCAGGAACAAAATCTTAAAAATTATGGATTAACTGATACTGTTCGTATACCTAATATAACAGTAACCAAGCGCAACTATGGTAATGAAGCATTAAGCTTTATTCGTGACTGGTGTGTTGATCTTAAATTTGATCTTAGCACAATAGAAAGAGCTTCTCTGTCTGATTTTAATGGACGAAGTTCAGGAAAACAACAGATTCCTTATAATATGGAGAAAGATCTTGATCGCTTGAGTTTTGAGATGGCTATTGGGCGCTTTCTTTCTTCTGGTTCACGTGAAGATGCCTTTGATATCTATTATTGTTACTGTGAGATATTTAAACCTTTTGGTGTAGGGTATGATTCAACTGGTTTGCTATTGGAAATGTTATCAGAACACGAAGCTAATGCTAGTTCGCTCCTTATGAAACATCGTGATCACTATTCTCATTCGGTTTATGTGTTTCTGATTGGGCTTGCCATATATAAAAATATACCAGCTGTTCGTATGGCTTATAACAAGAAATATAATGTAAATGATGGAAAAGAGGGGGCTTGTCATTTTCTTGAGTATTGGGGACTTGCTTCTTTATTTCATGATGTCGGTTATCCTTTTGAGATCGCTCACCAACAAATGAAAGCCTATGTCTGTAAGTTAGATAAGAGTAATAATGATGATTATGGCTTTACACCATATGTGTCTTATCGTAGTATGGATGAATTTGCACTATCAAGACTTGGTGATCTGAACAGCCTATATGCTAAGGCAATCATTGAACGGTTAACTGAAAGTTATCTAAACCGCATAGAAATTGAACCATATTATGCTCAACATAATTTGGGCAAGATTCTTTTAGATCGTGCAATACATGAAAATCCAGTCGAAAAAGATTATCTTTACATGGATCATGCTTATTTTAGTGCTCTAATATTAGCAAAGACTTATCTTACGGCATATAAGAACATAAAGAATTATGAACAATTCCCACCTGAAGTGATGGATGCATTCTGTGCTATAATCATGCACAATAGTTTGTTTAAGTTTACTCTACGGGGTTTTCTACATACTAAGGAACCTTTGCGTCTATCTGATGGCCAACCACTTTCTTATCTTTTGATGTTAT
>CAZKJS010000014.1:0-35773 GCA_964553255.1 uncultured Erysipelotrichaceae bacterium | reverse complement strand
AATCAGTATACAGATAATTATTGATCATAACCTTCATTTGTGGATACATGTAGATACCATCAAGTTCTTTTGTTAATGTGATACCACCTTGGGTATTGTCACGATTTACACTTAAGCCAGCGCCACGTTCAAACTGAGCTTGACCATTATTGGTAAACATGTAATATACCGCTGTATCATAATTCAAAATACGAGATGTTTCATCAACAATGAAATATTTACCCCAATAAAAATCAATCGTTCTTTGATATATGTATCTAGTGAACTCAATAAGACTATCTGTGACACGATAATTCACTTTAAGTTCATTAGTATTACCAGATGAATCACTTACACTGTAAAGCACTTCATAAACACCGACTTTATTAGTAGTCACTGTTTGATCATATTGAATTCGATCTGTGACATCTTTTTCATAAGCATCATATGCAAAGATTAAGTTCATTTTAGGATCAGCGTTAAATTTTGTATTGCGATAAACTAGTATTTCCTTATCAACATACCCAAATATCGGTTTTGACGTGTCAACCACATTTAAAATCACATTCTCCACGGTGGCGTGATTTTCAACTGAAGCAGTGATCGTCAAGGGATAACTACCACAAGTACTTAAGTCATACTCTCCCATGATCTTTAAGTTTTCAAATGGTATTGGATTTCCTTTATTATCACTTGCTTTAACGATTGCACTTAAATTCTCAAGCACAAAATACTCATCGTTGACCTCAACCATGAAATCTTTCTCTTCAAGATGAATTTTTGGTGAGCGGCTACAGCCGCTTACTATATATAGTAACGACAAACCAATCAAGAGTATCATCAATCTTTTCATATTATCACCAACACAATCTAAAGATTATTATATCGAAGCTTATTAATAATTAACAGTCATTTTCACAATATTGAGCTATATTATTAATTAAAGTTGTTGTTTTATATATCATAAATAACCAGATTGATCACAAACAAAAAAACTTATTCTTGCGAATAAGTTGTTTTTAGTACATCAGGGCTGTAACTGATATACAACTAGGAGAATATAAATGAAAATTATTTTTAGTAGACTTTTTCTACATCGTCAATATAACTTATCACTGTGAAAACTGCGTGAAAGAAGATTTCTATTTCATTTAAATCCCTATTTTTCATTAATCTAACACAAACCCTGATCTTGCTTATGATCGCGCTTATATTCCTCATAAATATTGATATCACATAAGTGACAATCAGTTTTAGCGCAACTGTTGCATCCACCTTTGTTTCTAATAATCCGTCGTATGACAAATACGACTACAATAACTAATAAAGCTATTATAAATAGTTCCATTTATATCCTCCAAATTAGTGATAATACATTATAAACTACAAACGACATCACCCAAGCAGCAGCCATTTGATAAGCCAAGATCAATATAGTATCCTTCACTTTGACAACTTCACGCTTTACAACGGCAACAGCCGCAAAACAAGGTATATATAGTAAGGTAAAGATCATAAAGCTAATCGTTGATATCGGTGTAAAGAGATTACCAATAGCACTAATTAAAGCTGAACTATCACTAATATTTAATAAAACACCTAAAGTACTAACTACTGCTTCTTTAGCCGTCAAACCAGTTACAAGTGCGCTCACTGCTTCCCAAGTGCCAAACCCAAGTGGCTTAAAGATAAACGTCAATTGACCACTTATCAATGCCAACATACTAACTGAAGCATCTTCAACCATTGTCAAACTAAAATCAAATGAACTTAAAAACCATATTAACATACTTGCTAAGAAGATAATGGTAAATGCTCTTTCAATGAAGTCCTTAGCTTTGTCCCACATTTGACGAATAACATTACGCCATAAAGGAAAGCGATATAACGGTAATTCCAAAACAAACGGTGTTCCTTCACCTTTAAAAACAGTGTTCTTTAATAATAAAGCAGATAATATTGCTACCATGATCCCAAACAAATAAATACTGATCATTACCAAAGCTTGATTATTTTGGAAAAAGGCAGCGGTAAACAAAGCGTATATAGGAAGTTTAGCAGTACATGACATAAACGGTAATAACATGATAGTCATTTTACGATCACGAGCACTAGCTAAAGTTCTGGTAGATATAATAGCTGGAACAGTACAACCAAAGCCAATTATCATCGGTACAAATGATTTACCAGATAAACCAAGTTTTTGTAATAATTTATCCAGTACATAAGCTACCCGAGCCATATAGCCAGTATCTTCTAAGATAGATAAGAAGAAGAATAAAGTCACAATAATTGGTACAAATGATAACACACTACTAATACCAGTCAAAGCACCATCAATCAGCAAACCACTAAGCCAAGGACTTAAATTCAAACCCATCAAGAAATCAGCTGATAAACCAATTCCCCAATCAAGAAACTCTTCTAAAAGCCCCTGTAAAGTACCACCAATTGGTCCAAAGGTTAAATAGAACATCAATGTCATTACAACCACAAAAATTGGTATCGCCCATAATCGATGAGTTAATATGCGATCGATCTTATCAGTTAAATTTTGTTGTTTCTTACCTGTTCCTGAGAATACATTTTTAACTAATTCTTCAATGAAACTGTATCGCATATCTGCCATAGCAGCTTCATTATCCATATTAAGATGATATTCCATGTCTTTAATAATATCATTGATTATATTTGAGTCTTGATCATGCAAGTTTAGTTCTTTTCTGATCAAATGATCGCCTTCAACTAATTTAATGGCAATAAAACGTGGATTATAACCTTTTTCCTTCGCCATTGGTTCAATCAAGTGTGATATAGCATGAACAGCACGATGAATCTCGCCAGTACAAAAATCAACATACTTTGGTTTGGTCTTAGTGATCAATAAGCGATCTACTTCATCAATCAATAGCTTAATCCCTTGATTACGCATTGCTGAAATAGGTATAGCTAATATTCCCAAACGCGATGATAATTCTTTATCATCAATTTTATTACCACTTACTGTTACTTCATCAATCATATTAACTGCTAAGATCATCGGTATTTGAAGTTCAATCAACTGAAGCGTTAAGTACAAACTTCTTTCAATACTGGTAGCGTCAATGATGTTTATGATAGCATCTGGTTTATCCTTCATTAAAAACTCTCTAGTTACGATTTCTTCACTAGTGTAAGGCGATAATGAATATATACCGGGTAAATCAACAATGGTAATGTCCTTATGCCCTTTAATTATTCCTTCTTTTCTTTCAACCGTTACACCAGGGAAATTACCAACATGTTGATTACTGCCAGTTAAAGCATTAAACAAAGTTGATTTACCACTGTTTTGATTTCCAATAAGTCCAATTTTAAATTTACTCATTTACTAGTACCACCTCAATATTTCTCGCTTCTTCTTTTCTAAGTGTTAAAGTGTATCCTCTTAGAGCTATTTCAATCGGATCTTTCATTGGCGCCATATTACGCAAGAATACTTTTGTTCTAGGTGTTAGCCCCATATCAAGCAAACGATGTCTCAATATCCCTCTCCCCTTAACCGCTATTATGGCAGCGCTTTGCCCAATTTTTAGTTCATCTAAAGTCATCGTTTTTCTCCTCGTTAGTTTACACTAACATTATAGTACTTATACCCATCTTGTCAACAAAAAACACTGTTACTTTGTTAAAAATTTAACAGTGTTCATTTTTACTTATCAGTTTATTTGCTTATTTGGTACAAATATCATTCTCGTATTTTTATCTTTGATGATGGCTATAAACGGAATTATCGCTAATAAATTACCAATGATGCCTAACCATTTCAAAGCAATTAACTCCCCTAGAAAGCCATACAACAAGGCTGATACAGCGCTACCACAAATCGCGGCTGAGCCAAGAAATCCAGTGATCATACCTCGTTTCTCTTGTGGGGTATAAATAATAAAGGCTGCATTAAATAAAGCATTACCGACAGCATTAGTTAGCTGTCCAATTAAGAAGAAGACAATCAATGCATAATAACTTCCAATACTCATACCAGTTATGATCAGAAATGACGAACAAATAAAACCAATCATTGATACCCAATAGCGATATTCTTCTTTTATCTTGATTATCCCTATCAAAAACATTCCTAAAAGACCACCCAAAGATGCTGAAGCAGCAATAACACCGTATTGGATCATATCCATTCCTTGACTTAATACATAAGCTACCATCAATGTATTAAAACCACTAGCCAACAAGTTGATCAATAAAGCAGCGATCATCATCGTTGATAAGCCAGGCGCTGAAAATGCGAATTTAGCTCCTTCTTTCATGTCATTTATGATCACGCTTATCTTAATTTCTGTAGTTTGGTTTTTTGTTTTGATTGGTGTAATGAATAACTCTGAAAAAGCTGAAATCAAATAGCAAACACCATTTACAAAGATCAAAACCGGCACCCCGAATAAAACGATCAAACTACCACTAGCAGCTGAACCAACCAACCTAATCAATGAATCGGTTCCGCTGGCAATCGATTGACCACGCACAACTTCATCTTGCGGCAATAGATCAGGAAATAGTGATGAAGCAGCTGGACTGAAGAAAGCGCCACAAATACCTGAAATAAGGGCTACAAGAATAACCATGCTAACCTTGAGTTCGCTTTTAAGTGCAAAGTAACCAACTACAAGGAAGATAATACCTCTAATCAAATCAGTCATAACCAAAACATTACGACGGTGCATGCGATCTGTCATTGCACCTGTTATTGGACCTAATATGACCATGATAAACATTGTGATACTACTAATTAACCCCATTAAAGCAGTTGAGCCAGTTGTATCAAATACCCAATATCCAATCGCTATGCTATATAAAATTGAACCAAAAGCACTAAAAGCCATTCCCTGCCATAATAATACAAAATCACGATTGACAAGTTTGTCATGTTTCACAGTTTTCATATAATAACTCCCACATAGTAAATGATATAGTAATTATTATTAATGTCAATATTAATTATATTAATAAATTAATTGATTATTTAAATAATCCTGTATATAGATTATAATATCGGCCCTTTTCTTTTATCAGCTCATCATGACTTCCACGCTCAACAATTTGACCATCGTCAATTACCAAAATTGCTTGCGCGTTCCTAACAGTTGATAAACGATGAGCAATAACAAACACTGTTCTATTTGCCATTAATCCATCCATACCCTTCTCAATCAATTTTTCAGTTCTAGTATCGATTGAACTAGTTGCTTCATCTAAGATCAATACTGGTGGATTTGCTATGGCTGCTCTTGTGATCGCCAATAATTGACGCTGTCCCTGCGATAAATTTTCACCATCATTAGTTAACATCGTTTCAAATCCTTCTGGTAATCTTGAGATAAACGAATATGAGTTAGCTAATTTACTAGCATTGATCAAATCATCTTGGGTCGCATTTAGATTACCATAACGAATATTATCAGCAATCGTTCCGGTAAATAGATGAGTATCTTGCAACACCATTGTCAAAGAACGACGCAAGTCATCCTTCTTGATCTTACGTATATCAATACCATCGTAAGTGATCGATCCTTCTTGAATGTCATAGAAACGATTCAATAGATTCGTTATAGTGGTTTTACCAGCTCCAGTCTTACCAACAAAAGCTATTTTTTGGCCTGGTTTTGCGAATAGATTGATCTTCTTTAAAACCGGTATTTTCTCATCATAACTAAATTCAACATCAATAAACCTAACATCACCTTTCAATTCTTTTAAGGTGCAATCTCCATTTTCGCTTGGTATACACCACGCCCATTTACCCGTGTATTCAACACAAACATTCAAATTGCCATGCTCATCAATCATCACAGGAGTCAGAGTAACAAGCCCATCGTCAAGTTCAACATTCTCATCCATCATATTGAAAATACGCTCTGCACCAGCTAACCCAGCATAAATAACATTTAAGCGTTGCGATATCATAGTGATAGGGTTTGAAACCATGCGATTTAGCTGTAAGAAGGTAACCAATCCACCGATATCAAACATACCATTTATCGTTAATAAACCACCAACACAAGCTAAGATCGCATAGAATATATGCGAAATATTTCCCATTAATGGCATCATCATCCCAGCGAATGTTTCAGCTTTTGTTGAGGATATTCTAAGTTTCTCATTTATTTCAGTAAAAGTAGTTATAGCTTTATCTTCATGATTAAATACTTTGATCACTTTTTGACCTTCAATCATTTCTTCGATATAACCATTAACCTTACCCAAGTTAGCCTGTTGATCATGATAATTATCTTGACTTTTCTTACCAATGTTTTTTATCAATAAGAACATTATCGCCAAAGATACTAGCTTAATGATTGAAAGTGGAATATTCAACACAAAAATCATGATCAAGGCACCAACAAACGTTAAAGCATTTGTGATGATCGCCGCCAAACTATTTCCAAGCATCTCAGTTACATTATCAATATCATTGGTAAATCTACTCATCAGATCACCATGCGTATTTGTATCAAAATATCTGATTGGCAGTTTCTGCATATGGTAAAACAAGTCTTTTCTGATAGCTGTAACACTATTTTGCGCTATATTAACCATAATACGACTATATAAATATGTGAAAAAGGCACCAACTAGATAAATCAATGAAAGTAACACAAGCATCTTAGCTAAACCAACAAGATCATTTGGAATGATATAGTCATTGATAAGCGGACGCATCAATGATGTACCAATTATCTGGGTGATACTTGCAATAATGATCATAAGCAAAACTAGAAAAATCAATAGTTTACTAGCATTTACATACTTCATCAAACGTTTAATCGTATTTTTTAAATCTTTTGGTTTTTGAAAACCATGTCCTGTGCGCATTCCCATCGGGGCTTGTCTTCTACTCATCGAAGTCAGCTCCTTCCTTTTGTGAATGATATATTTCCTGATAAATTTTATTACTTTCTAATAAAGTATCATGATCACCAATAGCGTCAATCTTACCATCATCAAGAATGATGATCTGATCAGCGTCAATAACTGAAGTTATTCTTTGCGCAATGATAATCTTTGTGGTGTTACTTAATTTATTTTTTAGATCACTTTTGATACTACTTTCCGTTTTAGTATCAACAGCACTAGTACTATCATCCAATATCAGTACCTTCGGTTTCTTTAAAAGAGCGCGAGCAATACATAAACGCTGTTTCTGACCACCCGAAACATTGACTCCACTTTGTCCAATCTGCGTATCATAACCATCCGCAAACGCTATGATGAAGTCATGTGCACTAGCAACTTTACATGCTTCGATCAACTCTTCATCGCTTGCATCTTTATTACCCCAACGTAAGTTTTCTTTGATCGTTCCACTAAATAACGTATTATTTTGAAGAACCATCGCAACATTTTCTCTAAGTGTATGTAATTTGTAACTCTTAACATTATTACCCGCTACCAATATTTCACCACTTGTAACCTCATACAACCTTGGTATCAGTTGTACCAGTGTTGTTTTAGCGCTTCCAGTACCACCCAAAAGCCCTATTGTTTGTCCTGAATGAATATTTATGTTCACATCTTTTAATACATACTTTTCAGCATTGATATCATATTTAAAATCAACATGCTTAAATACGATATCACCATTACTGATAACAAGATTACCATCAGCTGCATCATCAGTGATGTCTACCTCTTCATCAAGTACCTCAACAATACGTTTTGCACTAGCTATTGATTGAGTAACATTGATCAATACCATTGACATCATCATCACCGACATCAATATTTGCATGATATATGCGACAAAGCTTGATAGTTTACCAACCGCAAAACTACCTTGTCCAACCATGATAGCCCCAAACCACAATACTGCAATTGTTGTTGCTTGAACGATCAGCTGCATTATTGGTAAAAGTATTACAACTTTGTTAAAGACATCCATCGATACAGCTTTAAGTTCAGTATTAACACTATCAAATTTTGCATCTTCATGTTCATGCCTTACAAAAGCTTTTATAACTCTAATGGCGATCAGATT
Source organism: uncultured Erysipelotrichaceae bacterium (assembly GCA_964553255.1). GTDB lineage: Bacteria > Bacillota_I > Bacilli_A > Erysipelotrichales > Erysipelotrichaceae > JAQUCI01. The sequence continues at coordinate 27,765 of CAZKJS010000014.1, read as the reverse complement.
CTCTTGGACAACATTATTCAGTTTATCAATTGTTTTTTGTAATGTTGTAAATAATGGTGTGACTTTCTTGATAGCTATTGCTACTACAACTATCAAGATTGGTATTGCTATCAAAAATACCATCGCCAATCGGGCATTGATATAAATTGACAAGATCATAGCACTGATAAACATCATCGGTGATCTGATCATCATTCTTATTGACATCATCATCATTCTTTCCATACGTGTAACATCATTAGTCAACCGTGTCACTAAACTTGATGTACTGAAATGGTCTAAGTTAGCAAAGGATAATTCTTGAACTTTCTTAAATTGAGCTGACCTTAAATTAGCACCAAAACCGCGACTTGCTTTTGCAGCAAAATATGAAGCGGCTACCCCACTAACAAGAGAGACCAACGCAAAAATAAGCATTTTTAAACCACTACCCAAAATAAAAGAAACATCACCATTTTTAATACCAATATCAACTATATCAGCCATGATCAAAGGAATGATCAACTCAAGGACCGATTCGATACTTACGCATAATATAGAAAACAGTGCTGAACTTTTATATTGCTCAATATAAGGATAAAGTTTCTTTAACAACCCAGACTGTTTACTCATTTGTCTATTTTCCTCTTTCATTTAAACTCTCTAACATTCTATTAAACAAATTATTTGCTTGTTCAAGCTCATTTTCAGTAAATGAATTAAACAAACAATTTTGTACTGCTTCGACTTCAATTGCACATGCTTTAGCAACTGCCTTACCTTTATCAGTAACAAACAAACAATAACGGCGAGCATCACGCTCATCTACTACTTTAACGATCAAACCATTTTTTTGCATTCTTACAATAGATGATCCAACTGAAGATTTACTAATACCAAATTCACTAGCAATTATACTTGATGTTGCTCCTGGATTTTTAATCAGATAAAAAAGCACAAAATGCTGACCACGATAAATTCCATGTTGATTCAAACGTTTTTGTAATCTATGATTATAATTCCGCATTACTTCATTAAGTAATCGCACATGCTTTGGTCTATCAATAAACACTATATCGCCTCCTAATTTAGTAAGGCAACTTACTAATATTGGTAATATAGCACCCACTATACTATGTGTCAATCAATTCTATATGAAATAAAGACAATAATTAGGTATAATACTTAAAAGAGGATAATCATGACAACTGTAAATACGATTTTTTTTGATATTGATGGTACCATATATGATGGTAAAGAAGGCTGTATCCCCCCATCAGCAATTAAGGCTTTACAAAAAATACAATCAAAGGGGATAAAGATTTTTCTTGCTACTGGTCGATCCCTTCCCGCTGTTTTAAAAAGCAATTTAGATAATGAAATCATATGGGATGGCTATGTCTGTAGTAATGGTGCTTGTATCCATGATAAAAATAAGGTACTGATCGCTGGTTCATTTTTCACAGAAACACAACTACAAGCTATATTTGAGCTTGCTCATAATACAAATGTCGCTCTTGCAATTCAATCTGACCAAATAGTGTTTTCGCCATTTGGTATTAATGAACACATGATTGAAGCATTCCGGTTCTTTAATAACCCTGTCCCTGATGCTAAACCATATGAAAAAGAACCTATCGCAATGGTTCTTGCTTTTCAACTTAAAGGATTTGATTATCATATCTTTGATTCAATACCAAATGTAATTACGGTTGAAGGAAAAGCAAACTATGCCGATGTTATGCAAAAAGGCATTACTAAAGCTACTGGAATTAGAAAACTACGTCAGATGATGCAACTTGAAGATGGTTTAATCATGTCATTTGGTGATGCTGATAATGATCTTGAGATGATCCTTGATGCTGACATTGGTGTTGCCATGGGTAATGCGACAGAAACTATCAAACAGGCAGCTGATCATATTACAACTGATATTACAAATGATGGTGTCTATAATGCACTATTACATTTCAATTTGATATAAATACTTTAATGCTTATATTTATATAAGTTTTGATGCTTGTATCAGTTTTGTTTCGTTATTTTCAAGAAATAATCTTAGACCACAATAATCTTGATCGTAATAACACAAATTAACACGTTTACATTTTTGATGACAAATGTTGATAAACTTACAATCATCACACTGTTTATATGGTTGTTTACTTTCATTGATAAATGCTTTTGCTACTGCACTCTTTGCTAAGCTTACGATACTATCACTTTTTATATTGCCGATTTTATAATTATCTAGGACATAAAAATCACAAGGATAGACTGAACCGTCGGCTTCAATAACATATTGTATTGTACAAAATCCTAAAGCACCACATTGAAACGGCAAAAGCCCTTTAAACAATCTAATGGTATCATCAAAGAACTGGACACTCATATAATATCCTTGTTTTAAATCGCTATACCACAAATCAAAGAAACTATGATAAAAAGCATAAAATGTTTTGGGCTTCAAGAATTCTATACCCTCATTATCGAGTGATGGAAGACATGGTATCAGTTGAATATTTTTTAAACCTGATGTCTTATAGAAGTAATATAGTTGATTTGGATATTGTGCTAATTTTTCTGTTAGAACGGTTAGTATATTAAAATTTATCTGCCACATTCCTAACATTTTAATAGCTTGTACGATTTTGCTAAATGTGTTTGTGCCACGATAAAAATCATTTATATCTTGATAACCATCTAATGAAACACCAACTAAAAAATTGTGTTTTCTAAAAAATTGACACCAACTCTCATCTATTAATGTAGCATTTGTTTGTATTGAGTAAGAAATATGATGATATTGCTTTTTATTTTTTTCAACATAAGAAACAAACTGTTCAAAAAAATCAAGACCCGCTAACATTGGTTCGCCACCCTGAAAAGCAAAACTAATACTAACTTTCTCACTAAAGGTATTTAGAACATTATCAATTAACATAACTGAAGTATTATACTCCATAATGCCATAGTCTTTAACATGTCGATGATTTGAAACATCATGATAAAAACAATACTTACAATTTAAGTTACATCGACTTGATGCTGGTTTGATCAACATTGAGAAATATTTCATTCTAGCTCCAAAACTATATTTTCATTATACATTACTGACCAAAGGAAACATAATCCTTCGGATCTTTACTTGATGGATTAATACATTCATTTTTGTTTACTTTGTATTTTGGCAAAATATCAAAGTGTTTTGATAATAGTGGATCATTAGTTTTAATTTGAATTTCATTCATTTGCAATCTTAATTTTTCAAGTTCATTTTGATACTCTTTTTGATCGATAATATTATTGGTTTCAAGAGGATCATAATAAATATCATATAAAGCTTCAATTGGCTTAGATTTTAACCTTAGGTCATTTTCCAACAAGAAATCTCTTGGTTTAGAATCATCCATATTTGATATATTTAGATTTAACCATTCCTTATCATAGAATTTAACATATTTAAATCTTTCGTTTCGTACACAACGAGCTGGTTCGTATGAGGTGTGAAAGTTTAATTCCGCATATATATAATCTCTGATACTGGCTTTAGGATCATTAAGCAACGGCACTAATGATGTTCCTTCCAAATAACTTGGCTTATCCAAATTTAAAATATCACAAATCGTTGGAAATATATCTATTTGACTAACAATACGATCAATAACTATTCCCGTTTTAATCTTGTTTGGTACCCGCATAATCAAGCTGACACCGATACCGTTATCATTAAGAAATGCTTTATTAAAAGGAGCAGAGACACCATGATCTGTTGTAAAGACTATCAATGAATTATCATAATGTCCATTTCTTTTTAATGCCTCAATGACAATGCCAATATTTTGATCAGCATAATAGGCTGTAGTCGCATACTGTGCTTCATCATGACGATTGATATCGTTTGTGATGGATGGAGAATGAGGTTTTAAATAACGCTGATCTGCAATTGAAGTATCAACAAGCGGATACGGACGATGCGTCGAATGAAGCCCATATGTAAGCATGAATGGTTTATCATTATCATATTGATCTAACCATTTACTTATTTCAACAGCGTTTTTATGATCCCATTCATGTAATAATTCTCTATTTTTATCATAGTATTCAGGTGGACTTGTTAATATCAGTTCATATCCAAGATTATTAGTTTTCTCAACATCAAGATCTAAATACCAACCAACTTCATGTTGAATGCCACTGATTACTGTTTTATAACCTTTTTGTCTTAAATAGTTGGCTAAATGTTTACTTGGATCACTTAGATCAAATCCACGCTGAGCTAATCCATACATCCCATTTTGATGAGGATATGTACCAGTTAACATCGCTGCTCTACTAGGTGAACAAGTTGGTCCACAACAATAAGCATGGCTGAATAAAACCCCATCTTGTGCTAACTTAAGTAAGTTATCTGTTTTAACATTATAACCATACGGGCTTACTGCTCTTCCGGTATCATGGGTATTTATATAAATTAAGTTCATCTTATTGCTCCTTACTATTGAAGAAAATAGGACTTGACCAAGCACAACAGCCATTTTTTTGCCAGACTCTTACTCGTAAGTTGCTAAATTGTGATACATCAAGTTCTCTTCTAATTGACATTTGATACTCATAATCATGAGCTGCCTGACTTGTTTTAAATTTGTATGAGTTATGCCACCACGCATCCTTACGATAATAATCTTTGAGTTGATATCTTTGATCAAGCAATTCTTTTACTTCATCCATCAATGGATACAAGCAAGAGTCTTCTAATAACTCACTTACTTTTAATTCATAATCTCGATCATTAAGCTCTAAAGTAATAACATCATCGATAGCTGATTCTATTTCAAAAATCAACCCTTCTGTTTCAATACCATCAACACCCATCCAGCCACCATCTTTAGCGCTTTTATGTGTTTCTAAATGGAAGAAACACTCTTTTTTGTTTTGTTTTAAGACTTTCTGATTAAAGGAATTAAAACATCTTTCAACTGAAATTAGCTTACCGTTTGTTGATAATTTACCATCCCAAATCTTAGTATCATATTCAGGAAAAAACTTACGATTTGGTCCCCAACCACATTCTAGTTTAAACTTAAAGCGAACAATATCTTTTTTCAGAGGTTGTTTGGTATTACCGATAATTTCAATGACCCTATTATCAGCAATCAGTTCAATTCTATCAATCGCATTACTGCCAACTACATTTAACTTCATATCGGCCATACCGTCAGCATTTATGATTGAACCCATCACAGCATCATTAATAGTAAAATCAAGCTGTATTCTTTCACTACTAACACCATAAACGCGTCTATTTATCATAGCGTTCCATAAATCTTCTTTACTATTACTTTCAGCTAAGCAAGCCATAGATCCATTTTTTGCGATCGCAGGTACATGATGATTATCTCCAGAAGCGATAAGTCCATAACGAAAACCAAGATCATAACCTTTTTGACCACTTGTCTTACTTGTTCTTGGACCCATATGAATATGTCGATTCATCGTTAAAGAAATCTGATCATTCTCACTACAACCATGTGATGAGTATATTTCAACAAAGGGTGAAAATGCATCAATATGAGTACTCCAATTCTTGCCTCGATAATTTAATTGATATGCTGGATGATGCGGTATTGCAATCGCATCAGTTTTTTTATAATTTTCATATAATTCGCGATAACTCAAAGGAAAAGTCATTGCTTGTTTATTATCTTTGAAAAAAACATTATGATCACCATCATTACCACTACCTTGCCACTCATAACCCATAAACATTGCAAATCCTTCAGCATTAGCTTTTTCACTAAATGCTCTGATCGTTTCCCAATCTTTATTTATTTCAGCTTCTTCATGTAAATTTTCTACTGTTAATTTATCATTATAAACCTGATTGAAATAGGGATAATATGCAATTGGCCAAAAATCAATAACCTCCTTAACATGATCAAACCATGTCGTTAACTGATCCATTTGCTCATGATGAATATTACTGTGCATATCTGTCCATAGTATTTTATATTGCATTTTATTCTCCTAGCTATTTTTCATAAAACAAACTACGTTTTTCAACAAAACCTTCAATATGGTCACACCATCTTCTAACACTAATATGAGGTCTAGTAAACACTGTTCCTACTACTACAGAATGTGCTCCGTAATGAAAGGCAATAATACAATCTTCAGGTGTCCATACTTTTCCTTCCATCATTACTGCAGCTTTATCTCTACTAACTCGACACATCCGTGCAAACATTTCCCAGTCAGGAAGATCCGTCGATTTCGCTTTACTTGAAAAGCGATAAAAAGTTGGTGCAACAATATCAGCACCTAACGATATCGATAATAAAGCATCATCTTCATCACGACAATCTGCTAGTATCAAATGATTTGGAAATGCTTCCTTTATTAAGGGAATGATGTCACACCCTCTATTACCATCAATAATACGGTCAGTTCCATCAACTGCAATAATGTCAGCACCAGCATCAACTACTTCTTTAACATATGATATATCAGGCGTCATGAATACATCAGTATCCTTTCGATGCACCTTAATTAATCCAATTATTGGAAGAGTTGTAATTGCCCTTACTTCAGCGATATTTTTAACTCCTTCAAGTCGCAATCCTTTTGCTCCACCCCATATAGCAGCTTTTGCTAAAGCAACAATACACCCTTCTTGCCATTGTGGATCTTCTGGATGCAATTGACAGGAAACAATCAATTTCCCCTTTAAATCGTTCAATATTTCTTTTTTATTTTTCATTGTTTATCCTCTCAATTTATCTGGAAGTTTATCATGTAGTAATCTGATGATTTCATCATATTGATCTTTTAATGCAATCAAAGGAATTATTAATGAAAGGCTAGTATCATATATCAATAAGCAATTCTCTTTTGTAAATATGATGGAATCAACTTTATCATACGTGATATTCATTGAATCACCATCGTTATTTAACCTTATTCCATCTTTAGCGATTAGTAGTTTAATTTGATTATACGATATGTTTTTCTTTTCTATTTCACTTAATATATTGTTTCTGATAATCTTCCAATATACTTTTGGAATTAAAAGCAAATCAAATATAAACGCGAATAAAGCTATTATCGCAAAAACACTGAATGGTCTAAAAAATATCATAAGCGAAGCAAAGGGAAATAGTAAACTAATCATTAATTTGATAAGCCTTTTTTGAAGTTTTTTATCATGGATAGCCATGTATAATTGATAATCCAGAAGACTATCTGCATTTAACTGATAATTAAGTTTATACATATTTCCTTTCAATGGTTATCGCATAACAAAGTCATTGTTATGCGATAACCTAACTAAATAGTTTTTATGCAAGAATCTTAGTAAAATAACCAACGATTGATACTATCAGCATTAATAACATTAACTTATTCACGCTAACTTTTTTCTTAGTCATTAACCAGAATGTTAAAAATATTACCAATAGAACTAAAATTTTCGGTTGTATTTTTGTCAATATTTCATTCACATCGACTTTTAACTCACCAAAAGTAAACAATAATCCTGATTTGACATTGCTTATGCCCGCTGAAACGGCTCCTATAACAGTGAGTCCAACAACATTAGCTGCGCTGATAATACGATCTTTAATACCACTTTCAAGAATACTCTGAACGCCATTAATACCAACTTTATATGAGTTGTAGAATAAGAACCAGCTAATTGTCGGAACGGTTGCCCAGAATAGAATGATGTAAACAATAGGTCCTAGGATTGAACCACTTTCAGCTGATAAGCCAATTGCGATCGCAGTTATGATTGGAATAAGCGTTGCTTGGAATAAAGAATCAAATAAACCAGCAGCAGGTCCCATCAATGCTGTTTTGATACTGCTGACTAATTCATTAGGAACTTCAGGATTCAACGCTTTTTGCTCTTCAATAGCTAGTGTTATACCAATGATCAAGCCACCCCAAATAGGTTCAGTATTGAAGAACTCCATGTTTCTAGCCATCATATCTTTTTGGCTTTCAGCATCATTTGGATACAGCTTATCTTTTGCAGTCCACAAAGCACGAACTAAAGCTGGTGCTTGCATTCTTTCCATATTCTGTGTTGATAAATGAAACCACATCCAGTTAAACCAAACTTTACGTACATCTTGTTTTGTTAACAATAGTTTATTACTCATTATACTTTACCTCCTATTGCACCACTGAACTTGAAATCAACCAATGCGAACACTAAAGCAACAACTAATACTGTGATTACACTAACTTGAAAATTTGTAAATAACACAAATCCGAATACGAAATAGATGAATTGATAGTATTGCTTTACAATAGCTTTCAATATGATTGAGAAACCTATTATAGGAAGCATTCCACCAAAGATACCGATTACTTTGCTTAGCCAAACTGGAATCGCATTCATAACATCCGTCATGATTGCTGGTCCAAGATAGCATGCAAGAAAAATAGGGAAGAAGCGGAAAATAAACAAGAATACATTACCATAAATTGGTACTTGAGCAGCTTCATCTAGTTTACCAGCTTCAATTTTACGATCCATTAAGTGTGGCCAATAAACATTGGAAATTCGTGTTAGATTCCAAACAAATATTCCTAGTGAACCTAAGATCGCTGCTAACGCTAACGCTTCTTCAGTTGTTGCACCAGATGTCATTGCGAGCGGGATGCCTATCCAAGCTGCGAAGTTAATATCATTTGCTGTAACTCCTCCAACTTGTAAACTTCCCAAATATAGAGCATTTATTGCACTACCAAAAATAATACCCGTTTTTACATCTCCAAGAATAAAACCAATTAACATACCAGCGACTAGCGGACGTCCAACTGTCCACCAACCTCCCATGTCTCCCCAAAATGGAATTGCCCATTTTGCAGAACTATACCCTAATAGACCAATCAATAACGCTTGAAAAAATGACATATGTTCTCCTTTCATAAATGTCACGTGGCAGAATAAGGAAGCCACTTCCTGTAGACCTTTTTAAAATTTAGAAACAACACTCTCCCATTCAGTTGTTTTACCATTAGCGCCAATCGCGTTAAAATAAACCCTAACGCCATCGCTTGTCAACTGCTTACAAGCTTCAATATCTTCTGGATGTAATGTCGCAAACTCAGTACATTTGATTCCGTTTTTTGCCATTTGTGGTCCAATGTTTAGCTCGTTTGGTAGATCTTCAAGATTATCACGAAGTTTTATCAAAGTTCTTGGATTCTTCATTAATAGTAATGTTTTTACGTTATTTATTTTATGTTCTTCTATAACGGCTATCGCCTCATCTAATGTATAGACGTTAGCAGTGATATTAGCTGGTACAGCATTTGTGAAGATCGAGCGCAAGAAACTATTGTTTGCTGTAGCATCATCTACAACGATTATTCTAGTTATTGCGTTATCAGTAATAATAAACTGCATGCATTGGCCATGAATCAATCTTTCATCACATCGAATTAAATCAATCATTATATTCCCTCGTTTCTATTTAAAAACATCATCAGAAGTTTTTACATCAATATAACTTTTATAATTATCTAATATTTTCGCTACTAAATCCTTGGGCTTATCAAAGCTTGATCGGTATGTTAATAGCTCAAGCATCATAGGTAAATTAACCCCTGAAACAACAACATCATCTGTGTTTGCGATACAGAGTAATGATGCATTATATGGAGATGAATTCATTAAATCAACAGCATAGATACAACCATCATTAAATGGTTTTGTAAGATTTCTTAATTCTTCACTAAACGCCAACAACTCATCTTCATTAGTAAAACCTAGCGATACTAATCTTTCTTGATCGCTACCCATTATCATGTTACAAGCATCTCTTAATCCATTTGCGAAATTTGAATGAGTACATATAGCTATGCCAATCATATTTACATTTGTCCTTTACTTTTATTTAAAGATATCACACTTTATTTTTAATGTAAATACATTTATTAGCTTTGTATTGTCCTTGTTCGTTTATCTGTTATAATATAATTGTGTATATAAAAGGAGAATAATATGAAAATTGGTATAGTTGGTACTGGTTCAATTAGTAGTCTTTTCGTTAGAAATGCTAACATGCTAAATGATTTTTCGTGCTTATCAGTCTATGGACGCAATCTAGACAAAGCAAAGTCATTTAAAGAAGAATGTTCTTTAGTTAGATACTTTGATAATTATGAAGAGTTTCTAAATGACAAAGAAATAGATTGCGTTTATATTGGACTACCAAACAGTCTACATTATGAATACGCTGTAAAAGCTATCAAACATAACAAGCACATTATCATCGAAAAGCCTTTCGTTTCCAATCAAAACGAATTTGATAGATTACTAGAAATATGTAAACAAAATGATGTAAAGATAGTTGAAGTAAACCGAGTCTTAAACTTACCAAACTATTATGCCATCAAGGAAAACATCACAAAATGTGGTAACGTCGCAATTGTAACCGGAACATATTACCAATATTCGCGAAAATATGATGCTTTTATTAATGGTGAGAAACCTAATGTTTTTACAAGCGAGTATTCTGGTGGTGCTCTAATGGATCTTGGTGTATATAACATTCACCTTATTATCGGTTTATTTGGTTTACCTATTTCTTCTCATTATATTGCTAAGAAGTTGGAAGACTCTGTTGATCTTGCAGGAATTTTAACACTTGAATACAAAGATTTCATAGTTGCTCTGACACAAAGTAAGGTAACTTTTGGCAACAATCAGTTTATGATCCAAGGTGATAAAGCATCTATAATAGCAGAAGCTATTCCTTCACGTTTAGAGAAGATTTTCTTACATATGAAAAATGAAAAACTGGATATCTCAAAAACACAGATTCAAGATAATTTCTATTATGCTTTGCTTGATGTTTCAAAGTGTTTCTTTGATTCAGGTCATTATGAAACAAGATTGGAACAATCTAGAAATGTTTTGAAAGTGCTTGATGAGGGAAGAAAATCCGCCAACATTGTTTTTGATGCCGATAAAAGAAATTTTTAATAAAATCACTAGGTTAACAGGCTAATTATATAAAACTAATAAACGCTTATCTGATCTGTCATTATAATCACAGTAAGTTGGTACTTGTAAATTTAAATAAGATAATTCTAATAATCAAGTTTTAATGTAAAACATTTTAGTTTATAATTCAAAATAGAGGATGCACATGAAAAGAAACAAATCAATATATTTAACAATTAAAGAAGATTTAAAAGAAAAGATAGCTAATGGAGAATATAAAACTAATGAAATGATCCCCACCGAGCTTGAGCTCTCCTCTTTTTATAATGTTTCAAGAACAACGATTCGAAAAGCAACAGATTTATTAGTTTTCGAAGGTTTATTAGTAAGAAAACCTGGATCAGGAACATTCATTAAATCAAATGCGATTATATCTAAATCAACAAATCATTATGGGTTTACGCAAGAGATGTTATTACAAAAGAAAAAAGTTAAGACCGTTGTCTCAAAATTCACTATCGAAGAAGTGCCAGCAAAAGTTGCTGAAATAATTGGGATTTCAGAAGGGCAAATGGTATATTACTTCGAACGCATTAGATACGTTGATAAAGTCGCGCTTCAGTTTGAGCGAACATATATGTCGGTTCAAAAATATCCAGATATTAATATCTCTTATTTGGAAAGAGGTAAATATATTTATGTTGAAAAAATAAAGAAACAGACAGTTGATTTTTGCATCCACACAATTAGTCCAATTAGTTGCCCAAAAGAAATAAGTGAAATATTTAAAATAGATTTAAAATCACCAATTCTAAAAATAGATAATGTTACCTATTTAACAGATGGCAGTGTAATGGATTATACTGTTCAATTTAACAATCCTGATAAATACCAAATGAAGTATATAAGAAGAAAAGAAAAACTATAAGCCTAAATTATCAAGCATTTATGTATTATTACCTTTCTTATAAACAAAAAAAAGAAGCCGATGAATCGACCTCTTTTATCAGTTATTTGATGTATGCTTTTAACATCCACATCAGTTTTTCATACTCGGTTAAGTAACCAGTAAAGATATCAGCTGTGACAACGTCTCTTGCCTCTTCAGAAAGACTTATTATCTCTTTGGTATCTTTGATCCAATACTCGACATCAGCTTTTAAAGCTTTAACAGCGTCATCAGAAGTGATAGCAACATCAGCTAATTCTTTAACTTTACCAACTTCAAGTGCTTTACTTAAACTAGCGATCGGTTTTTGTCCCATTGCCAATATACGCTCTGCAACAACATCAATTATCTCTGCTGTTTGATCATACAACTCTTCAAATTTGGAATGAAGATTAAAGAACCCTCTTCCCTCAACATACCAATGCAAGTTGTGTAGTTTGATATACATAAGCATCTGATTTGCTAAATATACATTTAATTTTAAATTTAATTCTTGATTCATATTATTTTCCTCCTTGTTTATATCTCTATAATATCATAATAGATAATATCTTACTGTCTTACTGTGACTTAATCACACAGCTTATTTACCTAATGCTTTTAGATAGTGCTTACTTACAACATTCCAATCTACTACTTCAAAAAAGGATTTCACATAGTCTGCTCTAAGATTGCGATACTTTAGATAGTAAGCATGTTCCCAAACATCAATTCCTAATATCGGTGTTAGATTTGGATCAAACATTAATGGATTATCTTGATTTGCAGTTGCAGAAACACTTAATTTACCTGTTCTATCAGTAGATAACCATGCCCAACCTGAACCAAATTGACCAAGAGCTAAGGTAGTAAGTTGCTTTATAAGCTCGTCAACATCATTAAACTCAGATGATATCGCTAAAGCTAATTCACCTGATACCGTTGTAGCATTATTGGGTCTGATAATATCAAAATATAAATTATGATTATAAAAACCACCACCGTTATTTCTAATTGTTTTTCGTAAAGATTCATCTTTAATGTCATCAAGCGAGCTTAGTAATCTTTCAATCGGCACCGCTTTTAGATCAATCTTGCTAATAGCATCATTTAGATTTTTAGTGTAGGCTGCATGATGTTTAGTATAATGGGTTTCCATAGTAAGTGCGTCAATTCTAGGCTCAAGAGCATCAAAGCGGTATGCTAATTCTATTTGGTTATACATATTTTTCCTCCTGTATTTTATATATGATAACTAAGATGTTAGTTATATCTAACTTAATTCAATCTTATCATACATAAATTTCATTTCAAGCAAGATGCCCAAAATAAAAAGCGGTAATCACCGCTTATTTGAAGGGTTTGATCTGATATGTTGTCGCAATCAGTTTAAACGCTTTCTTGTAGAGATAAAACGCATATAAGCCAAAAATGATCATGCCCCAATCTAAAGCCATTAGCAAGATAAAATCATAAATACCATGTAATAATACAGGAACAAGTAGTGACATCATAAGATAGTATTTACGCTTTTGATGGAAAGCTTTACTTAAGCCAAAGTAATAACCCATTGTAACCGCAAATATCGTATGAGCAGGCACAGCCGTAATAGCTCTTAAAACAGCTACATTAGCACCATAGGCACTAACATACATGATGTTTTCAATTGTCGCAAAACCTAATGAGACCATAACACAGTAAATGATACCATCATAGATTTCATCAAAAGCTCGATGTCGATAAGCGAGCATTTTAGTAGCGACAAACTTAACGCCCTCTTCAATTAAACCTATACCCAAAACACTATAAATGAAAAGCCCAAAAATAGAATAAATACGATTAAGACTTGGCAATAAACTTTCAAGTAAAATAGCTGGTATAACAGTAAGGCAGCCAACTATAAATAATGTGATAAGCAAACTTAGTGGTTCTTTATGATAACGATCAAAGTATAGAATATAAGTAATGATCAAAATCGTCGGTAAAACAGCTAATATCATATTTATCATAAATCACCTTTTTCTTTCTATATCAATATATCATTTTAAGCATAAAAAAACAGTATCGCACTGTGTACGACACTGTTAATTTCAAACAAATAAAGGTATAAACCGCTTTGTATTGACTTCGATCAAACCCAAATCACTCATCTTAACATTGGGAACAACTGGCAAAGCTAAAGTTACAATTCGCAACAAAGGGTTTTCCATCGCTGTTAATCCCAACTGATAATTAGCAGCCTTCATCAAATTAGCATCGATAGCTAGATCTTCAGCTGGTTTTGGTGATAGAAGACCACCGATTGGTAAAGCCAAGGTATGAATGATAGTACCATCAGCAACCGCAACCATACCACCAGCAACCTCTTTAATTTGATTAGCCGCAATAAGTGCATTTTCGGCATTATCATAAACAATAGTTAGATTATGCGAGTCGTGTGATACTGTTGACGCTAGTGCACCATGAGTTGTTCCAAAACCACGAACAACATGAAGTGCAATATTATCCTTGCCATAACGATTTAATACTGCGACAAATTTTAGATCAGGATCATTTAGTACTACATAACCATCAATTACATCAAGCTCTTCAACAACAGCATCAGTAGTGGAAAGTGTTAGATCAGCAAACGTCATGACATTCGTTTTGATCTTGCCATTTTCAATTGGTGCCTTGATCATAAAATCGTTAACATTTAATTCTCTTAAATTGACAGAATTACGTGTTTCAATATCATATACCTTATCTTCAACAGTAACTAATAATTGATGATTTTCTACAACATGTTGTCCTTCAAAGAAAACGGCAGTTGGAGTCATCTCCATCAAATCAGGTAGTAGTACGATATCTGCTACATATCCCGGAGCCAAGGCTCCAAGATTAGCCATTTTAATCTCTTTAGCGGTATTAAGGGTTGCACATTTAATCGCATCAATTGGATGCATACCACATCTAATAGCTTCTTTGATGACATCATTGATATGACCTACTTTTAGTATATCTTCTGATTCACGATCATCCGTACAAAGACATAATGTATCAAGATAGCGACTATGTTTGATGCCATCCCAGATCGCTGCAACGTTTTTACACATACTGCTATCACGCATATCAACATACATGCCACTACGATACTTTAAATAAGCTTCTAAACTAACACGACTTTCATGACAAGTATTTGGTCCACCACATAGATAAGCGCTTAATGCTCTTCCTTTTAGAAAAGGAGCATGTCCTTGCAAATACAGATCGTTATCTTCTGCCACTTTGATAATATCAAGAATTCTATCTTCAGCGTTGATAACTGCTAGAAAGTCCATTACTTCCGCTAAGCCAACAACGCGTTTTAAACCAACTAATGCCTTAATTTCTTCAGCAAGAAAGTCAGCGCCAGCATTCTCAAGATTGGGTACAGCAGGAACACATGATGGAATATTGACCAATTGACGCATCGGAAGATCATCACCGTCAT
Source organism: uncultured Erysipelotrichaceae bacterium (assembly GCA_964553255.1). Classification (GTDB taxonomy): domain Bacteria; phylum Bacillota_I; class Bacilli_A; order Erysipelotrichales; family Erysipelotrichaceae; genus JAQUCI01. The sequence goes on along the minus strand of CAZKJS010000014.1, from coordinate 12,426 downwards.
CATGCATATAAACAACCCCTTCAACACCCCATACATTACCAATTTCATGAGGATCAGTAACAACAGTAGTTGTCCCCCAAGGTAAGACAGCCTTACAGAAGTTGCGTGGTGTCATCATTGAACTTTCAATATGAACATGAGCATCAATCAAACCTGGAATAGCATATTGATTTTTAGCATCATATACCTTTTTAGCTCTAACATCAGTAAGATCATCATATTCAATATGACTGATAAATCCTTGACTGATAAAGATATTTCCTAATAAGATCTCACCAGTGAACACATTGACAATATTAGCATTTTTAATCACTAGATCATTTTCAATGACATTCATCGCCGCATTGATCAATGCTTTTTTATCCTTAACTTGAATTTTCATTACTCCTCCTTTTAGTTATTTTATATTATGCGTAAATAAAATATAACAATAGTGGTATCGCTAATATGTACATACCTGGATGTACATCTTTAAACTTGCCAGTAAACACCTTAATAAAGATAAATGCTAAAATACCAGCAGCAATACCAGCAGCGATTGAACCCATAAAGGTACCAAACATGATCATCACAAACGGACCAAAAGCTTCAGTAAAATCATTGAAATCAATGTCTTTAAGACCTTGAATCATTAAAAAGCCAACAAAGATCAATGCTGGTCCCGTTGCAGCATCTGGAATCATTAGAATCATTGGCGCAAAAAACATCATCACAAAGAATAATAAACCAGTGACTAAAGCTGTAAACCCAGTTCTACCACCAGCTTCAACACCAGCTGATGATTCAACATAAGTTGTAACAGTGGTACAACCCATAGCTGCTCCAGCACAAGTTCCAATCGCATCAACCAAGAATGGTTTTTCAATACCAGGTAAGTTACCATCTTTATCAAGCATGTTAGCTTTACCAGCAACCCCTAATACCGTACCAAGCGTAGAGAAGAAATCACCAAAGAAAGCGATAAACATGAGTACTGCCCCTTGAGCAGTCCAAATCGTACTAAAATCAAGTTTCAAGACAACATTACTAACAGTAGAAAATGAAGGAACACTGAAGAAACCGGTTGGTACAGTTGTAATTCCTAAAGGAATACCAATAACAGTGGTGATAATTATGCCTATCAACATAGCACCCTTGATTTTATAGGCTGTTAAAACAGCGATCAATAATAAACCAAATAACGCTAATATTGTAGAAACTTTAGTAAAGTCTCCCATTGATAACCCATGACTGAAATCAACAATGCCAGTACTCTTTAATCCAAGATATGCGATGAAAAAACCAATACAGGCACCAATTGAAACCTTAATATTTCGTGGTATCATCCTAACGATCAAATCCCTTACCCCAAATACTGAAAGCACTACAAATACAACTCCACTGACCATTACCATACCCATTATTTGAGCAAATGATATTGATCCTGATTGTAGTAAACCACCAAACATGAAGTTTGAACCCATACCACAAGCTAAGGCAAATGGTAAGTTGGCATAAAATGCCATAAACAGTGTAATAACACAAGAAATCAACGCGGTGGTAATCATTACTGCTTCTTTGGTGATCAAAAGACCATTGACATCAATCATGTCAGGAACACCAAAGCCGACAATCGCATTTGGTTGTAAGATCAACACATAAGCCATCGTCATAAACGTTGTTAAGCCGGCGATAAGTTCAACACTAAAAGAAGTTCCTCTTTCAGAGAACTTAAAAAACTGAGAAAACTTTTCCATATTATTTTCCCTCCTATAAATATGTTCAATAGTGCATCACTGACAAAACATCTTCATAGGTTTTGCCATAGTATCTTATTTACGGTAAGATGTAGAGACTGTCCACCTTATTTGGACATTATATGACCATTGATAAAAACATTCTAACATGGATAAAATATTTTTAAAGATTATTTATTATGTAATCGGTTACAAGTTTCAATATAAAAAAACCTATGCTAAGCATAGATCATTTCAATATGGTCCCCGAGGTCGGACTTGAACCGACACGGTATCGCTACCGGTGGATTTTGAGTCCACTGCGTCTACCAATTTCGCCACCCGGGGAAGCTGTCTAATAAGCATTTTAACGCAATTAAAGTTAAAAGTAAACTACTCTTTATGACTTTCTTCATTAAGCATCTCATCTTGGTCGGTGTTGTCAGTTGTTGTTAAAATTGTCGTTTTCTTATTTCTATGAAAGAAGTTAACGATTTCAGTTTTAGTTGTGATATATTTATCTCTAATATATTGTTTTGTATTTTTAGCTGTCTTCTTGATACCACTGATTATTCCTGCAATAACGATAATAATGTATATGATAGCAACAAATATCATACTTACATCAACCGCTAACACCACTTTGGCAAGCATGATATCATTTTTCATGCCGTCAAATAAATACGTAAGTTCAGCAAGATAACCATTATAATAAAGCGGATCATAATTTTGATAGTATACCCAAGTCAAGATAAATGTGACAATCACAAATAACAACCAAAAAATAGCTAGAATCATACTAAAGGTTTTTTTCTTGATGGCTGTTATTAATATTGTTAAAAGACAAATGATAATCGAACCTGTCACAAAGGTCATAAACACCGTTGTCATAACGCTCATATCGATATTCTCCTATCTGCATTATACCAGAAAACTAATGACAGATTAAGCAATTTCATCTATAATAAAAATGCTGTTTAGGGAGAGCTGGCCGAGCGGCTTAAGGCACCATCTTGGAAAGGTGGCGTAGTGAAAGCTACCATGAGTTCAAATCTCATGCTCTCCGCCATTATGATTTATAACCGCGATCAAGCGGTTTTTTATTGCATAAAATCAATACAGTTGTAAAGAATGACGTAAATGATATAATTCAATTAGATAAAGCTTTCCCTTTTTCTATCCACAAGATTGATTGCAGTTAAATATGGGGATACATAATGAAATCAAAAAATAGTGAAAACAAGGTTTCAAGACTTTTTTCAAAATCATCAAGTAGTAACAAAGCGCACCACAAAACTTTTAAGATCGCATTGGTGTATTTTTTACTTGGTTCTTCATGGATAATCTTCTCTGATAAATTTATTGAGTTTCTTTTCATTGAACAAGCAGAGCTAATTCAAGCAAGTTTGATCAAAGGAATTGCTTATGTAGTAATAACGACCATTGTGATTTATCTTTTAATCTATTATGCATTTAAGAATGTCATTGAATCAGAAACGATCGTTCGTAGTAAAAACGAAGAACTTCAAAAGACAACTGATGAGTATAAAGACCTGTATCTTTTACATCAAAACAAGCAACTTTTAACCAAATCATTGATTGATTCAATTGAAGACTGGATCTTTTATGTTGATAAAGAAAGTAACTTCCTTGGCTGTAACAAAGCATTTGAAGTATTTTTTAATGTAAATGAAGATGAGTTAATTCAAAAATCACATGCGATCTTAGAAAACCCCCATTCTTTATGATATTTGTCAACACAATAAAGAACTACAAGATATGCTATTTGTTAAGTTTGAGAGAACCTTAAAAGATCGTTTAAACAATGATACAGTATTTGAAATCATCAGTAGTCCTTACTATGATCTTGACAACAAGATTTATGGAACGATCTGTGTTGGCCGTGATATCACCGAACGTAAACAACAAGAAGACAAAGTAACTTACCTTAGCTATCACGATGTTTTAACTGGCTTATATAATCGCGCTTATTTTGAGCAATATAGAAATAAAATTGATGTCGAAGAAAATCTACCAATCTCCGTTATTGTTTGTGATGTTGATGGTCTTAAACTTGTAAATGATGCATTTGGTCATGCTTCAGGTGATAGGTTATTAAAAATGACTACTGGAATTTTGACTACCTTCTGTCGCAGTCAAGATATGCTAGTTAGAACTGGTGGGGATGAGTTTTCAATCATCTTACCTAAAACTTCATATCATGAAGCAGAGTCCATTCATGAAGGAATCAATAAAAAATGCATCGAAGAACAGCAACATGTTGATAATGAACTGCTTTTCCCAAGTATTTCAATGGGATATGCGACCAAAACTAGTATGGACGAAAAACTTGAAAGCATCTTTAATGAAGCAGAAGAATATATGTATCGTCGTAAACTATTAGCTAGAAAAGGTGTTCATAGTGTTTTTCTAAAATATATCATGACTACAATTTATGAGAAAAGCAATGAAACCCAAGAACATTGTCAGCGCATGGTTGATATGGCTAAACATTTGGGTAGTTTGCTCAATGTACCTCATCGTGAACTAGATACGTTAGAACTAGCAACTTCTTTACATGATATTGGCAAGATCAGTGTTGATCTAAGCATTCTTCAAAAAGACAATTCATTAACTGACGATGAGTGGGATGTATTGCGTCGTCATCCAGAAACTGGTTGGCGTATTGCCCAAGCTGTACCTGATCTGTATCACATTGCTGAGATCATTTTATATCATCATGAAAGATGGGATGGTCAAGGTTATCCTCGCGGCTTGAAACAAAATGAAATACCTTTATTATCAAGAATAATCACAGTAGTTGACTCTTTTGATGCGATGACATCTGATCGTCCTTATCATAAGGCTTTAAGTATTGACCAAGCAATTATTGAAATGAAAGACAATGCTGGTACACAGTTTGATCCGCATTTGGTTGATATTTTCATTAAAGAAGTATTACCTTCTTATTAAGCTAAATTAAAAGGACTGCGTCCTGCTGAATACAGAATTCAATCCTTAAGTACTCATAAAATCTTACTCTTGAGGTTTACCTCAAAATAACTTTTATTTTAGCCAATCGATCACGACACAATGATAGTTTTCCTTGTCAAATTGTAATCCATGATACGCTGCTTCAACCTCTTCAGGTTTAATCACATGACTAATAAGCTTACTAGCATCAATACGTTTGTCAAAAATTCGTTGACTTACTACTTTGAAATCGCGAGATACACTAAGGCGTGAGCCTTCTTTTTCATTTAAAGGGTTTAATCTATTGAAAGCACCTATGACTTTGATCATTTTCATATGGATATGGTTTAGCATTGGTGTCATGTTGGTATTGTAAGCAGCTCTTGGTGAACCAAGTAATACAACCTGACCATGTTTACCAGTTGATAATATGGCATTTTCGATAGCCTGTGAAATTCCTGAAACATCAACAGCGGTATCTACACCACGATCACCAGTCATCTTGATCAAAGTTTCAACTTGTTCGTTTGGTGGGCAATCAAGAGTTTCTTTGATCCCAATGTCTTTAGCTAATTGACAACGACTCTTTACTGGATCAACGGCGATCACTCTTGCGCCAAGTTCTTGATAGAACAAAGCTGCTAAAAGACCAATTGTTCCAAGTCCAAACACAGCTAAAGTATCTCCCAGTTTAATTTCAGTCGCATTTACACCATTCATAGCGATCAAACTCAAACAAATAAGGGTTGCTTCAACATCGTTAACATCCTTTGGTAACTTAAACAGTTTTGGACTTTGAGTGACAACATTACGATGGTATAAATTATGAGAAGCATGAGGACCGGAATAATATACCTTATCTCCGACTTCGATGTCCGTAAGATCTTCCCCTTTTGCCAAAACTTTACCAACGGTGGCGTATCCTGGCCTAACTGGATAACTAAAACCTTCTTTGATCGCAAACACACGCGATAGTTCTGTTCCAGCACTAATAACACTTGCGGACGTTTCAATAACAGCTTCGTTAGGTTGTAGATTGGAGGTATCGATTTCTTCAACTCGACACTCTGCTTTACCTTTTTCGGTAATCAAGATGTATTTTGATTTCATAAGCTCCCCCTTTATATTACTGATTACTCAGTGATGATCCCAGACATATCATAGGCATTTGCTTGTTTTATCAATACTTGATAGAAAGCACCCATTTCTAAGACTTTATTTTCACTCTTTACATATACTAAGCCATCCACATTATCAGGTGCACTAAACAAACTTCTGCCACGATAAACTTTTTTAATCGCATCATAACCTTCAATCAATACTTCAAGCTTCTTATCTATCAATCTTTGGTTATTGTGGTTAACGATTAATTGTTGATGTTCAACAATTAATCTTAGTCTTTCTGCTTTTTCTTCTTCACTAACATCATCTATCATATTATACGCGTCAGTGTTTTCTTCATGGGAGTAAGTGAAAACACCTAAGCGATCAAAACCAATATCACTAATAACGTCCTTCATCATTATTATATCTTCTTCTGTTTCACTCGGAAAGCCTACAATTAAAGTTGTTCGTAACGCAACTAAATCAAAAGTATTACGAATAGTGGCGATCGTTTGCTTTATCATATCAATGCTTCCACGCCTATTCATTATTTCCAACATTCTATCACTACCATGTTGGATCGGAATATCAAAATATGGTAAGACTTTATCAAGCTTTTCCATTTCAATGATCAAATCTGTTGTTATCTCATCTGGGTACATGTAAAGGATTCTAATCCAATGAATTTTTTCAATTTTATTCAGTTCTTTTAAAAGCGTAACTAAGTCAATACCAATATCCAACCCATATCTTGTTGTATCTTGAGCTATTAACACAAGCTCTTTAACACCAAGCGAAGAAAGGTGCTTCGCTTCATTGATAAGCTCATCAAGCGGACAAGAACGAAAAGCTTTTCGAATAAGAGGAATAGCACAATATGCGCAACGATTGCTACAACCTTCCGCAATCTTTAAATAAGCAGTCCATGGCTTAGTTGAGATAACCCGAGCTTCTTTGCCATAACTTTTAAATGGCATCTTAAAAAGCTCCGCGAAGATATTAGATAAATTATCATATTCATCAATGGTGATAAAGCGATCAACCTCTGGTAAGTCTTTTTTAAGATCTTCCAAATATCTCTGCGCCAAACAACCGGTAACTATTAGATAGCGGCATTTATTCTGTTTATACTCCGCCATCTCCAAGATGGTATTGATACTTTCTTCCTTTGCGCTATTTATAAATCCACAGGTATTGATTATTATGGCTTCAGCTTGGCTTGGATCATCTACTAATTGGTGATCATTACTAAGCAAAAAGCCCATCATCATTTCTGAATCAACTAGATTTTTGGAACAACCTAGTGAAACAAATCCTATTTTCATCTTAATCCTCTTCTTATAAGTTCTTTGATAAAGCTATCATATTCTATTTGACCATGATGTTCACCGATAACAATGTTTGGTTTGATCGCGCCATGAAAATCAGAACCACCTGTGATCAAACAACCAAATTGCTCTGCTTTTTGTAAGTAATACGCTATTTGCGTTTCGTCATGATACGAAGTATAGACCTCAATTCCAATAACACCGGCGCTAATGATATCAGCTAACATTTCCTCTTTACCAGCAAGATTTTGACCTGGATGAGCTAAAACAGCGAAACCATTACTTTCTTTGATCATTGTTAATGCGTCTTCAAGCGAAGTAATAAAGTTGCCATCAACATAGGCAATCTTTCCTTGTGCCATATAATCCCAATAAAAATTTACTAGTGGCATATCGCTACGATCACCACCATTAAAATATGGCCTTAGTAGTGGATTTGCCATATTACTTTCATCTTCAAGTAAGTATGCACAAATTGTTTCACCAGTCACTGGTTTATCACCAGCTTCAGCACGCAATCTATCAATGTCAATATCAACCTTTAAGTAGTCATTTAGTAAGGCTACTACTTTTACAATACCAATCTGGTAATCAGCCATCAAAGCTTTATAACGTTGTTGCCAGGTAGGATTACGATGATCGATATCATAACCCAAAACATGTAGATCAACACCATCATGGCGGCACGATATTTCGATCCCTGGTAAATAATCAATACCTATCTGCTTGGCATATGTGATAGCGTCTTCATTTGCTTCAGCAATATCATGATCAGTTATGGCTATTAATCGCATACCTTTAGCTTTCGCCATATCGATTAGTTCATAGACTGAATATTCACCATCATCACTATAAATACTATGCATGTGTAAATCTACGTTGTTCATTTCTTACCTCTTTTTTTGTCATCTAAAAGCATTCTATCATATAAGTAGTAGCCAAACAATTAAGCTGTGTTATAAATACGTGTTAAAAATTTGTTGACATGACTGAAATTGTAGTTTATTATTACATGAATAAATCAAAGACCAAGAGAGTAGATGCAAACTTCTTTAATAGCGAGTTAAGACAGAGTGTAAGCTTAACAAAAGAAATAACATTGAAACGCACTTGCTAGATGTTTACCGGAACTAAGTATGGTAAAACGTGAATCCAACGTTATGGATGAGGTGGCTCAGTATATTTGAGCAAGTAGAGTGGTACCGCGCTGATAACGTCTCTTATGAATTCATAAGAGACGTTTTTATTTTATAACATTAAAAGGAGAACATAATGAAAAAGCTAACAAAGTATTTAACCCTATTATTGACATCTGCATTATTAGTTGCCTGTTCAGGTAAACTTAATGAAACACCAACAACATGGCAAGATCAACTAAAGAATCCAAGTAAGATCGTAATCGGTATTTCGCCTGATTATCCACCTTTTGAATCTTTAACAACTAGTGGTGAGATTGAAGGCTTTGATATTGATATGATCAATACTCTTATCAGTTATCTTGAATCAGAAATAGCACTAGAATTTGCACAAATGGAATTCTCAACTATCGTTTCAGCAGTACAAAGCGGTCAAGTTGACATTGGCTTAAGCGGCTTTACTTATGATGCTGATCGTGATGTTATTTTCTCAACACCTTATTTGGCAAGTGCTCAAGTAGTTCTTGTTAAAAAAGATAGTTCCATTACAACAATTGCTGATTTAGCAAATAAGACTGTTGGTGTTCAACTTGGTACAACTGGTGCTGAAGCAGCCAGTGAAATCGCTGATGTTAAAGAAGTCGTTTTATTCAACGATACTTTAATCGGACTTGAAAGTTTAAAGAATAATATCATTGATGCGTTTGTGACTGATCTTGCTGTTGCTAAAAATTACGTAACAACCGGGGAATATGAAATCATCGATGAAACATTGATCGATGAGAGCGTTTCAATCATCGTCAAAAATGGTAACGATCTTCTTGCCGATAAGATCAACGAACTAATTCAACAATTTAAAGAATCTGATGCTTATCAAACGCTAATCGACAAATGGGGTGTATAACCAAATATGACGATCTTTACTAAGATCTTTACAATTGAGAATATATTGTTTCTAGTTAAATGCGCTCAAAACTCATTACTATTAGCAGTTATATCAGTTATCATTGGCTTGATTATCGGTACTATTATCGCTGCTTTTAAGATAAGCAAGTTCAAAATACTTCGTATTATCGCTTCAGTTTACATAGAGTTCATTCGTGGAACCCCAATGTTATTACAGTTGTTATTATTCTTCTTTGGCTTACCACAACTAATCCCTGGTTATTCAGCTTTATCTTTCTCAACACAAGTTTTTATTGCTGGTGTTGTTGGTATGAGTATCAATTCTGGAGCCTATAGTGCTGAACTTATCAGAAGTGGTATTCAATCAATTGAAAGTGGCCAATGGGAAGCTGGTAAATCACTTGGCATGTCATACTTTAAGATTATGCACAAGATTATCCTGCCACAAGCATTTAAACGAATCATACCCCCAATGGTTTCTGAGTTTATCGTTTTGATAAAAGATTCATCTCTTGTTTCTTCAATTGGAGCAACAGAATTATTGAAAGGCTCACAGATCATTGGTAGTCGTTACTACAATTATATTATTCCCTTGTTTATGGCCGCCATCATTTATTTGATCATGACTCTTACGATTTCATATTTTGCGACTAAAATTGAAAAGAGGTTAAAAGCTTATGATTAAATTAAGCAATATCAACAAACAGTTTCCTAATGTACAGGCATTATCAGATGTCAGTATTGATATCTATGAAAAAGAAATTGTCTGTTTGATCGGTCCAAGTGGCAGTGGTAAAAGCACCTTATTAAGATGTATAAATGGACTTGAAATACCTGATGCTGGTCAAGTCTATATTAATGAAAAAGAGATTAATTATCATGATGATAAGCAGTTAAGAGATTTAAGAAAAGACATGGGTTTTGTATTTCAATCATTCAATCTTTTTCCTCATAAAAAAGTCATCGAAAATATCACAATGGGTCCGATGGAAGTATTAGGATATGATCAAAAGACGGCTGAGAATACCGCTTTAAGTCTATTGAATCGCATTGGACTTAGTGAGAAAGCCTATGAATATCCCAGTAAGTTATCAGGTGGACAAAAACAAAGAGTGGCCATCGCCAGAGCTTTAGCGATGAACCCTAAGATCATGTTGTTTGACGAACCAACTTCCGCTCTTGATCCAGAGATGGTCAAAGAAGTTCTAACAGTAATGAAAGAATTAGCGTTTGAGGGCATGACAATGGTTGTTGTAACTCATGAAATTGGATTCGCAAAAGAAGTAAGTAATCGCGTTATCTTTATGGATGAAGGCAAGATAATTGAGAGTAATACCCCTGAATTATTGTTTAATCAACCGCAAAATGACAGAACAAAACTATTCTTAAGTAAAGTCTTATAATAATAAGGTAGCCATCGTGGCTACCTTATTTATTATGCTTGATAAAAGTTTGATTTCTAATTTCGCTAAACGCATGATCAAGCTCTGTTTGCGTGTTCATTACAATTGGTCCACCCCAACTAATCGGCTCATGTAAAGGCTTAGCCGCAAAGTAAATTATACGGGCTTCATCATGTAGTGCTTTAATAATGATCTTATCACCTTGATCAAACAACACAGCTGATTTTTCATTGATCATTTGATCATCAATCATGCAGTTTTTTAAAATCGTAAACACAAAAACGGTGTCATTAGGATCAGTTGGTATTTCTACTTGTTTGTTGGCAGCTAACTCAATATCAAATATCGTTGCCGGTACATACGGAGCTTGTGTGCCTATTGTATCTTGGTACTGACCAGCGATAATATGAATTTGTGTACCATCAATACTGATTGTTGGTATCATCGCTTTGGTGATTGCTAGATAAGCTGGTTCACACATCTTATCTTTGGCTGCTAAATTTAACCATAATTGAAATCCCAACATTCTACTAGAAGCTTGTGGCATTTCTTGATGCATGATTCCACTACCAGCTGTCATCCATTGACTTTCATTTGGTAAGATAACATCACTGTTTCCTAAACTATCTTGGTGCTCAATCCTACCTTCAATTAAGTATGTTATCGTTTCAATACCACGATGTGGATGAGTAGGAAATCCTGCTAAATAATCGTTTGGTTCATTAGAATCAAAGGAATCTAGCATCAAAAAAGGATCAAATAGTTCGGTTGTATTATGACTTAAAACGCGTACTAGTTTAACCCCAGCACCATCAATTGTTTTTCTACCTTGTACAATCTTTTTTATCCTTCGCTGTTTCACTTTACCTACCTTCTGTATGTCATCACAAAAACATGTGAAGACGTACACACTAATAGCTAATTTGCTTTTTGAATTATTTATTAATCTTTAAACTGATAACCACACTCAGGACAGAATGTTACTTCCTTATCAAGCACTTCATTACATGAAGGACAATGCTTGCCTACTTCAACCTTCGCTTCAACCACTTTCTCTTCAACAAGTTTTTCACCACAATCAGGACAGAACTTAGCATTTACTTTTAGCTCGGCACCACACTTCTTACACTTTGATGGTTTAGCTTCAGATGGTTTGATACGTTCAATTTCCTCTTCAAATTTCAAAATTATCAATTCTGATTCTTTGATCTTGTGACAGATTTCTAACATATCAGCTTGAAGCGTCTCACCTTTGACAAAGTTCTCCCAAACGATATCACCAAGACGACATTTCAAATTACCGATCACATTTTTTTCGGCATTAATCTTCGATGATATTTTTGTTACCTCAACGACATCGGTTGCTTTTTCGGTTAGATTTTTTACACCTTCACCAATCTTATCAAATATAGACATGTAAATCTCCTTTCTTGTTTTTATTTAACTGTCTAACCAGAGACAGTAAAAGTATTAAGGCAAGGATTCAAACATGATATTAAAGCACTTCTTTATAATATAATAATAATGTATTTATACCGTTTTCGCAAAGGATAATTAAATTATTTCCGATATTTTGTCATAAATCATATTATAAAATTGTGTTTACATGCAAAATTGATCAATTGGTTTAAATTTGCGAATTTTTGAAAAATACATATTGGTTATAAAAAATGTTTATGTTATAATAAACAGGCGGTGACCAACAAAGCCATAAAAAATGGACTGTCGGTTCATTAACCACCATAAAATGGCGGAATAGCTTAGTTGGCTAGAGCGTTCGGTTCATACCCGAAAGGTCGTGGGTTCGAGTCCCACTTCCGCTACCAATTGGAAAGCGCGGACCCTTAGCTCAGTTGGTCAG
>CAZKJS010000013.1:31574-36439 GCA_964553255.1 uncultured Erysipelotrichaceae bacterium | reverse complement strand
ATGCTTTAGAAATAGCACTCTTTGATAATTTCTTATTTGTTCTTGCCATAATTATACTCCTTCCTCTCTAGCTGAGTATAGGTAACCACCTACTGCACCAACTAAAGCTAAACCGACTGTTGGTACACCCATGTAAGCAAATAGAACGTAACCAAGAATCATGAATGGCCAATATTTTTTGATATCCATAAATGACATCAATAAAGCGAAACCGACTGCTGGTAATGCTCTACCTACTACTGCTAATCCGGTTGTAAACCATTGAATTCTATTAGAGAAATCAACTAATAATGTTAGCTGATCAGCCAATAATACACCAATGAATACTGGGATACCACGAGATAATGAGCGTGGTAACATACCTGATAATGTCCAGATTTCAAATGCGGTAATGTTGTTATTAGCTAAAGCCTTATCAGCAACGTGTTGGAAGATAGTCGTTGTTGCTCTTCCCAAAATATCCATTTGGGTCATCAACAATGATAAAGTAACAGCAATCGTCAAACCAATAGCGCTGTCTCCCGTCTTATAAGCAGCTACTACACCAAACATAGCTCCCACATTATAGTCAGGGATGATGGCTCCACCATAAGTATAGAAACCAATACTCATCAATGTTGTTGTTGCGCCTATTTCGAAACCTAAGCCAACATTTCCAACTAGTAAGCCTGTTACCAGACCACTAACAAGTGGAGTTCTAAGATTTAAGCCGACACTCGCAGTGAACATTGCAAACGATGCCCACAAGCCAGCAAGTACGGCTAATAGAAATGTGTTCATATATTTTGAACCTCCTTCACCACTATTTTATTTTAAGCGCTTTCAAATAGTCAACGCCTGTTAGCGTTAGATACGTGTTGAAATATTTTTTTGCTTTCATCAATATATTGCACGTCATCATTGTAGTAATTTTTTTATTGATATTTGTATATATATTTGATTATTATAAGTTGATACGCTACAATTTGATTAGAGGTACTATGAACAAACACCATATCCGTAATTATCTAGAATTATTCCATGTTTTTATCTTCAAGCAGGTCGCATTTAGTGAACTACGATCTATCTTTCATGTTACACTTAATACGCTTAAAAAAGATATTTCAGTCTTACAAACGATCGCACATCATTATGGTACTAAACTTGAAATCGTTGATAACACAATATCCTACAACATCATTGATCAAGATGTTTTTAGCGACATCATTAATGAATGCTGTGCTTTCTACAACAAGAATATCCGCCGTCCTAGGAATTTGATACTACGAGTAACTTATATCGCAGATCGTTTGATTAATGCGCAATCCACAGTTTCGATTGAAACGATCGCTGATGAACTAGGTTATTCAAGATCAAACTTAAGAAACGATATGCGTTTCATTCGTAATATATTTACTAGTTATAACTTAGAGATGCTAGGTATACCATATGCTGGTATTGTGATAGAAGGACAAGAAATAGATAAAAGATACGCTTTGACAACGATTAATTTGCGTTGTAATACCGCTATATTAGCTGATTCTTCTAATGAAACATTGATTTCAGAACAACAACGTAATAATTATCGAAAGATAATTTATGATGTACTTGATACAAGTAATTTCGTTATCTCAATAAGTGAAAAAAGAAGAGTATTAGAATATATTCTCATTCAGATAAAGCGTATCAATGCTATGCAAGTGATAACAGAGTTTGACAAACAGCACACACAAGCCCTACTAAATAGCGAAGAATGGCAATTAGCTCATAGTATTTATGAAAAACTCAACTTTACAGCCATACTAGAAAATGATAACGAAGTTTTATCTCTTGCTTTGTTGTTAGCGGTATATCGCGATTTCTCAGCTGTTTATTTCAACAATTCACCACGATTTGCTATTGAATGTAATCAATTATGTAATGAAATCATCGCCTACTTAAAAAATGTTTGGCACATCGACTTATCTGAGCAACTTTGGTTTGATGCTTTATACATATGGGTTATGAATATTGTATACAAGTATAAGTTTGGTTTACTAACAACATATCATTTCCCTTATTTTGGTATTGTACAAAATTATTATAATTATCCCATAATATCAAAAATATCTTATGAGATAACTCGAATCTTAAGTCGCAAATACAAGATAACTGTTCATCGTACCCAAATTTATGAGATATCAAATATCATTAATCTTTATCTTGAAGAAGTTAAATTTAACTATCGTTTGCCAAATATTGCGATATCTTTTAGCTTGAATAAATTTTACAACCAACTACAGTTAAAACATATTAATCGTGTTTTAGGGCCAGATTTCTATGAATCCATTGAAGTTATCAATTTGAACAATATCTATGATGAAGTATATGAAAAATACGACATGATAATAACAGACACAAATCTGATTTTTAAAGATATGAATAAACCGGCTTTATACAATACAAACAACACTCTCTTTGATCATTTTGAACTGATGAAATCGGTTGTTGACTATATAAGCATAAAAGACGATATCTTTTTTGATGAAATCATCGTTTTAGATCTTGATGAAGATAATGTTGAAAATATCGTAAATGAGATGTTAAAAGTACTTGATAAATACGCTTTACCAACTGATGGTGAAAGAAAGAATATTCAAGAAAAAATATATAAGATGCAAGATTATAAAGGTTCTTTACATTATATACATTACAATACTAAACAAACTGGAAGTGTTTTATTAATTTCAAAACTTGGAGAAAACTGTAAGTTTGAGGAAATGAAGATAGATCGGATGTTTATGTTGATATTTGATGTAACAGAACAAAGATTGAAGTATTACAATTACCTAACTGCACTAATGTGCACAGATGAAGCTTTCTTTAAAGCTGTTCATGATAATCCTGATAATAGATCAATCTATAAAGCTGTTGACCAAAGAATAAAATTAAAACTTGGTGTTAAGTAATGTTTGTTTGCGATAAATTTATTATCACAACCTAAATAGAAAACACATACAACAAGATTAGATGTTTTAAAATATTAGTGAACATAACTTAGGTTATAAGGATCTGAATAGATCAGAAAGGATAAATTATGAAATTTTATAAATCTACTCGTATTTACACAGAAGATGGTATCGTTGATGGTTTTATTGGTGTAAAAGATGGCAAAGTCGCTAGTATCGTTTGTGGTGCTATTGATCAACCATTTGAGGACTTTGGTGATCAACGTATAATTCCAGGTGTTATCGATACGCACAATCATGGAGCAGCAGGATATAGTTTTAATGAAGCCACGACTAAAGATGAAGTTGTCGCATGTTTATTAGGCGAAGCTTCCTCAGGTGTTACTGGTATTTTCCCTACTGTAAACCAAGTTGAACAATTCCCTTTATTAGCTGACGTTGCTGATAGTGAAGTTGCTGGTGCTAAAATACTTGGTATTCATTCAGAAGGTCCTTGGGGTGCTCGCGTTGGTGAAAAAGGTGATCCTAAAAACACATACTATAAACCGGTAGATCTTGATTATGCAAGAAGAATGGTAAAAGATGCTAGAGGTTGGTTAAAGCTTGTAGCTATCGCTCCTGAAGTGCCACTTGCACTTGATGCTATCCGCTTATTAGGGTCACTTGGTGTTACTACCAGTGCTTACCACACTAACGCTAACTATGCTGAAGCAAACATTGGCATTGATAACGGTATCAGTGTAGCCACCCACTTAGGCAATGTAATGACTGGTTTACATCATCGTGATGTTGGTACGATGGGCGCATGTATTCTTAGAGATGAAGTAACTTGTGAACTTATCTGTGATGGACTACATGTAAGTTTACCAATGGTGCAATTAGTTCTAAGAATGAAGGATCATGATAAGATCATGATGGTATCTGATAATGGAAGCTTCCTTGGTGCTCCTGTAGGTCGTTATCAAGGCACAGCTTCAAACGCTAACAATGATCGTCGCACCATCACTGTAACCCCTGATGGTTTTGTCGTTAGTGAATCAGGACGTTTATCAGGTAGTAGTAAGCCTGTTGTTTACGGTATTAAAAACCTAGTTGAAGTATTAGGTATGAAATTAGAAGATGTTATTAAGATGAGTAGTCTTATTCCAGCTAAAAAATACAACCTAGAAGGTCGTGGCGTTATTGGTCTTGATAAGTTCGCTGATTTTGTGGTACTTGACGATGAGTATAATGTAAAAGCAACGTTTGTTGAAGGTCGTAAAGTATTTGAGCTTGGTGTAACTGAAGTTAAGATCAATCCCGAATTCATGTTGAGCAAACTTGATTAATTAGCGTTTTTCATATTAGAAATAAAGAGAAGCCCTGTGTCACCACTGGGCTTCTTCTTTTATTTCCGGTGTCTTTATTACCATTAAGCGACTCGCTCTTATATCATCAAGCGCAACTACTTTGATGATCAAGTTTTGAATGACTACTTCATCGTAAAGTTCAGGTATATCTTCAAGCAGTTCACTAACATAACCACCAATTGTCATATACTCACTTTCCAATTCGTTGTCATCAAGATCAAAGTAATCAATAAACTCATCAATATTCATTTCCCCATTAACTTCATAAGCATCTTCACCAGTTTGTAAGATGTCATTCACTATTTCATCAGTTTCATCCCATATCTCACCAACAATCTGCTCAAGGATATCTTCCATCGTAACCATGCCAGATGTTCCGCCATACTCATCTAAGACAATAGCTAAGTGCATATGCTTACGTCTTAAGGCCATCAGGATATCTGGTAGTTTCATTGTTTCATTAATAAAGAATGGTTCAATCAACATTGCTTTTATGTTAATTTCTTCCTGACTGATATATGCGCTTAAAAACTCATTAATGTAAAGTATACCAATGATATTATCTACTGTGTCTTCATAAACTGGAATA
>CAZKJS010000013.1:0-31564 GCA_964553255.1 uncultured Erysipelotrichaceae bacterium | reverse complement strand
CTTTTAATTGTCCAATGATCTCATCAAGTTCATCATCTTCTTCAATTGCTATCACATCAACACGTGGTGTTAATATTTCTTTTGCGATAGAATCTGCGAACTCAATTGCTGATTGTAGAAGATCGCTATGATCCTCATCGATTACCCCTTCATCTTCAATTGTTTCAATCATTGAAACTAGTTCTTCTTCAGTAATTGAAACTTCATTTTCGTCTGTCTTTTTAAAGAGCAAACTAAATAACTTAACAATCTTTACACTAATAAAAACAAGAGGAGTAGATACTATCATCATTAATTTAATGACCAACGCAACCTTGCTTGTATACTCTTCCGCATTGTTTTTCGCAATGATCTTAGGTATTATCTCACCAAAGATCAAAACCAAGATTGTTGTTATCACAGTAGCGATCAATGAAGCATTCTTAACAAAGATTCCTATCGCAAGAACTGTGATCAATGAAGAAGTAGCGTTGTTGATCAAATTATTCCATATTAATATTGTTGATATTGCTTGATCATATTGTTCGTAAACATTGAAAGCTAGCGTTTGTTGCCAAGTTCCTTTTTCAGCTGCTCTTTTTAAACGGCGTCGATTTGCTGATGTGATGGCCATTTCACTACTTGAGAAAAAAGCAGACATAAATATTAAGATCGCTATTGCTAAATAAGGGAACACATTATTCATTGGTCTCATCCTCCCTTATCCTAACGATCATTTTCTTTACTTCACCATTTTGCGTTTCGGATATTCTTATTGTTAACTTCTCAAACTCAAATTCATCATCTTCTTCAAGTTTTAAAGTTAAGTTTTGCTTTGCCCAATCCAACATCGTTATATGATCAAACATTTTTCTGTCATATGGATATTTGATCATATCTAAAACACGCGTTACACTAAGATCAGCGTTAACTTCAAAGCGATTACCACCCAATTCCATAAAGTAATCTAGCACTTCATCGCTTTCATCCCAAATTTCACCAACTAACTCTTCAAGGATATCTTCAACTGTGACAATTCCAATGATGTTTCTATTTTCATCGTTGACGATTGCCATATGTACTTTTATCTTACTCATATCATTTAATAAATTGTCGATCAAACGATCACTAGCAACATAATATAGTTTTGTTAGTAATGATCTTAATGATCGTTGATTACGTGCTATATGGTTTTTTAAAAACTGTCTAGTTTGCAGAATTCCAATCAGTTTACCTTTTTCAAAGACTGGATAACGTGAATATCTTTCTTCGTTTATTATCGCTAGAATCTTTTCATGACTCATATCAGTTGAAAGTGATTTAACTTTGCTGATTGGTGTATAGACATCACTTACTTTCTTGATGTTGAATTCTAGTGCTGATTGAAGAAGTTCACTTTGATCTTCATCTATTGTTCCTTCATCTTCAATAGTCTTGATGATGTCAACTAATTCATCTTCTGTGACAGTTGGTTTTTGCTTAGAAGCCAAAATAGAACTGATAAAAACACCTATTTTTTCAAATAAGTATGAAAGTGGTGTTAAAACACGCATTATCAAAGATAACAACCAAGCTGTGTTCAAGGTGAATTCAGTATTATACGCTTTAGCCAAAGTCTTAGGAAAAAGCTCGCCAGTAAATATCACCAAGACTGTCATTGCAATTGTTGCAATAGCCACATAGTTTATTCCCCATAAACTTGATACTAAAAAAGCTGTGAGTGAAGCACAGGCAATGTTCATGATATTGTTGCCAATTAAGATCGTGACTAATGCTTTTTCAAAATTATCTAAGATATAAATAACTTTTTTTGCTTGACTGTCACCATTATCAGCCTTGTTCTTTATCCTGATTTTATTAACGGATGAAAAGGCAATCTCGGATGCCGAGAAATATGCCGATCCAGCAATAAGTGTTATTATTGTAAGCCCTATTAAGCCTATACTATCCGAGTCCATTAAGGATCGATCACCTCACAATTGAGTTCATTATAACAAAAATCACCAGTTTGTCCAATTATGATAGTGTTTTGTGATTTGTTTAGGTACTAAATATCATCATATAACACAATCAAACATTGATTTATGTTTGATTTATGTTACAATCTAAATGTAATGGAGGGTCTATTTATGGTTGAATTTTTAAGCTTTAAACCTAAAAACAACGATATTGATCTAAATCGAATCATGCGATTTCAGAAGATGATGAATCATCGTCAAGCTACTGTTTGTGCAGAAAGAGCTGAGATAATCACTAAGTCATATCAAGAAACAGAATTTGAACCAATGATACTGCGTAAAGCTAAAGCATTAAAAGCGATCTTAAGTGAAATGAGCATTTATATCGATGAAGATTCCTTGATCATTGGCAATCATGCAAGTGTAAACTTTGCGGCTCCAATCTTCCCAGAATATTCATTTAACTGGCTAATAGAAGAGCTTGATCAACTTGAACATCGAACTGGTGATAGTTTTAAGGTAAGCACAGATGTTAAAGAACGCTTAAGAAGATTACAACCATATTGGCAAAATAAGACTCACCAAGATCAAGTTAAGACTAATATGACTGAGCTTAATAAATTAGCTGCTGAACAAAACGTTTTGCATCGCGGTGGCATTAGTATGTCAGGTGATGGTCATATCGTACCAAATCATGAAATGGTATTAAGTCACGGCTTTAGTGGCTTACAAAGGATAGCCAAGCAAAAACTCAACAATAATGATATAGATCGTGATCAGAAAGACTTTTATCAAGCTGTTATAATAGCTATGGAAGCAACTTTGATCTATCTTCAAAGATATGTAGCATTACTTAAAAACGAAGTTATAAAAGAAGAGAATGAAACAAGAAGAAACGAGTTATCAAAGCTAATCACGATATTTGAAAATCTTCAAAAAGGTCCTGCAACTAGCTTTTATGAAGCTGTTCAAACTGTTTATTTAACACATTTGATCATGATGATTGAAAGCAATGGTCATTCTTTCTCATTTGGTCGTTTTGACCAATATTGTTATCCATATTATCAAAAAGATATTCAAGCGGGTTTAATAAATGAAGAAAAGGCTCTGGAAATAATAACCCATTTCTTTATCAAACTAAACAGTTTAAATAAGATTCGACCATGGGATCATACCCAATATAGTGGAGGATACCCTCTTTATTCTAATTTAATGGTTGGTGGTATGAAACCTGATGGTACTGATGGTACTAATCGGTTATCTTATCTTTGTCTTGAAGCAATGAATATGTCACGCTTGCCTGACCCTAATCTAAGTGTTCGTTTTTCGCAAAGTACACCGCATGAACTACTTAAAGATGCCGCGAAACTAATTAAAAAAGGTTTTGGTATGCCTAGTATGTTTTGTGATGAAGTGGTTATCAAAGCTATGTTAACTTTGGGTATACCACTTGAAGATGCACGTGATTATTGTTCTATTGGTTGTGTTGAAGTTGGGATTCAAGGCAAATGGGGCCATCGTGCTACTGGTATGACTTATATCAACTTTGGTAAAATACTTGAACTTGTCTTGTATAACGGGGTTGATCCTGTTAGTAACATTAGTTTGCTGAAAATAAAAGAAAGTGCTGATGATAGTTTTGCTTATGATAACTACGAAGAATTATGGCAAGCTTGGGAAATACTTTTAGCTTTCTATATGGATTTAGCGGTAGAAAGTGATACCATTTGTGATCAATCATTAAAGTATCATGATGCTGATCCTTTTGCCTCAGCAACTATAGATTGTTGTCTTGATCGTGGTAAGACCTTGAAGAATGGTGGAGCTAAGTATGATTTTGTCAGTCAATCAAACATCGGTCCTTCCACTGTTGGTGATAGTTTAGCTGCAATTAAGAAGCTAATATTTGATGAAAAGCTATTTACTTATCAAGAATTGATAAAAGCATTGAAAGAAAACTTTGCCAGTGATGAAGGCTTGATGATTAGAAAACATTGCTTATCAGCACCAAAGTTTGGTAATGATAATGATTATGTCGACAATATTGTTAAAGATGTATACAACTCATACCTAAATCTACTACCTAAATATCATACTGATCGTTACCAAAAAGGTCCAATTGGTGGTCGTTATACTATGTCAACGTCTAATATCACCTCTTATGTACCTAATGGCTTTGATGTAGGTGCCACTCCTGATGGTCGCTTAGCTACTAAACCATTAAATGAAGGGGCTTCTCCTTGTTTAGGTGCTGATCGTAATGGTCCGACCGCAGTTATAAACTCAGTGTCTAAACTTCCTAATGATAAAATAGCTGGTGGTCAACTGCTAAACATGCGCTTTACACCAGGCGCTTTGGCTGGTGATGATAATCTTGAGAAGTTTGTTAGTTTTATCAAAGTTGCTCCATTTAAGAACATTTTTCATAATCAGTTTAATGTTGTCGATAGTGAAACACTTAAAGCAGCTAAATTGCACCCCCAACAACATCTTGACTTAATGGTAAGGGTTGCTGGTTATTGCGCTTTATTCGCCACTTTAATGCCAGAAGCCCAAGATGCGATCATTGCTCGCACTGAACTAGGTTGGTAAAATGCTTGGATTAGTCAGCCATATTCAAGGTTATTCAACTAAAGATGGGCCAGGTATCAGAAGTACCGTCTTTATGATGGGTTGTAATCTTAGATGTATCTGGTGTAGTAACCCTGAAGCAATGTATCCTGGTGAAAAAATCCTTTATCATGAGCAACTATGTCAAAAATGTGGTAAATGTGTTAAATACGCTATTAATAATTCAATCGTGTTAACCGATGATGGTTGTGTGATAGATCGCGAAACTTGTACTAATCTATCTGAGATGGTCAATATTTGCCCTTTCAGTGCTTATGAAGCTAAAGGCGATTGGTATACTCCTAATGAACTAGCGACAAAACTACTAAAAGATAAGGCATTCTATGATACTTCGATGGGAGGCGTTACTTTCTCAGGTGGAGAAGCAACGATGCAAGCACCTTTCTTGCTCGCTGTAGCGCAACTACTAAAGCAAGATAATGTCCATCTAACGCTCGATACTGCAGGATTATTTGATTATGATCAAATGGTTACCTTGTTTGATATGATCGATCTCTTTCTTTTTGATATCAAAGCGTTTGATCCAAACCTTCATAATAGATTAACTGGTGTTGATAACAAGATAATTCTTGATAATCTAACTAAGTTAGCAAACGCAAAGAAAAACATCATAATTAGAATGATAGTAGTTAATGGTATAAATGATCAACTTGACGATTTTATTGATCGCTTATCTTTTATCAAAAGCTTACCCTTTCAAGTGCTTCAAATCGATCTATTACCCTACCACAAACTTGGTATTGGTAAGTATAAAGCTTTAGGTTTAAAATATGAACTAAGCAATATAACCGAACCTAGTGCTGATAAGATGCAAGCTTTATATCAAATTAGTGTTGAAATGGGTTTTAAAACCACTATAGGAGGATAAAATGAAACTGTTAATTGATTGTGCTGATCTGAACCAGATCAAAGAGATGGATGCGATATTTGCGCTTGATGGTGTTACTTGTAATCCCACCATTTTAAGAAGAGCTAATCAACAACCATACCCCGCTTTGATAGCCATACGTGAATACATTAAAGATCGTGATTTACATGTTCAAACAATTAGTAAAGATGTCGATACTATCATTAAAGAAGCCAATCATATAACTAGTAAGCTTGGTAGGCATACCTTTATTAAAGTACCAATTGATAATGTTGGAATGATAGCCATAAGAGCCTTAAAAAGTGCTGGCTTTAAAGTAACAGCTACAGCTGTTTATGATCCAATGCAAGCTTTCTTAGCAGCTAAAGCTGGTGCTGATTATGTGGCTCCTTATGTTAATCGTATTGATGTGATTAATGAACAAGGTATTCAAACTGCTTGTTTGATCCATGATATATTACATAAATATGAATTACCATGTGAAGTACTTGGTGCAAGCTTTAAAAGAGTTGATCAAGTAATGGGATTATTGTCACATGGTGTCTATTCAGCAACTCTATCTTATGAGCTATTAAAACATCTTTTAGATAACCAACATACACAGATCGCAATTGATGCTTTTGTGGCTGACTTTGAACACTTATGTGGTAATAACACTACCATGTTGGATTAGTATGCGTTCACATCAAAGAAGAATGGCAATATATGATCTATTGCTTAAGTATAATACTGTTTTAGTAAGTGATTTAGCTCAAGATTTCAATGTATCAACGATGACAATTAGACGCGACTTAATGTTGTTTGCTAAACAAGGATTAGTAACAACCACTTATGGTGGTGCCTATCTTAGTCAAAAAACAACAATAGAACCAAGCTTTGCACTTAAAGCAACAAGAATGACAACTGAAAAAGAAAGCATGGGAAGCTATTGTGCAAGTTTAATTGAAGAAAATGATACCATTATTATTGATTGTGGCTCTACCGCTTTACAAGTTGCTAAACATCTTCCCAATGTTAAATTAACCGTTATCACCAATTCGTGGCCTTTAATCAGTATCCTTGGTAATAACACCAAGATTAAACTTATATTAGCTCCTGGTCAATATAGTGTAACTTCAGCAGGCGCTCTTGATAGTATGACTGCATCTTTTTTTAAGAGTATTAATGCTGATAAAGTTTTTATGTCATCACAAGCATATCAACACCTAAGAGGTTTAACAGTACCAGAACTAACTGATGCTCAAGTTAAAAAAAGCATGCTTATCGCTGCTAAGCATAGATATCTATTACTGGATCACAGTAAGATAAATACAACATGCATGGCAAAGCACGCTGATTTAAGTGATTTTGATTTAGTTATTGTTGATCAAGCTATAACTGACGAAGCTTATCAATACTTACTTAAAGAAAACAACAACGTTGTTAAAGCCTAGAACTTTTGATCCCATTTGTGAGCTAAAGATTCAAGTCTTTGATGATGTACTAGATCAATATCAAGAGGTGTTATCGTGACATAATTAGCTTGAAGTGCTATGTAATCATAGTTTAAGCTATCACCCTTTAAATGCGTCTTTACTGCTGAGGTTCCAACATGATAATAATGAAACTCATCATCTTGTGAATGTTCAAACCTTTCATCATAATCTCTGACTCCCGCAAACTCACAAACTTTTAAGCCCTTTATCAGTGATCTTTCAACCGCTGGTACATTAACATTCAACATATAATCTAGATTGTGTTCATCTGTCATGAAACGCTCACTGATATGTCTTGCGATTTCAGCCGCATAACTAAAGTCTTTAGAAGTAAATGAATTTAATGAAATGGCAATTGAGGGAATGCCCAAAATAAAACCTTCACGTGCGGCCGCAACGGTTCCTGAGTAAATACAATCACTGGCGATATTATAACCCTGATTAATACCGGAAACGATCAAATCAGGTTTTTCTTTAAGAATTTTCTTTACTGCTAAATGAACACAGTCAGCTGGTGTGCCATAGACTGCCCATCCTTTTACTTTATCTTCAAGTATCGTTTCTTTTACCTTGATACTTCCGTTGATAGTCAAACAATGACTACTGGCACTTCTTTGAGTATCTGGTGCCACCACTACGACCTCACCAAGCTTACGCATTTCTGATATCAACGCTTTAATTCCAATGGCATCAATACCATCATCGTTACTGATTAAGATACGCATAATAACCTCTTTCTATATTTACTCTATTTTAAACCAAGTGTTAATTTATCACAACCTAATGTTGTTTGCTTGAAAATTCATCGCTATAATAGAGAAAAGGTGGTATTAATCATGAAATTTAATTTCCCAAAAGTAGATTTGCATTTTCATCTAGATGGATCAATGTTACCAGAGCTAGCATGGGAATTAGCACAAGAGCGTAATTTACCTTTACCAGCTGATAATTTGGAAGCTTTTAGAGAGTTTATCGTTTTAACATCAGATTGTAAATCAGTATATGATTATCTAGAACGATTTGCGATGCCAACCATGATCTTGCAAGATCATGATGCCCTAAAAAGAACAGCATATGAAATCATCAAACACGTTGATAAGCAAGGATTAGCTTATGCGGAAATCCGCTTTGCACCACAATTACACACGCAAAAATCCTTAAGTCAAAAAGATAGTGTTATCGCTGTGCTAGAAGGAGTACAAGCTGCTCTAAAAGAGGTAACTACTATCAAGATAGGTATTATCCTATGTTGTATGATAGCGCCTAATAACGCTAATAGAGAGGCTAACTTTGAAACTGTTGCCCTTGCGAAAGAATTCTATGGTAAGGGTGTTGTTGGGCTTGATCTAGCTGGTCCAGAAGGTTTTGTACCTATGAAGGAATATGGAGAACTATTTGTCGAGTATCGAAAAGAAGGTTATCCCTTAACGATCCACGCTGGTGATTGTGATGGTGCTCATAGTGTTGATGAAGCACTAAACTTCAAACCCACTCGTATTGGACACGGCCATCATTGTTTTGATGATATGAAAGTGGTACAACGCGTTATCAATGAAAAGATTACTCTTGAAGTATGTATTACAAGTAATATTCAATGTAAAACGCAACCTTCATATAAAGAACACCCCATTAAAAAGTTATATGACATGGGTGTTAGAGTAACCCTAAATACTGATAATATGATCTTATCAAATGTGACACTAGATTCAGAGTATGAAATTGCCATGCGTGAGTTAGGCTTTACTTATAATGATTTGATCAAGATGAACATCTATTCAATAGAAGCTTCATTTATGCCTGACGCTGACAAACCATATTATATTGAGAAACTCAAATCTTATCTTCAATAGTCAAAACGATACTGCTATAATTGTATAGCAGTTATTTGCGGGTATGGTGAAATTGGCAAACACGCATGATTCAGGTTCATGTGTCGCAAGACTTGCAGGTTCAAGTCCTGTTACCCGCACCACATAACACTGAAATGGCTTTTATAAGTTGAGATGTGAGTTGGATCCTTAGAAATAAAACATATCAAAACTGAAAGAGCTTTTTTTATGCATGAAAAATTACCTTTATCCGACATAAAAGAACAATCAAAGTCGGAACTACATATATAATTATGTGTATAATGTTAGTACAGCGTAAATAGGAAGGAGGAAGTCTTATGAACGGATGGAATGAAGGTATAACCAATGCGATTACATATATTGAAGAAAATTTGACTGAAGCGTTAGACATAAATAAAATAGCTGATAAAGTCAATGTATCAAGTTTTTACTTTCAAAAAAGCTTCAATGTACTATGTAGATTTACAGTTGGTGAGTATATAAGGAATCGTCGTTTGTCACTTGCTGCACAAGAACTTTGTTACACAAACACCAAAGTGATTGATGTAGCTTTGAAATATGGTTACGATTCATCTGATAGTTTTGCACGTGCGTTTACTATTTTTCATGGGATAAATCCTTCTGCAGCGAGAGAACATGGTAGTAAATTAAATTCTTTTGCGCCGCTGATTATTAAACTTACATTGGAGGGTGGTACTATGTTAGAGTACAAGATTGTTGAGAAATCACAGTTTACTGTTATGGGAAAATCACGAAAGTTTGAAATAGAAACTGCTTATAATGAGATTCCCAAGTTTTGGAATGAGCATATGGAAAGTAATGATAGTAAAGTAGTGTGTGGTATGTATGGAATATGTATTGATAGTGATACAAAAAGCTTTGATTACATGATAGCTGACAATTATATTCCATGGAATGAAGTGCCAAAAGGATATGAAACTAAAGTAATCCCAGCTAGTACATGGGCGATATTTCCGTGTCACGGAGCTTTACCTAAAGCATTGCAGGATGTGAACACTAAGATATGGAGCGAATGGATGCCTTCATGCAAAGCATACAAGCTTGCAGGCAACTACAACATTGAAATGTATACCCCACCATGTGAAAATCCAAATGATAATTATAATGAGATTTGGATACCAGTTGAAAAGATTTAAATCTATTGTTAAGGCTAACTAAAATAGGCAACTAGCAAACCGAATAGTATAAATAAAGTGGCTTTTATAAGTTAAAATGTGAGTTGTAAGCTTTAAAAACAACAAACCAAAACTTAAGAAGCCTTTTTTTATTGGTAAACATATCATATATATCATGTATAAACCGATAACTCTTACATGACTTTATTACTTCTATTTGTTAAAATGAAGGGTGTATTTTATAAAACTATAGGAGAACGTATATGACAGTCTATGAAGAAGGCATAAAATTAATAGAGGAAATGTTTGGTAATGGAAAAGATAATATAATATCCCTCGCGACTATTGCTCGCGAATTATCACCTGAAGGAAGAAGTCGTCCAGTTGTTCGTGGTGTAGATGCTTACTATGAAAACTGCACATTCTATATTGTTACCCATGCAAAATCAAACAAAGTACTACAAATCGCACAAAATCCTGAAGTTTCAATTTCGTTTTCATCGGAGATGTTTACTGCGAGTGGAATAGGTGAAAATCTCGGTTGGGTACTTGAACCTAAAAACGCTGAAATAAGGAGTAAGCTCCGATCAGCGTTTAGCATGTGGTATGATATGGCCAACAATGAAAATGATGAAAACTGCTGTATTTTGGCAGTACATATGACAAAAGGAACCTTAAATATAAATCATTGGGAAAAATTGTATCACTTGGATTTCGTTAATAAAACAGATATGAAAAATGGTGGAATTTTCTAGAAAAGGATTGTATAACTTGAATAATGAGAACTTTATTTACGTAAATATTTGTTTCTTTAGATAATTTAAAGCATCCTCTTCATCTAATGCTTTACTGATGAAAAAGCCTTGAATTCGATCACAATTATGTTCTTTTAGATAATCAAACTGTATCTTCTTCTCAACCCCCTCAGCTACAGTAGTATGTCCTAGTTTATGAGCCATTGAAATAACATCGCTTACTATCGCTTTACTTAAATCTTCATTAGTAAGTTTATCAATGAAATATTTATCAATTTTCAAACAATCAACATTGAGTTCTTTTTCTCTAGCCAGAGATGAATAACCTGTACCAAAATCATCAATTGCGATATGTACACCTTTTGCCTTAAGCTTTTCAATTATCATGTTTATATCATCATAATCAGAAGTAAAAATCGATTCAGTTATCTCGATTCCAATGTTATTAGGATTTACCTTCATTTCATTGATCATATCAAACATGCTATCGACAAAATCTGGTCTAAATAACTGTATCGCTGAAATGTTGATTGATATATCAATATTGTTATGACCATTCTTCGCAAGTTTCTTTAAGAACCTAAAAGCTTTAACTATTACCATATCGCCGATTGGAACTATCAATTGTGATTTTTCAGCAATTGGAATGAATTCCACTGGTGGTATTAAACCGTAATCCTCAATCCATAATCTAGCTAAAGCTTCAAACTCACTAATGGTGTTTGTTTTCAAATCGTATATTGGTTGAAACTGCAGGAATAACTTACTACTTGTTTTCTTGTTGGCAGCTATCAATGAAAGGGCTTCTTTTATATCAAATTCTTTATTTACTAGCGCCTCTAACTCTTCATCGTAAAAACAAGCTCTAAAGTCTTTTTCATATATACTAATAGATCTTTCAGAAGCGATCAAAAGCTTTCTTAATAGCTGATCTACTTCATTTTGATCATTACTTTGATCAATCTCAATAATACCAATACCACCGCCTATTCTATCGGTGATAAATAGCTCAATTAAAATATCAGCGATCTTTTCACAATAGGTGATCAATTCAGCTTTATCTTTATAATCAACAACATAGAAAACAAATCTATTTTCGTATGTTTGAAATAATGTTCTGTTGCTATCACAGCACTCAACTAATACTGTAACTGCTTTTTTAACTAGGTTTTGGGTGTAATGAAAACCATAGTTTGATACTAATAATTGCACTTTACTCAAGTTGATACTTATTAATGCTCTTTTAAGACCATCATTACGTTTGAGATCGCTTTCAAGTACCGCTTCTAAATAATCCCGATTGTATAGACCCGTTAAGCGATCATGTTCATTTAAGTATCTTAGGTTATTTTCAACTGCTTTTTTATCTGATATATCAAGGATTATACCTTCAAGCGATTCAACTTCATCAAACTCATTGTATACTCCTTGTCCTATTTCAAGCACCCATTTACGCTCGTTAGTTGCGGTAGTTATCTCATACTCGCACTTATATGGCAAATGATAAGGAACTTTACTTTGCCACTCAAGCCATAATTGCTCTTTATATTCAGGCGATATGATATCACTGAAACGCATATTTCTATTATTTACGAAATACTCTGGATCATATCCAGTTAAATCATAGCAACCAGCCGATACGATCAACATTGTTGCATCTTTTTCATATTTGCATTTATAAGCCATGCCTGGTAAATGAGATAGTAACACTGACTCTCTGCGTTCAATCTCCTTTAACTCTGCTTCAACTTGTTTTCGTAAAGTAATATCACGTGAAGCTCCTTGTAAGCCAATCGCATTACCTTCATCATCTTTAATAAATGAAATGCTCATCTCTATCCAGATAATTGTTTTATCAGCCTTATAGTGTTGTAATTCAATTGTGAGGTGTCTATTTTTATCGACAGTTGGATCTTTTTCCTTTTGCATCTCTTCCATCAAAAGTTTACCTACTAGCTCAAATGTCTCAGTAGGAAACTTATCACTGATGTCACGACTAAGATGCTGTTCGGGTGTTTCTCCTAGTAATCTTTCTACTGAAGGGCTTATATATATTGTGTTTAGATTAAGGTCCATTAACCATACTACATCAGACATGTTTTCAGCGATGTTACGATATTTTTTTTCGCTTTCAATAAGAGCTTCTTCAGCTAGTTTCTGAGCAGTTACATCCTTCATGATACAATGTGTTTGTTTAAATGCACCATCTTGATCATAACCAACCTTACCTTCAAACGATATGAAAATTGTTTTCCCATTTTTATGTAATACTTCAAACTCAGTGTGTAGATAACCTTTATTCCTAAATTTTTGATAATCATCATTAAATTCTTCGCTATTTTCAGTTGATAGAAAATTGCCAAACCAACTTCCGATAATCTCTTCTTTTTCATATCCAAATAACTCACACCATTGTTGATTTACATCAATGATACAACCATTAGCGTCAAGTGATTGATATCCTAAAGGCGCTTTTTCAAAAAGCAACTTAAATTTCTCTTCCGATTGTTTTAATTGCTCTTGTGTTTTCTTAAGTGTTTGTTGACGCATGAGTAAAAGACTGAGCAGTACTGTCACGATTGGATAGATTAACATAACCAGTGGCGCGGTAGCACTCATGACTTCAATCCAAACTATTTTTGGTAATAATAACACGCACATCATCATTACAATATGTACGATTATACTCATGATATATATGTTTAATGAAGCACTAAACTTTAATCGCTCAAATACCCATTTGCGCCATATCAAACCAATAGAAGCGCTACTTAATATTACAACAACGCCCATAAAGCTACCAGAACCGCCGATACTAAGGCGAACAATGATCGCAACACCAACTGTCAGCGCGGTGGGAATAAAACCAAATGTTAACGCTGTGACACTGATCAAGACCGATCTTGTATCAAAGATTATACCTGACTGCAAGATAAACGGATTTAACATGATCGCAGTACATATTAATGAAATTAATACACCACTAAAATAAGGTTGAAGACGAGCATACTTACGTGGTAAAAAACCAGCTACTTCGTAAATTACCGAAAGTACCAGCAACAAGGCAGCGTTATTAAGCAAAGCATTCAGTGTGTGCCATTGCATAAATGTTCTCCCTAATCTTCAAATATTAAATTAGATGGTTTACACTCTATATTTATCGAGTTAGTTTTTTGATGTTGTTTGATACTATTACACTTTAAGAATAACACACAAATTCTCGTTTTTTAATAATTTGCTCTTAATGTTATTAGTTGCTTTAAAACGATTAGTTCTAATTCTCCATTTTAAGTATTTGAAGTACTGATAAATCATAAAGTTAATAATCTCTCTTTTTATTATTGTTAATACTTCTTACATTCTTTTAAATGTGTTAATATTTAGTTATAAAATACGTGCTTAATTCTACATAATAAATAACGAAAGGAAGCCTTTTATGGAACAAAAAGTCTTCATCAAGCATGTGACCGATTATCTCACTAAACTCAACATTCCATTTCGATTAGATTTTAAGAGCGATCTATTAGTTAATACTTCATTTAAGACCAAAGATGAATCTGATGATGATATTTTTTTAGTTATTTCATTACTTGTAGATGAACTTAGAAAGACAGTTCAGATTTATGAAAGAGTGCGTATCAAAGATACAGATGTTAATTTGAAAGATTACGCAAACACATTCATTAAACCCGACACAAACGATAATGACATACCTATTAGTGTTATCATTGAAAAGATTCAAAAATTAGCCGTAGCCTTAGGCTATACCTTAATTAAAACTAACGACATTAAGCAAACGCAATTCCCTGAAACTTTTGAATCAAGTAAAGTTATACCCACATCTAAAAAACCAAGTGGCCTAATTTTAGTGGCAGCTGTTGCACTTGTGGTTGTGGTTGCAGTGGTTATTTTTGTTTTAAAGAAACCACAGTCGCAAAGTCCTACTCTTGGTAGCACTTCGGATTCAGCTGTAGTATCCGCCGGTGTAAATGAAAAAGATCTTGGAAATATCATGAATGGTCAGTATTATTTTGCGACTGATACCCATGTTTTTTATTCAAGCTTTGATACTAATAATAAATCCCATATTTATTCAGCTAAGAAAAATGGCTCTGATTTAAAATCGATCTTTAATGGTTTTGGTTGGTCACTTGTTGTTGTTGATGATTGGTTATATTTCTCGGGAAATCAAGGCGATCAAATTGATGGTACATACCACATTTTCAGGATAAAGACTGATGGTTCAAAACTAGAAGAAATAAACGATCGATATAGTTATGGTATGTTTCTATATGGTGATTATCTATACTACATGACAAGTAATATTGATTATCCAAGTTCAATGTCAGTTGCACGATCAAAGCTTGATGGTTCAAACAAGGAAATATTGTTTGATTATGGTTACTCGCCAGTAGTTTATAAAAAATTACTATATCATTTCGATAATCAAGGTAATTTAATCCAAACTAAACCAGATGGTACAGATCAAAAAGTATTGATAACAGCTGAAGTAAAATCATATGCCATTAGTAATGATAAAATAGTATATAACGATTTTGCTAATAACATTAAGGTAGCTAATTTAGATGGTTCTAATGTGAAAACAATACGTCAAAGCCATAATGAAGAAATACTTAATGTTAACACTTATAATGGACGGATTTATTTCTCAGAGTATGATCCTAACTTTAATTACAGTATCTATGGTTACGATTATACGATTTATAGCTGTAAGATGGATGGCAGTGATGAAAAAGCCTTGTTTTCAAGCACTTCATATGGCATATATATGAACATCGTAAATAATAAATTGATGTTAATGGATTACACTAGAGCAACAAACGCTGATGTTATGTCCGCAATCATAAAAGTTATGAACCTAGATGGAAGTAACGTTCAGATCATGGATCGTTGATCTTAAATACATCATCATCTTTGATGTATCAAAAATAATATAAAGGAGAAGATCATGAGCACAATTAAAGAGCTTACCATACTACATTCCAATGACATGCATGGTGATTTTTTAGCCGAAGAAGTTGATCAAAAACTTATCGGTGGAGTGTCATTGCTTTCCGGTTACATCAATAAAGTACGTACTGAGGTAAAAAACGTACTTTACACTATTTCAGGAGATATGTTTAGAGGATCAATAATAGACAGCGAATTCAAGGGTGTGTCAACAGTTGATATCATGAATATGTTAGCACCAGATGTTGTTACTTTGGGTAATCATGAACTTGATTATGGTTTACCACACTTACTGTTTTTAGAGAAATGCACTAAGTTTCCAATAATTAATGCCAATCTATTTATTAAGATGAATAACGCTCGTTTATTCAACTCACATAAGATTTATAACATCGATGGCATGAATATTCTTTTTATTGGCTTAGTAACAGAAGAAGTCATTGCTTCTACGAAAAGCGAAGGCGTAATTGGAACACTAATTGATGTTGATGATGCGGTTGTTGAGGTAGGACGCATTTGTAACTCTTATCGTACTACTGACATTGATCTAACCGTACTACTTACTCATATCGGATTTGAAGCTGATAAAAGATTAGCATCAATGCTTGATCCCAAATGGGGCGTTGATTTAATAATTGGTGGTCATAGTCATACATTCTTAGATAAACCAGAACTGATTAATGATATTTTGATCGTACAAGCTGGTACAGGAACAGATGTTATAGGTCGCTTTGATCTTAAAGTTGATACTGACACTAATTCTGTTGCTTCATATGAGTGGCAGTGTGTGCCAATTGATAATCAACATTGTCCTCGTGATGAAGCAATTGAAGATATCATCTTCTCATATAAGAACAAAACCGATAAAAAATACGGACGAATTGTCACAAAATTTGTTAAGAAATTAACGCATCCAAGACGTACACAAGAAACCGAGTTAGGGAATTTGTTGGCTGATGCGCTTAAGGAATCTTTAGGTATTGATATTGCATTTATGGCTTCAGGTAGTATTCGAGGAACTTCATTAGGTCCAATTGTAGATTTGAAAGCGCTAATGGAAATATTCCCCTATGATGATGAAATCTATATGTATAAGTGGAGTGGTAAAAGTCTAAGAAAAGCTATAACACATTTACTTCGAGATGGTTTCATAAATAATGAAACTGAGTTTTATCAAGTATCTAATAACGTAAGAGTCAAGTATGATTTCAACAAGAAACAATTACTTGAACTCAAAGTTGATAATGAGGAAGTAGATGATGATAAAGTATATTCCGTTTCTATTCAAAACTATCACGCTAATAACATTGATGTCTTTTTTGGATTGTCACATGATGAGGCATTTGAGTATACAGATCGTAAATGTGTTTCAACCTCTTGTTTTGACATTATCGAGGAATACTTAAGAACCCATCAACATCTTGATCGTAATATTGAAGGTCGTATTGAAATCCTTAATAGACCATATTAAGTTCAGTGTTACCATATTTACTGATATCGAATTTTATATTTCTTTAAGCAGGTTACGATATCTTTAAAGAATGATTAACGAAACACCAGTAACTTGGATTATGCAATCAATAAAAAACCTATGCTATAATTGATATATGAAATTATGGTGAGAATATGAGAAAAGATAACAATAGATTTGAAAAGGTTTATAGTCAAGGATTTTTAAGTGTGATGGAAATTTGGGTTGATAAAGCAACTGGCGTTCATTATGTATTTCATTCAAATGGATATGCTGGTGGCATGACACCTTTACTTGATAAAGATGGAAATCCTATCGTTAAGCAAATTTCATATAACTCAAACCTTTGGTAAAAATAAGATTATAAGGAGGTTATTATGGGTAATTGGAACATCTTTGATGAGAAAGGAAATCCTGTTGGAAGCCTTGTTGAGCGTGTTTCGATTTCATCAGGCTTAGCGGTCATCTTTGGTATCCTCGCATTTCTTGGCTTAGCATTTACAGTGATGGTTTGGCCGATCGTTTTTAAAGATCATACTTTTTCCCTTTTTACTTTCGAAAGCATTTGGTTATTATCTTTTCCTATATCTTCTACGTTTGCTGGGGTGATATTGATTTTCTTTATCAAAACGCTTAATGATAAGCGCTCTATCATCTTTATCATCAGTACTGTCTTTAGTTCAATAGTGGCTATTGTAATAGCCACAACTGTACTAAAGACAGAGTTTTGGACCACCTTGATTGTCTGTAGTGCAATGAGTATTATCCCCTCATATTTGATAGTATGCTTGTTATATCTAATACGCTCTATTGTAAACAAAGCTTCCGTATCTTAAATTGAAAATACTATCGTACACTAAAAAAGCAGTTAACCTTTAAGTTATAACTTGTTTGATAACTGCTTTTTGATTAATATTTTTACTAGTTTTCTTTGATAACAATCTTATCATCAATATTATATATCCGATATCCAAAGGGATTATCTTCAACATACTCATAATCATAGCCTGCGTGTTTTGACCAACAAGCCACAACTTTAAGCGGTTCTTTTACGCTTGTGTTGACTAAACGATGACCATACTGACCATCAATCAAGTGTACTGAACCTTTAAATACGCGTTCTGCCCATGTATTACCTTCTTTGTCCATGAATAATAACAACCCTTCACCACCAAAGCCATAGTACACTTCACTACGTGCTTCATCAGCGTGAAAATGTCCTCTTGTCATATTACATTCGCCTTTTACTGTAATGGGATATAATACGGTCAATCCCCACATCATATCTTGTTTAGCACCAACACTTTCATTTGTTGTACGATAAACATCATACATGACTTCATCATCTCTTAAGCTTTCATCTACTTCTTTATAGAATGATTTAGCTTCATGATAAGGTTTGCTTGTCTTTGTAGTTGATGGTCCTTCAATAACATGATCAAAAAATAACGTCGCATTTGGTTCAATTATTTTCATTAACATCTCCTTGTTCATTGCTTACAATGTTTTCTATTACTTCAATAGTAATTATATTATTAACACCTGTCTTTGAAACATAGTAAGAACATCTTATCTCATCATTTACTTTCAAGAAAGGTGTAACTGTTAGATTAACACTAGCTAATACATTGAATTTTTCATTAGTATCACTTAACAAATAGTAGTAAGTATTGCCATCGATGGTAACTGGTTGAATAGCAGTGATCTTAAATGATCTTGTGATAACTTGACTTTCATCATAGCTGACTGTTCCCATCATTTGCATATAAGCATTAGCTGCTGCTTCAATACCCAAAGATGAATCACTAGTTGTTACCTTCTGATAGTCTTGAACATCAACAAACGCATACATCTTAACCAATCCTGCTGCATCCTTCAATGATAATAAATAAGTAGGACGATTATTTAGATTTATTAATAACGGAAAGGTACTGGTGTAGTTTTTCTCTTGTACTGCTCCAGCAGCTGAACTCA
This sequence comes from uncultured Erysipelotrichaceae bacterium, assembly GCA_964553255.1. Classification (GTDB taxonomy): domain Bacteria; phylum Bacillota_I; class Bacilli_A; order Erysipelotrichales; family Erysipelotrichaceae; genus JAQUCI01. The sequence goes on along the minus strand of CAZKJS010000013.1, from coordinate 12,496 downwards.
TGGCACTATATTCTTCAGCACCAGGAACAGCGTAGAAATGAGCATCATGTGTTCTTAGATTTACCATCGCAAAACCAATATTTGACTCATCATTACTGACAGAGGTAATCCCTGTGTACATAAAGACATCATCATCCATTGTTATATAGGTATAACCAGCTGTTGTCTGCGTAACATTTCGTTGACTAAATAAACTGTTTAAGAAGCCTCCTTGATACAATCCCCAAGAATCAAGCTCCATCGTGATCAAATCTGCATCATATACGTTATCAACCCAGCGTGGTATTTCTTCACCAACGCCATATTTAGCCATCTCACCAGTAACGGCGTTAACCATGATTATTCCCTTTACTTCTTTTTTCATCCCTACCCAAGTATATTTCAAGGTTTGGATTATCCAATAAGGATTACCATCTTCATCAAGTTCAAAGGAAAACTCTCCTAAGATGTCAAATGGATTGTTAATCTGGACATGACGACGAAGGTTTTTAAAGAAGAATGATGATGGTAGATACTTCAAACCTTCTTCAAGTCTGGTTAAAGATGCTTCACCAGTGGTTGAATCAACAACAATATAACCAGCAGTCGCACCCTTATTAGCAAAATACTTAAACAAACCATTATGCTCAAGTGGTGTAACTCTTACAATGTTTCCACGATAGTTAATAAGTGAATATTCATTAGAAACACTGAACTGACTTACAAGATCCGGAAGCTGACCAACAATGCGATCCCCTACTTTTTGCGTTGATGCTTTATCCAAAAGTGGTAAGTTGTCAAAATCTACTGGTCTTATGTCTTCTTCAAATGATGATGGTACAACTGTGATACGTTTAGTATATGTTTTTGCATTAAATACTGGACTAGCAAATATCATGCCAGTAAAGAAAACAACTACTGCCACGATCACAATGATCATCGGATAAAAAGCTTTACCCTTATTAAATCCATCTTTCAAACTATATGTTTGGGTAATTAAAACCAGTGGTATTAAGATTGCCGGGACAAAAAATCCCCAAAATCCAAAACTCGTAACATTTATTGGTGGCAAGATTACATAGTAACCGACAAGTAAGGCTAATATCCAACCTATAACCGCCAATATTGATAATTTCTTTAACATATTTCCTCCTTAAACTCATACGTTCAAGTCAAATAGATTATATCACAGGTAAACTTGATATTTATTAGTATTTATTGTTTACACTTGATCAATTATCACTACTTTGTGATACAAACAATTATTCAATAATTTGATTTGAATCAAATTATTAAGTTGATTTCAATGATACTCTTTATTTAACAATAGAAAGAGGTAGAAAATGATTACTGATAAATCGTTAAAAACACTTAAAGAATATATTCCCATTGTAGCTCGTGTTCATGGTCAACATCATCCTGAATTTTATGAGGTGAAGGAAATATTTGATAAAATTTCCACTAAGATAAATCTTGATAACATTTCATTGAATTTACATGATGAGTTTGAAAAATTAAGAACACTAACTAACAACTATCAAGTACCAAATGATGTTTGTGAAACCTATGAGATAGTTTATGTGATATTGTCAGAACTTGACCAAGCTTATACTAAAGCTTTGATTAAAGAGTAGGTGTTTTATGCCGCATTTTATCTTAGCAAGAAAAACGCATATTACTCTTATCAGTGCTATCTTGATCATTATTGGTTTAGTAGCCAAACTAGGTTTTGATGATGAATTGTTAGCTACTATCGCGCTAGTCAGTGCCTCGATACTAGGCGCGCTACCAATCGCCTTATTAGCCTATCAATCACTTCGTATAAGAGTTATCAGTATCGATGTACTAGTAACGATCGCTGTCATTGGTGCTTTTATGATAAAAAATTACGAGGAATCGGCTATTGTCACCTTTTTGTTCTTGTTTGGTGCATACCTAGAAAAACGTACCCTAAACAAAACACGGGCAGCTATTAAAAAGTTGGTGGCCATGGCTCCTGAAACAGCAGTAAAACAAATGCCTAATGGCGACTTTATGGAAGTAGCTATAAATGAAGTAGATATTGGTGATATTTTACTTGTTAAAACTGGTGCGAAGATTCCTGTTGATGGCAGCATCATTAATGGTGAAGGTAGTATCAATGAAGCTAGTATCACCGGTGAGTCGTTACCGATTTATAAAGAAGAAAAAGATAAAGTTTTCGCAGGGACAATTTTGGATAATGGAACTATTAAAATTGTGGCTGAACTTATTGGCGAAGAAACCACTTTTGGTAAGATTATTGAACTTGTCGAACTTGCTCAAGATTCTAAATCAAAAACAGAACGCTTTATCGATCGGTTTGCGAAGTATTATACACCTACTGTTTTACTATTAGGCTTTAGTGTATGGCTTATCTTTAAAGATATCAAATTAGCTATTACTATTCTTGTTCTTGGCTGTCCTGGTGCCTTAGTAATAGGTGTTCCTGTTTCAAATGTGGCTGGTATTGGTAACGGTGCCAAACATGGAATTCTATTAAAAGGAAGTGAAGTAATAAATGATCTTAGTCGGCTGGATACTATTGTTTTTGATAAGACCGGAACTTTGACGATGGGGAAACCTAGTGTTACTTCAACTATCCACTACGATAAAGACCCAAATGAAGCACTTGGTTATCTTGCCAGCGTTGAAAATCAATCCGATCATCCCTTGGCTAAAGCTGTTTTAGCTAATCTTATGAATGTTAAACTTTATCCTGTAAACAATACACAAGTCATAAAAGGTAAAGGCGTTAGAGCTAATGTTAATGACCATCAAGTATTAGTTGGCAATCTTGAGTTAATGTCTTTGGCAAACATCAAATTAAATGAAATAATGATTAAAGATATCAATACTTTACAAAAAGCAGGAAACTCGCTTGTGATCACCGCTATTGATAATGAAGTTAAAGTAATAATGGGAGTTAAAGATAAACTGAGAAACGATGTTTTAACTACCCTTATAAAGCTACGTAAGTTAGGTATTAAACAACTCATTATGTTATCAGGAGACAACCAAGCCATTGTTGATATTATCGGTAAACAGTTAAACCTTGATATTGCTTATGGCAATATGTTACCTGAAGATAAAGCAGCTTATATTGATAACTTGATCAAAAACAAAAAGCAAACTGTCGCCTTTGTTGGTGATGGTATAAATGATAGTCCATCATTAGCACTTGCTCATATTGGCATAGCCATGGGAAATGGTACCGACGTAGCTATTGAAACGTCCAATGTTGTTTTGATGAACGATGACTTCACACGCTTACCCCATGCCCTATCTTTAGCAAAAGCTACTGTTAAAAACATGCATCAAAATATATTAATCGCTATAAGCGTTGTACTATTTCTACTTGCTGGTGTTTTCTTCAGTAATTGGATGAACATGACTATTGGCATGTTAGTGCATGAAGGAAGTATTCTAGCAGTAATCTTTAATGGTATGCGTTTACTACACTACAAAGAAAGGAAATAACATGAAAATATTAACAATGCAACTTGAAACCTTAACTTGCCCCTCATGTGCTATTAAGATTGAAAAAGCACTAAAAACACTAAATGGAATCAATTTTGATAGTATCAAAGTGCTCTTTAACGCTAGTAAAGTTAAACTTGAGTTTGATGATTCAGTAATAACCACCACGACTATCGAAAAAACTATCGCTACTCTTGGCTATCAGGTTCTTAATACTCAAACTAAATCGCTATAAACAAAAAGATTCCTGATACTATCAAGGAATCGTTTCTTTTATGTTGGTGGAGACGATCGGGCTCGAACCGACTACCTTTTGACTGCCAGTCAAACGCTCTCCCAGGTGAGCTACGCCCCCAACTAGACAACTATTATTATATTGTAATTTCAATAATTGGCAAGTCTTTTTACCCTTACTCACAAGCGCGTATAAAAAAAGATCATTGGTATGATCTTCGTTTTTTATGATTTTAAATTACAAATTTGCTCAAACCCTTTGTTTGATCCAATCATGATTATAATATCACCAACCATAAACGGTTCATTTGGGTCAAGTGTTACCATAATGGTTGATTGACGTCTAACCGCAATTACTGAAACATCATATTTAGCTCTCACATCAAGTTCAGCTAAAGTCTTACCTACCCATATTTTCGGTATTCTTATTTCATGAACACTGTATTCATCAGACAAATCAAGATAATCAATGATGTTCTCTGATACCAATGACTTGGCTAATCTAATACCAGCTTCACTTTCTGGTTGAATTACTTTATCAGCTCCTGTTTTATAAAGGAGTTTAGCATGAAGATCATCTGCGGCTTTCGCAATCAGATATTTAGCCCCTTGTTCTTTACACAAAACGGTTGTTAAGATGGAAGCTCTGATATCATCTCCCATACTCACTACCACATAATCAAAATTACGAATGCCTAATTGCGAGAGTGCTCTTTCATCCGTACTATCTGCTTGAATCGTATGAGTAACATAACCATCAGCTATCTTGATGCGCTCTTCATCCACATCAACTGCTAATACTTGATGCCCCAAATGACACAATGTCTTTGCTAAACTAATCCCAAATCTTCCAATCCCAAAGATTGCTATACTTTTTTTCATAACGCTCCTTATCCGACCATTACGTCTTCTTCCGGATATTTAATCCGTGATTCGCCAGCTCTACTACCTAAGGCGAAAACAACGGTTAACAAACCCACTCTGCCCAAAAACATTAATGCACACATAATCATAAGTGTCAAATTCGATGCTTGTAACGTAATACCTGTTGATAAACCAACGGTACCCATAGCTGATGCTGTTTCAAATAGAATATTCAAAAATCCCGATTGTCCTACCAAAGTGCCATTTTCTACCGAAGATATCGTCATGACCGCTATGATCAACACCGTTAATGCAATGATAAATATTGATACAGCTTTACGTATTATCCCTACACTTAAGCGCTTTTCAAATATTTCAACATCACCATGTCTTCTAATCAATGACACAGTGATAAAAAACATTACCGCAATCGTACTTACCTTGATACCACCTGCAGTCCCAGATGGTGCACCACCAATAAACATCAAGATCACTGATAATAATTTACTTGAGTCGGTCAAACTAAACTGATCAATAGTATTAAAGCCAGCCGTTCTTGTTGTCACAGATTGAAAAGCTGAAGCTAATATCTGTTGGGGTAAACTCATACTGGCCAAAGTGCTGGAATTATCATATTCAAATAGATAAAACAAAACCGTTCCGCTAATAATCAAGACTAGCGTCATGACGATGACCACTTTACTATGAACACGTAACTTCATAAATGATCTTTTCCTAAATACATCAACAATTACCGCAAATCCTAATCCACCAATGATTACTAGTGACATAATAGTTAACATCAATAAAGGATCGCCATTATATCCTGTAAATGACGCATAACCACCAATTAGATCAAAACCAGCATTACAAAACGCTGAGACACTGTGAAAGATAGAATACCATATTCCTTTTGGTAAACCATAAATTGGTATAAACCTAAATGATAATAAGAAGGCACCAAAAAGCTCTATCAGAAAGGTTAACTTTAAAATATTAACCGCCAACTTTACAATTCCTTGTAAGCGAGATTCACCAAGTGACTCCGCCATTGTCATACGTTCTTTTAATGATATCTTTTTTCCTAATGCAATAAACAAGAAGGTAGCGAAGGTCATAAAACCTAAACCACCCAATTGAATCATCAGTAATATCACTAACTGTCCAAAGCTTGTGAAATATGTACCCGTATCAACTACAACCAAACCAGTAACACAAGTTGCTGAAGTAGCTGTAAATATTGCTTGTAATAATGTTAAACCGCCATTATTTGTTGAAATAGGCAACATTAACAATAGTGCTCCAATTAAGATAACACTAAGAAAGCCATATGTAAGTACTTGAGTGGGTTTTATACCATCTCTAATGCTCTTTAAGATGCTCATATACCAATTATTATACTTTGAGTGATGGCTATTGTCCATAAAGTCCAAAGCCCACTTACTTGCTCCTTTTTTTGTCCTCAACCGTAATATTTTGACGACGACAAGATAATATCATCAAAGTTTATATTTGACAAGTAAATTAAAATTAGCGATGCTTACGTGATAAATTGACAACAGCCAATAAATAAAATACAACCCCCGTAATTACCAATATCATTATACTGATTAGTGGTTCGACAACTTTATCATTAAAGCTAAATGTTACTCCCATTAACTCTTTGAAAGAATTAACATATTCAACGGGGACATTCGCAAAACCTTCGTTTATTCCCGCCGCCATCATCACTTGGCGAAATAAGCTTGCCGCATGCGATACTGGGAATATTTTGATCACAAAGGTAACAGCGGATGGTAATTGACCAATAGGGATATAAATACCAGTTAAAAAGCCAATCAAAGTTCCTACCACTGTGCTTGCAGTTGAGAATGCATTACTACTTTTAAAAAATGACACCATAAATAATACGATTGCACTGTTGGTAAACGTTGCTAATAGTATCAGTCCTAATACTTTAAAGAAAGTTGTTAATGATAGTAAACTTCCGCCATTACTTAATATGTAGATCTCAGCTAAAACAAGTGTGATCAAACTCATTACAATACCAATAATGATAGCTGACATTATATATCCACCAACAAGTTGATGCGTTTTTATCGGTGAAACAATAAAATCTTTTTCGATTTTCCTTGTTTTATCTTCAATCATTGTACCAAAAGCACCCATTGTAGTTGTAAATGATGTTACAGCTAATATACCCGCCATTATCCAACTATCCATGATAAAGCGAGCATTTTCAATATTGTTGAAAGCTGAAGACCATGCATCACCTAAGAAAAAGGCATAAAGACCAATAATGATGAAAACCGCAAGAAGTGAAAAGAATACTGCCGTTTTATCCTTGAAGAAAACCCTCAAGTTTCTTAATGTAAAACTCAACATTATCTCAGCTCCTTTCCTGTAATAGTGATGAAGGCATCATCCATTGTTCCACGGATCACTTCAAAACCTCTTAAATGTTCACGACAAAGATCGATGATATGTAATGAATCCTTAGTTGTTTTAAGAACAACTTTAACTAGTTTATCTTCAAAAACATAATCAATATTATTACTATCAAGGATTTTTGTGATTGTACTAACATCATCTGCATCAATGATGATTCTATCAGCTGAGTATTTATCGCGCAGTTCTATCGGTGTTCCTTTTGCCACAATATTACCATGGTCGATAACGATGACATAATCTGCGTCAACCGCTTCTTCCATATAATGGGTTGTTAGAAAAATCGTTGTTTGATTTGTTTTCTGAATATCAGCGATCATTTCCCAAACACTTTTACGTGTTTGTGGATCTAACCCTGTTGTTGGCTCATCTAAAAAGAGAATCTTAGGTGTATTGATCAAAGCTCTAGCGATATCACATCTTCTTCTTTGACCTCCTGATAACTTCCCATAAGGTCTTTTCAAAAACTCTGTGATCATTGTTCTTTCAGCTGTTTGATTAATCGCTTCTTTTAATGCTTGACCTTTTAGACCGTACAAGCTACCACGAGCTTTTAAGTTTTCTTCTACCGTTAAAAGTGGGTCTAGTAAACCATCTTGGAAAACAGCCCCGACAATATTTCTAATATGGATATCATCTTTACCAAGCTGATAACCATCAATTAAAACTTCACCTTCATCTTGTTTTAAAAAGGTACAAATGATGTCGATCGTTGTTGATTTACCTGCTCCGTTTGGTCCAAGAAACGCAAATAGCTTTCCTTTTTCAACATAAAAGTCGATTCCTTTTACAGCTTGAATCTTACCGTATGTTTTGTGTAAATTCTTAACTTCAATTATTTTTTCCACACTTGCCTCCTTATACCCTGGCGCGCCCGGCGCGAATTGAACGCGCGACCTTACGCTTAGGAGGCGTACGCTCTATCCAACTGAGCTACGGGCGCAACAGTAATATCATTATAATAATAATGTGTTTGATAGACAAGAATATTATTGATTAGTAAAATAACCGTTAATTATATATAATTAATAAGAGGTGATTAACTATTAGAAATCAAGTGAGAATAAACAGAAATTTTGAAATAGTGAATCGCACATGCTTAAAAGCGGTCTGAAATGACCGTTTTAAAAAGATGGATCGAATTCAGAATGGCTACCTCATTTCTGAAGGATCAAAATCTTGATTCTTTTTTTCAAGATAGAAAAGGATGCGAACAAGTCGCTTCGCAACGTGGGAGAGAGCGACCCGGTGATGTTTACCTTCTTGTCTCTTTTTGAGATAGTGCTCATAGAGTTTGGGGTTGTGCATCAAGGAAGACTCAGCCACGTTCATCAAGACTTGACGGAGATAGGGAGAACCATGTTTGACCATGTGTCCCTTATGTTCCGTACTGCCAGATTGATTCAAAGAAGGTTCCAACCCTGCAAAAGAGAGAAGCTGATCTGGATTGTCAAAACGATCGATCGCACCGATTTCAGCGAAGATAGAAGCCGCAGAGATCGGACCGATGCCAGGAATCGTATGGATATGTGTTTGGACCAGTTGAAGCGTATCCGTGATGAGTTGATCCGTGCGCTCAATCTGAGCGTGCGTGAAATGATGTGCGGCAAGTTCAGATTCGAGGATAAACGTAAGGATTGGATCCTCCGATCCAACGGTGTTCTTGGCAAGTTGCTTGAGTTCTACGAAGCGTGCATAGGATAAGGTTCTGCGTAGTTTGGCGCGCATTTTTGTGAAGGAATCCAAATTCATCCGTGCCATCTTCGAAGGTGTTGCATAGTGATCCAGAAGATACATACAGGTTGCGGAGCTTAAGGAGTTCTTAAAAAAAGGCTTAAACTCAGGAAACATAAGGTCTAAAGTGTTGGTCATTTGATTCAACCGATAAGAACGATACTTGACGAGTCCGTCACGATAGCGGGTTAATGCCTTAAGTTGTTTGGTGTGATAAGATTGGGACGGATAGGGTTTGTAGTCGACGGAGAGTAGATACATGGCAATGAAGTGTGCATCAACCTTGTCAGTTTTGGTTCTTCGAAGTGTGGTAGCTTGTGAGAACCGCTTGACCAAGGTTGGATTGAATTCCATGTAGGAGAATTGGTTCTCCTCTAGGAAGATTTTGAGATTCATCCCATAGTGTCCTGTAGCCTCAAGCCCTATCTGAATCCCTTGAGACGCATCGAGTTGTGAGAGAATTTCGTGAAGCTGTGAAAAACCGAAGCGATCGTTCGCGAATGAGAAAGAATCTCGAACGACTTCACCATGGTGATCCATGATGAAACAATCATGTTTGCATTTGGCAATATCAATGCCAACCAAGAATGTCATTATGACACCTCCTTTGTGTGCACTGCTTGTTTACCCCACATCGTGTCCTCTTCCTGTAATCACGTGCGTTATCAAACGTGGAACGTTAATCAACTTTATCAACAGTAAAAAGAACTGTGGTAGGAATCACCTCTGAACAGTCAAAGCTGTACTCATGAAATACAAATCCACAGTGCAAAGTAAGCATAACGCATTGGCCATACGTTATGCTCATGAATGATTCGGCTAGAAAGGATTTATCAACTTACTAACCTAAGTTGATAATACGTAACATCATGAAAGATCTACTAAAACAATTAATTGACAATGATAAGTGTAATATCTATCAACTCGGTCAAGCCCTATTTGAAACACCAGAATTAGGTTTTAAAGAGTTTAAAACTAAAGAAATATTGATCGATCATCTTGCAAAACACAACATTACAGTTGATAAAGAGTACTATCAAACCGGCTTTCAAGTTAGCATTGGTTCTGGATATCCCCATATTGGTTTAATAGCTGAGCTTGATGCTATTCCAACATTAGATCATCCAGTTAGTGATCCAATAACGAAAGCTGCTCATAGTTGTGGTCATTCTACACAACTAACAATCATGACCAGTGCCTTGATCGCTTTAAAAAAAGCGAATATAACAACTAACTTTCAAGGTAAGATTACCTTATTCTTTACCCCTGCTGAAGAGTTCACTGATATTAATTATCGTAAACAGTTGATAAACGAAAATAAGATCAAGTACTTATCGGGTAAAGAAAACATGCTCGCTGACCATATCTTTGATGATGTCGATTTGCTCATTCACCTACACGCTAGTGGTAGTAGTGAACATCGTTTCTCAATCAATTCAACTCTTGCGGGTTTTATCTATAAGACTTTCACTTTTAAAGGAAAAGCATCACATGCGGCCGTATTCCCTCATGAAGGAATAAACGCTCTTAATGCTTTCAGTCTTTTCTCAAGTGCTTTAGCCATGAAAAGAGAAGCGTTTAAGGAAGAAGACATGGTAAGAATCCATGGTATTGTCACTCATGGGGGCGACACTGTTAATTCAATTCCTGAACGCATTGTGTATGAAGCTTATGTTAGATCAATCAATCCACATACCTTGCTTACATTAAGTGAAGAGATCACTTCCTGTGCAAAGCACTGTGCAAGTGCCTTAAAAGCTGAGTGTCTTGTAGAAGATACTGTTGGATATCTACCACTTATTCAAGATAAAAACCTAAACGAAATTGTATACGAAAACTTACTACAGTTTACTACCCAAGATAAGATCAAAACAAATGAAAGAAGTGTTGCGGCTGGTGATGTTGGTGATATATCAGTATTAAAGCCAATCATTCAATATGGTTATACCGGTTTTAGTGGCGCCATCCATGGTAAAGATCTTATGATAAGTGATGAAGATGAAGTCTATATTACACAAGCTAAGATCATTGCTAATACTGTCTTTGATCTATTAAACAATCCGTCTATCATTGATAAAATAAAAAAGGGATTTAAACCAAAAATGACCTATCAACAATACATAGATTATTTAAATGGTCAATGATATAATAACTCTTTAGAGGTAGATAAATGAAAAAGACGGTCGTATTAAATCGTAAAGCAAGACATGATTACTTTATAATCGATCAGCTTGAAGCTGGTATTGTTTTATATGGGACAGAGATCAAAGCGATCAGAAAAGGCTCGGCTCAATTAAAAGAAGCTTATATCGAGATTAAAGATAATGAAGCCTTCATCAAAGATATGTATATCGGACATTATGAACAAGGCAATCAATTTAATCATGAAGGAAAAAGAGACCGTAAACTTCTACTCCATAAACAAGAAATAAAAAATCTAGCTCAAAAAGTAAAACTTAAGGGATTTACGATCGTACCATTAGAATTATATCTAGAAAATGGTCGTGCTAAATTAAATATTGCTTTAGCAAAGGGAAAAGCCCTATATGATAAACGTCAAAGTCTAAAAGAAAAAGATGCTCAAAGAGAAATTGCTAAAAATATCAAAAATTATTATTAAACTTCATCACTTACGGTGAAGTTTTTTAGATAGTTTATAATATTAATGTTATAATCTTACTAAAAGTGCAGGAAAAACTATGAATGATCAACTAAGAAACAGTTTTACATTTAAGGCTCGAAAACTTGAAAAGTTAGCCAATGTTCTGAACCTATTTTATGATAATGAATTTAACTTTTTATGTAGATTTCGTAACGATTTCAATCTTTATATTGATAATCCCACTGGTTTATTAAAGCCAGCTATCATCATGTCGATCAAAAAAAATGATAATACGATCAATCTTGATGATATCAATGACTTCATCAAAAAAGAAAGATTGATAAAAAAATGTATCTATAAGAATCATAGTTTAAGATTAATACTAAATAAGCGATTAATGTGCATCATTACGATGGACAAGACTCTTAAGCAATTAGATCAGTTTTTGAATAATTTTACGATATTATTACAAGAGAACGGTTATCAAGATTGTTGTCAAAATTGCGGAGCAGAAAAAACTAATTTTAGATTGATTAACGAAGGAAAATTTATCTTGTGTGACAACTGTTATGATGTAGCTGGCCTTTTAGTTGATAATAACGGAATATCTTTTGATAAAAAAGAGGGGAATTTCAATCTTGGCATTATTGGGGCAATATGCGGAGCAGCTGTTGGTTCATTCTTTATCATCATATTTGATCAAGGTGGCTTCATGATGTCTTTTGCAGGTTTATTAATGTCTTTCTGTACCTTAAAGAGTTATAAGCTCTTAGCCACACATAAAAGTAAAAAAGGTTTGATTACCTGTTTGATCTTAATGGTGTTAGTCAGTTATCATATTCATCGATTAAGTTGGTCAATAACTTTGGCTGATTATTACTCAACTACGACCTTTATCTTTTTTGTTAATTTCATCAGATTAATGTTTGAAGGTTATGTTAATATCGCATATTATCTACTTGAGCTAGCTACATTGTTGATCTTTATCTTTATCGGTTCAAGCCCGACTATCAGAGATGTATTTTACAATAATAGCGGTCGTTATACATTCAACATCAAAAAAGAGTAGGAAGTTACCTACTCTTTTCAGACTGTTGACAAAATAAGTTAACAGTCTTTTTTATTTGGTTAGAAGAA
>CAZKJS010000012.1:4046-37028 GCA_964553255.1 uncultured Erysipelotrichaceae bacterium | reverse complement strand
ATTTTTCAAGCTACTGCGCCAATAATGATGTAGTAAGAGTTACAGGATATTTAGTAAAAAGAAGTGAACTAGCTAAACTTGATGCTAGTGAACAATCAATCAATAACGCTTCTGTGTTTGGTCAGGGAGCACGTGATCGGAGTGATTCACTTGATCGCCGCATCTACTAATATCATTGCCCCAATTAATAAGATAATTCCTTTTTCTAATGTTGATGGCCCCGGTAATCGGATGGCCATCTTTTTCCAGTCTTGTCCATTCAAATGCTTATATTGTCATAACCCCGAAACTATTAACATGTGTAATCATTGCGGATTATGTGTTGATCCTTGCCCAGTTAAAGCTTTATCCATCATAGATAATAAGGTCGTATGGAATAAGAGTATTTGTATTGGCTGTGATACTTGTATTAAAGTATGCCCATACTTATCATCACCAAAGATCCAGTATATGGATGTCACAAGCCTTTTAGAACAAATAAAGAAAGCTAAACCCTTTATTCAAGGTATCACTGTTAGTGGTAGTGAAGCAACTAATCATATTGCGTTTCTTACTGCTTTGTTTAAAGAAGTCCAAGCTCTTGGTTTAACAACCTTCATTGATACTAATGGTGCTCATGACTTTAAAAAACACCAAGACTTACTAAATGTTACTGATAAGATGATGCTTGATATCAAAGCACACGACAATACTTATCATCAATACTTAACCAAAAGTGATAATACGACTGTTTTAGCTAACTTAGATTATCTTTTAAGTATTGATAAACTTTATGAAGTCAGAACTGTGCTATTACATGATTCTCAAAGAAATATTGATACTGTTAGCAAAATCGCCAGTAAGATAAAGGATAAATGTTATTACAAACTAATCAAATATCGTCCATTCGGAGTTAGAGCAGAAGGTTTAGCGGAATGTGGTACTACCTCTATTAATGACTCACAATTAATAGAGATGGTCGCTTTAGCACATAAATACGGCGCAACTAAAACAATCGCTATTTAAAATGAACATCAATGTTGATTGAAATAATCGCTTAATGACAGTATAATCTAAGTTGTGTAAAGTATTATTTGCAGGATCGTACATAACGAAAGAAGATGGACAACAGCGATGAGTCAATCATATTTCCCGCTTTCGATCAGTCAGCGGAATATCTTCAATCAAGAGCTTAAATTTAACAATACCCCAATCAATAATATTTGCACGACACTTAACATCCGCGGTCGTGTTGATTTTAGTTTGTTACAGAATATAATCAATCAAATATTGGAACTTGATGACAGCTTAAGAACAAGATTTAGCGATCAAGAACCAGTACTTCAATATATTCATGCTTTTCAATCGCACATATTTCCTATATTTGATTTCTCATTGACCAATCAAGAAGGTATCGACCAATGGACAAGTACGATAAGTCGTGAGCTTATGCCTTTATATGATACTGACATGTATCAGTTTTACCTATACAAAACCGAAGAAATGCAAGGCGGTGTTTTAATCAAAACCCATCATTTGATCTCTGATGGTTATACTCAGGTTTTATTATGTAATAGGATTGCTGAAATGTACTTAAAGCATGTTCACGAGGAAGAGATGATTGAATCAACTATATTCAGCTATCAACTACATATTGAAAAAGAAAAACAATATTTAGAAAGCAAGGCATATCAAAGAAACCAACAATATTGGACAGATATTACCCAGAAAATGCCTTTAGCACAAAGCGTAAAAGAATGTAATAGCGCATCATTGACTTACATTGGTAAGCGTCAAACTTTTAGTTTAAGTGAAAAGCAAAACCATTTAGTTTATCAATATTGCTTAAAGGAAAGAATATCCCCCTTCTCACTATTCTATATGGCTTTAGCTATTTGGTTAAAACGAGCCAGGAACATTGATCAGTTCACAATTGGTGTTCCAATCTTAAATCGAAGTGATTATTCAGATAAAAATACTAGTGGGATGTTTGTTTCTACACTGCCTTTTTATGCCCGTATTGATGAGAACTGGAACATAAATGAATTCAATCAATATTTGATGATTGAATGGCTAAATCTTCTTAAAAATCAAAAATTCCCTTTCAATGAAATTTATCAACTAGCTAAACAAGCAAACAGTGAACATCGTGAACTATTCCACATTGTTTTATCTTATCAAAGCAGTCTAGCTTATCAGGTTGAAAGCACTCAAGTATATTTTGATGGTAGATGGAACTACAGTGGTTATCAAGGACAACATCTTTTAATTCACGTCAGTAATCGCATGGATCAACAACGTTATACGATTGATTATGATTACTTAGTGCAAATATTCAGTCAACAAGAAATAATTGATTTACACGAAATGTTGATGACAATCATTCAAGATGCTTTAACAAATCAAGACAAACCAATTTGGACATTGGCATTTTTAAGCGATAAAATTGAAAATCAGGTATTATATCATAACAATCAACAAGATCAGCGATATCGCAATTTTACATTGATGAAAGAGATTTTATTTGACATAGCTAAAAACAATCCTCAAAAAATTGCTTTAATCCATCAAGGACAACGATTAAGCTATCAACGACTAATGTGCTATGCCAATGAACTAACTACTTGCTTAGATCAAGATGATAGACCTATCATGTTGATCTTACCTCGTAGTCATGATCTAATAATTGCGATGGTAGCCTGTATTCTTCTTAATCGACCATGGATACTGGTTGATTCAAATACACCAATTAATCGTATTGAAGAGATTATCAAAGATGCTGATGTAAAGCTCGTAATAAGTAACCAAACACTTTCATTAAGCGTTGAGATATTAACTTTTTCAAACAAGTTAAATGGTAGCTTGATAACCAATCTAGATAAATCAGACTTAAATCAAGTATCTTATATTGTTTATACTTCTGGAACCAGCGGTAAACCTAAAGGAGTAAGAGTAAAAGAGCTTAGTTTATTAAATTTTGCGTGTTGCTCTTCAAACTTATATGGCCATCAAGCTGTATTATCATTATGTAATATTGGATTTGATGCCTTTATCTTATAAAGCATCGTATCCTTATTAAATAAACAAACAATTGTCTTAGCTGATGATGATAAAGCTAATGATCCAAATTATCTAACCACTTTGATCAATGATCACGCTGTTGGTTTTTTGGCGATGACCCCTTCCAGATTAAGTGCTTTTATGCAAAATCGTGCTTTTTGTCAAACATTAGCCCGTATGGAAACAATAATATGTGGTGGTGAAATATTCCCATCTGAACTATTACAGAGAATCAAGCAATTTAGCAATGCTAAGATCATTAATCAATATGGGCCAAGTGAAGCAACGATTGGTGTCAGTTATAAAGAATTGAATAATGCCCGTTTTATCTCGGTTGGTAAGCCCATGGTTGGTTGTCGCCTATATGTCCTAGATGACCATCTATTACCACTTCCTATCAACGCAATTGGTGATATATTCATAGCTGGTATCTGTTTAGCTGATGGTTATCAAAATAATCCTGAACAAACAAGAGAAGTATTCATCAATAACCCATTTGAACCTAATGAAATTATGTATCGCAGTAAAGATCTAGGCTTCTGGAATAAAGAAGGAGACTTGGTCATTGTTGGAAGAGCTGATGATCAAATAAAACTTCATGGCTATCGTATTGAACTACAAGAGATAGCGACAAGATTACAAGCTCATCAGATGATAAATGAGGCTACTGCTATCATTGATATGATCAATGGCGTCGAAGTTATCATTGCTTATTATGTTGCCTCACAGACGATAAAAGATAGTGTATTGCGTACTTTCTTAGCTTCTTACTTACCTTATTATATGTTACCTCATTATTTCATAAAAATTGACGAATTACCTTTAAGCGCTAATGGAAAAGTAAATCAACAGCTTCTTATTAGACCCAACATAACTTATACAACGGTTGCTCCAACATCACAACTTGAACAAAGGTTATTATCACTATTCAAAAATAACTTGAAAAAAGTTGATTTTACCATTATCAGTGATTATTTCTTAAGTGGTGGTGATTCTTTAAAAGCGATAGAATTATTAAGTGAGATCAATAACGAGTTATCATTTAATCTTTCAATCATTGATCTATATACTTTAAAAACAATCAAAGCCATCGCTGAGCATCTTGGTGATGAAAAGTCCGTGTCAATACCAATCACTTATGAGAAAAATAATGATGATCATTATCCATTAACGACAATACAAAATAATCTATATGTTTTACAAAACATGGATAACTCTACTGCTTATAATATGCCGGGGTATATCAAACTTGATAAGCCTATCGATATTAATCGTTTTAATGATGCATTCAACACCTTACTCAATGATGAACCAGTATTGAGATCTTCATTTGTGCTTAACAAGACAACCATATCAGCGAAGATCAACGAAAGCCAACTCCATATTGAAACTGTCAATCATGAGGATTTAAATCAAGCATTAGCATCTTTCATTAAGCCATTCAATCTTGATGAAGCACCTTTGATCAGAGTTACATATGCCTTGATCAAAGAAGAGTATTATTTATTGATCGATATCCATCATATTATCATGGATGGTATTAGTACCCCGTTATTATTACGCAAACTACTAGCTATCTATGATCATAAACCATTTAGTACTTCAACCATCAGATATCCTGATTATGCTTTAGCTCAAAGCAAACTCAACGTCGATAAACAACAGTTAACTTATTGGAAACAAATACTTAATGATGTTATAACACCATTAACCTTTTTAAAAAACCCTTATGCAAAACGACTTGAAAGTAAAGCTTGTCGCTTAGAGTTAAATCTTGATCTAACCAATGATCATTTATCTAACTTAGCTGCTCAGTACAATACAACTATCTTCAATCTATTAATAGCGTCTTTTGGTTTGTTGATTGGGCGCTATCATGATCAAACTCATTTATGTATTGGAACTGTTACCTCTGGTCGCAATAAACCACATACCCAAGATATGATAGGTGTTTTTATCAACACCCTACCTTTGATAATTGATTATGATCTTAACCAACAACTAGAACATTACATAGCTAGTGTTACTACTAATATGATTGGATTATTAGCTAATCAAGATGTCGGACTAGATCAAATCATGGCGCACTTAAATGAAAATCGCGAAAATCGTGTTAATCAACTCTATAACATAATTTTCTCGTTTAGACCTTTCGTTAATGAATACTTTATGATTGATGATCAGAGTGTGACTATGCAATCAGCTATCAATCCAAGTTTAAAAATGCCATTAGTGGTCGATATATATCGTTTTGAAAATGGTTATAAAGTTCAATATGATTTTGATCAGGCTGAGTTTACACCTGAAACGATATACTATTACCATGACTCTTACAAACTAATAATTAATAGTTTAGACGCTTATCAAGATGAGAAACTATCATCAATCCCTCTTATTTCAAATCAAATTCATTATGAATTGATTGAGAAGCCCTTCTATCAATATTATCCTTATCATAAACAACCTCTTGATATGACAATTTTACATCAAGCCAAACTAATCCCTGATAAAACAGCTATTATCTTTAAAGACATGAGTATAACTTACGCTACTTTATATCAACGAGTTGATTCTTTAGCTGCTAATCTACTTAAACAAAACATCAAGCCAAGATCAACGATCGCGATTGCTCTTAAACGTGGTTTTGAACTATTGATAACTATGCTTGCTATTAATAGGATTGGTTGTTGCTATGTACCACTTGATCTGGACTTTCCAGATGAAAGACTAAATCATATGTTAATGTTAAGTAACTGTTCACTCATCATTTCGCAAAATAATCTATTGCAAAAGCGTCAATTAATAGTCACAAATGTCTTTGATTATGACAATCAAATCAATCTTAGTATTAGCAATTCTATTGAACGCTCGATCAATGATAGTATGTATATTCTCTTTACATCAGGTTCCACTGGTAAACCTAAAGGGGTGGAACTACCATTTAAAGCCCTAGCAAATCTATATCAAGCACTTGGCTTTGTATTTGATGATGTAAAAACCGTATTATGTTCAACCAACCCAGTGTTTGATGTTTTCATCACTGAAAGTTTACTTGCTTTAGCTTATGGTAAAACGATTGTAATGGCAGATGAAACGGAAATGATGTATCCTTGGCAAATGGCTGATCTTATCACAAAACATAATATTGATCTTGTGCAATATACGCCATCAAGATGCCAGTTATGCGTAAACAACAGTACGTTTTATGAAGCATTAAGTAATGTTAAATCAATGATATTGGTTGGTGAAGCATTAAGTGTTAATCTTTTAAATCGTTTAAAACAAAGCGGTAATATCAATATACTAAATTTTTATGGACCAACAGAAGCAGCCGTCTATGTTAGCTATGTTAACCTCAAGCATGCTGAAAGTGTTACTATTGGTAAACCGCTTAGAAATTGTCGCGTTTATGTTCTTGATGATAATCGTCAACTATTGCCACCATTAAAAGCGGGTGAACTGTATTTAGCTGGTGAATGTTTAGCAAAGGGTTATGTTAATCAAGAAGACGCTACCGCTAACGTTTTTGTCAGTGATATTATCGATAAAGAAGAACGGATGTATAAGACTGGTGATTATGGTTATATTGATCTTAATGGTGATATTGTTTTTATATCACGCATTGACTCGCAAATAAAACTTGATGGTCATCGTATTGAACTTAATGAGATCAAAGAGATCCTTTTACAACATGAAATGATAAGTGACGCTTTAATCATTCCCATTATCGAAAATGATATGGTTTCATATTTACATGCTTATCTTGTCAGTGATCTCACAGAAGATGAAGTTCGATCTTATCTAAAAAACAGTTTACCACCATATATGGTGCCATCGAAAATCTCTTTAGTTAAGATGATTCCTTTAACAGCAAGTGGTAAAAGTGATATTAATAAACTAAAAAATGAAGATGCACCTATAAATGTTGCCAATCAAGCCAACCTATATGATCAAATCAAACTACTTTGGCAGGATGTTTTAAACAAAAGTGATATCAATGATGATTTATCCTTTTTTGAGCAAGGTGGAACTTCATTAAAAGCCTTGTTACTAATAAACGGTTACTATGAAATGCAACATCAAATGACAATGAAGGATTTTTATGATAATCCTACTTTGATAAAGCAACTGCAACTACTAAATAGTGATAAACCAATCACTAGTGAGCAGAAAACAAGTAAATATTGTCACTATGTACCTATCAGCAAAAAACTGAGTTTTCATAATAAAGTCTTATTAACAGGTGCTACTGGTTTTCTTGGAAGCCATCTACTATATGAACTATGTAAACAAGATCGTATCATCTATTGTTTAATTCGCGATAAAGTCAAGTTTGAACAAGTTATCTCATACTATTTTACTGCAACTTGGTATCAGGAAAATAAAAACAAGATAATCCTATTGGTAGGTGATATCACTTCACCTTTACTAGGATTAAATGAAGCAATGTATTATCACTTGGCTACTAATGTTGGTGAGATCATCAACTGTGCTGCTAATGTTAATCATTTTGGTGATCAAGATAAAATCTTAGCAGTAAATCATATTGGTACCGAAAACTTGCTGGTATTAGCGCACACAAATGATATTAACTTCCACCAGATATCAACAACCGGTATTAGTGGTGATGCCATAATGAATAACGAACTAAATATTACCAGTTTTGATGAGAATTGTTTCGATGTGGGTCAAAACTGGATGGATAATATCTATATTAAGAGTAAATTCTTAGCTGAAGCTGCCGTATATCAAAAGATTGATGAAGGTCTAAAAGCTCATATATATCGAGTTGGACATTTGATCAATCGTCAAAATGATGGTGTATTTCAATTTGATCCAAACAATAATGAAATCTATCGGGTAATGCAGGGTCTAAAAGCTATCAATGGCATTCCTGTTATCCTAGCTGATCTAATGCTTGAACTAACACCGGTTGATAAATGTGCAAATGCGATCATTAAACTAATGTATAGTGACAATACCAACTATCATATTTTTAATCCAAATCTAATCGCATTAACATCATGTTTAGATGACTTACCAGTGATCGAAATGTCAGAATTTCGTCAACGATTAGCGACGATAGATCTGCAAAAGCAACCCCATGTTGCCGATGTTACTGCTACAATTATGCGATTTGAGAAAGCAAAAGCCAGTTATCAAATTATCAATAATGAAACTATCAAGAAGTTAGATGAACAATCTTTCACTTTTGATGAGATAAATAAAAATATGCTTTTTAAATAATTCTTGATAAAATCATCTTATGAGGTATTAAAATGATCTCCAATACGCTTGTTATCATCTTCATTATCGTTATAACATTCATTCTAACTTTTATGCTTAAGTCATATGAGAAAGGTCATAAACATTTGATCTATCGCATATACTATCTTTTATCATTGACTTTGATCATTTGGCTGATCGCATTGATAGGAATGAAATTTACTAACGTAAATAGTATAAACCAGTTATATTTCTGGGATTCATTAACATATATCGGAGTTGCCTTTGCGCCTGCTTTCTCGTTAGTTATTGCGCTTTCATTTGTTAATCACTATGAAAAGATGCCTAAACTCTATTTAGCCTTCTTTGTCATTCCATTTATTACTAATATCATGGTTTGGACTAACCCTCTGCATCATTTACATTATGTGAATTTTTCCGTTTTAGCTCAAGAAGTTATCTTTGGACCTTATATTTATTTCTCTGGACTATATAGTTATCTTTGCATGACATCAGCTGTGATAATTATGTTGAATTTTACCATTAAAAGCCAAAATGGTCTTTATCTTAAACAAGCTATGATGTTTGCTTTAAGTAATCTTATCCCTGTTATCGTAAGTGCTTTAGCAACATTTAAGATACTAGATTTACCGATAACCGCTACTCCAATTGCTTTTATCGTCACGATCATCTTACATGGTTTTAGTATCAGTAAATTGAACTATCTTTCGATCACACCAATTGCGATGCAGCATGTTTTAAACTGGATATCGGATTGCTATTTGGTAATAAGCGAAGATAAACTAATCTTAAGTTACAACAAACCCTTTTATGACATCTTTGGCAAACATTATGATATCAAGGAAAATGATAGTTTGATCAAATACGCTACCCATGAAAATCCCGAAGATCGTATTGGAATATTTAACTTGATAACATCAATTGATTCGGCATTTACAACTCGATCAGTGATAACTTATGAACAATCAATCATTATTGATAAGATCAAACGTTATTTCATGGCTGAGATCACACCTTTGATAATAAACAATACTATCGCTGGTTATGTAGCTATCTTCAAAGATGTGACCCGATTAAAAGAAAGCATGCAAAGACTTCAAAATAGTCAAAATCAAATGATGGAAAAAGAACGATTAGCGTCATTAGGACAAATGGTTGGTGGTATTGCTCATAACTTAAAGACTCCTATCATGGCTATTGCTGGTGCTGCTTCCGCGATGGAAAATTTAGTTGAAGAATGTAAGCTTAGCTTTGGTAATAAGGAAGTCACTTTTGATGATTATCAAGAGATATATGAGGAAATGGTGGGTTGGTTAGTTAGAACAAGAGAATCATGTGCTTATATGTCGGATATCATTAGTGTTGTTAAAGGACAAGCAACCAATATGAACGCTTCTGATCAAGTTGAATTCTCGATTGATGAATTATTAAAGCGTGTTACATTATTAATGAATCATGAAATCAAATCCAACAAATGTAACTTTATAATAAGTAATAAAGTTGACAATAGTGTATTAATAACTGGTGATATCAACAACTTAGTTCAAGTCTTAAACAATCTAATATCAAATGCGATTGATGCTCAAAAGACACTATCACATAATACTGTTGAACTTAATGCGAAGCTTGAGGATAATTTTATTACCATTAGCGTAAAGGATTATGGTGTTGGGGTACCATATGATATAGCTGATAAACTTTTTAAGGAAATGGTGACAAGTAAAGGTTCTCTTGGCACAGGTATTGGATTATATATGTCAAATGTAGTGATAAGAGGTAAATTCAGTGGTACAATGTGGTATGAAAAGAATCCCGAAGGTGGATCAACTTTTGGCTTTACAATACCATACAACCAAGGTTTTGACGATATTACGGGGGATAAAATAAATGCGTCTTAGTAAGAAAACCAAAAACTCGATTGATTACTCAATTTTCATACTTGATGATGATCAAGCGATAACCTTAGCCCTAAGGTCATATTTTGAAACTGGAGGCTACCGGGTTGAAACATCTACTAACCCAATTGAAGCACTCAAAACGCTTAAAACGAATCATTTTGATATCTTAATACTAGATTATTTAATGAGTCCTTTGACTGGTGATGAAGTTGTCAGTCAACTACGTAAGTTTGAAAAAGATCTCTTTATTATCTTATTGACAGGTCATAAAGATTTAGCTCCACCTGTAAGAACAATTCGCGAGCTAGATATTCAAGGTTATTTTGAAAAGAGCGATCGCTTTGATCAACTTGAAATACTAGTAGAGTCTTGTGTTAAATCGATAAATCAAATGCGTACTATTCAGATGTATCGTGATGGCTTAAATGCCATCCTTGATTCCGTTCCGATGATATATCAGCTTCAACCATTGGATGATATAATTCATACCATTCTTGCTCAACTATTACCTTTGACTAATTGCGATGATGCTTTTATCCTAATTGAAAACACCCAACTTACTGATATCAACATGACTGACAAAAGCATATTCTGCGGTATTGGTTGTTTTGATCTAAAGATTGATGAGTTTGTAAAGGTGCTCTTCCCGTCTTTATTTGATGCGATTGGGCAAGTACGACAAGAAATGGTACCAATCAAAAAAGAAGGTTACTTTATTGTTCCAATGATCAACGAGAATAACGAATCCCTTGGCGTTTTAGGAGTCAAAGAAGGTAAACTTACCCTTAATGATATTCAAATGCAATTGTTTGCGGTCTTTGCCAAACAAGCTGCCTCCGCAATTAGTAATGCTTTCTTACACTCGCTGGTAAATATTAAAAACCAAGAACTTCAAAAAACCTATCAACAATTACGTGAAAGCTATCTTCAGACTGTAGGTGCTCTAAGATTAGTTGTTGACGCTAAGGATATCTATACTAGAGGTCATTCTGATCGCGTAAGCTATTTCTGTAAAAAGCTAGCCTCTAAAATGGGTAAAGATAAATCATATATTGACAGAGTAGGTTTAAGTGGATTATTCCATGATGTTGGAAAAGTTGGTGTAGCTGATGATATTCTACTAAAAGAAGAACATCTATCAAAAAGTGAGTATGAAGAAATCAAGAAACATGCCCAAAGAGGAGCTAATATCCTAAGTGCTATATCCTTCTTTGATGATATCTATATGATTGTTAAACACCACCATGAAAGATGGGATGGTAAAGGATATCCAAATGGTTTAAAAGCAACTGAGATTCCAGAAGAAGCGCGAATAGTCGCAATCGCTGATGCTTTTGATGCTATGACATCAGAAAGAGTTTATCGTAATCGTTTATCACTTGATGAAGCGCGTAATGAGCTTATTAAGGGTAAGAACAAGCAGTTTGATGCTCAACTAGTTGATCTTTTCTTAACATTATTAGATGATTATGAAAAGATCAGCGCTGATATAAAATGGACATATGAGGAAATAGATCCCTCAAATAGCCATTCAAATTACTAGGAGGTAAATATGTGTACTAATACCGATTTAAATCATGTTGTATATCTTGAAGATTTCCGTTCATTCACAAAGTACTTACATCAGCATTACGCATCACAAGATTGCTTATCAATCTATGATCGTCAAGGTCAAATTACAACGATCACATATGAAGTTTTCTGTGAAAGAGTTAAGAACTTAGCTGCTTTTTTTGAAACTAGGGGTTATCGTAGTAAACATTGTGCTGTTGTTGCTGAAAACAGTATTGAGTGGTTAGTTTCTGTTTTCGCATTAGCTTATATCAATGCTGTTGCTGTATGTATTGATACTGAACAAGCTGAAGACACAATTGTTAAGATGATAAAACAAGCTGATTGTGAACTAATACTTTATTCTGAATCCTTTGAACATATCATTAAACACTTTGCACTTGGTGTTGATGCCATTATCATCAGCAATCAAGAAGCGTTTATGGCCCTTATTAGTGAAGGAAGTAGTGATCACAAAGCTCTACAAGCGATTGATGAAAAAGTAATTGATCCTCTTGCTTGTTCATTTATCTACTATACTTCAGGGACCACAAGCACTTCAAAACCAGTAATGTTATCACAAAAAGCCATTCTCTATAATGCGATTGATGCCATGGCTTTAGTTAAAGTTAGTGGAAAACTATATACACCACTGCCTTTGTATCATACTTATGGTTTGACTTGTTCCATAATTGATGTTATGAGTCAAGGTTTATCAATTTGCATTAATGGCAATATGAAAACATCCTTTAGAGATATGGCTTTATTTGAGCCTGATTATCTAATGGCTGTTCCACTGCTTGTTGAAACCATTTATAAATATTTCGCTTTAGAACTACAAAAACTTAATAAATTAAATGAACTTGATGAACTAATGAAGAGTAAACCTTCTTTGTTCAAATCTAATCCAAATACTGAAATATTTAAATTAGTATTAAGCAAAATTTGTGGTCGAAATCTTAAAATGATTGTTTGTGGTGGTGCTCATATCGCTGAGCAATTAATCAGAAAATTTGATAAACTTGGCGTTATCGTTCTTCAAGGTTATGGTATAACAGAATGCTCTCCGTTAGTATCTGTTAATCGTGAATGTAATAATGAGATTGGATCTGTTGGTTTAGTCTTACCTCATTACAAAGTTAAGATTGTAGACAATGAAATCTATGTTAAGGGAGTAAGTACGATGATTGGCTACTACCAAGATCCCCAACTAACTGCTGAAGCCTTTGATGGTGAATGGTTTAAGACAGGTGATATTGGACATATCAATAAACAAGGATTCTTATATATTACTGGCAGAAAGAAAAACTTGATCGTCTTTAAAAATGGCAAGAAAACATCACCAGAAGAAATCGAGGGTTATCTACAAGAGATTCCTTTTGTAAAAGAGGTGTTAGCTTATGGTGCTCCTACTGGTCTTTCAGTAGATGATGTTAAATTGAGTGTTACAGTTTACCCTGATCCCTTACTAACAGCAGACATGCCTTCTTATGAAGTACTAGATATTCTTCAAAATGAAATAAACAAGATAAATCTTAAACTACCAGCTTATAAGCAAATTCAAATGGTCAAGATATCAGAATCACCATTACCTAAGACTGGCCTAAACAAGATCAAAAGGAGTTAACCAATGTTTGAGACTTTAAAATCGATTATTACCAGTGTTACCGGACGTAAGACTGTCACGTTAGAAACTGACTTTATCAAAGATCTTGAATTAAGTTCATTTGATATCGTAAATATCATCAGTGCAGTTGAAGAACACTATGATATCACAATACCAACACGTGATGTTTGGAACATCCATCAAGTGAAAGATGCTCTTAAATATTTAAGAGATCATGGTGTAAATGAGTAAAACCTTCGTCTACCTATTTGATGTCACATTAAAAAATGATGGCAACGCATTGATCAAAAAATGCTTAAAAGATTATTTAAGCCGTTTTAATCGCGAGATAGACAAACTTATCATCATGAAAGATGATAAAGGAAAGCCTTATATAAAAGACAATCCTATTTATTTCAACATTTCACACTCGAAAAGATACTGGGTTTGTGCAATCGATGATAGTCCTGTTGGTATTGATATTGAATACAAAAGATCATGCGATACCAAAAAGATAGCTAGACGCTTTATGCACAAAGATGAAGCCGATTTTATCGACAAGAATGAAGAACACTTCTTTGATATTTGGTGCGCAAAAGAAAGTTATGTTAAATACCATGGTTGGGGTATTGATGATAATTTTAACTTGTTCTCAGTAGTTAGTGAGAACAAGTTAATCAATAAAATTGATGATATTTATCTACATCCTATCAAGGTATCAAAAGAATATTCTCTTTGTTTAGCCACTAAATCAAGCACATATCAATTGATAAGTATGTTAATTGATATACAACCACTTAATATCAATAACTATAATGATGCATTGGCTTTGATCAATGATTATATTGCAGAACTTGCTATAGATTTATCTTTTCAAGATGTAAAGAAAGAACTGAATGATCTATGGGCGATCTATAAACCACCATTTGGACGCTTATTCATCAGTTATCTTAATGATCAAGCTATTGGTTGTGTTGGCCTTAAACCTTTTGATCAAGATAGTGGTGAAGTTAAAAGATTGTTTGTTAGAGAAGAGTTCAGACAGTATCATGTAGCTCAACAATTAATGCTACATCTAATAAAAGAAGCTAAAGCAATTGGCTACAAGAAGCTAGTACTTGATACACTTGACTCGCTTGATCCCGCAAATAAACTATATTTGAAACTAGGCTTCACAAAGATTCCACCATACTACGACAACCCCCTAGCAAACGTTTCTTATTTCGCTTTAGATCTTACGACATCAAATTGATGTCTTTTTTATTGACATACTGTATCTACCGAAAATAATTGATATGCTATCATTGTCTACTATTAGTTAAGATGAACATATAGAAAATCTTTTAATTTATACCACACTAATACAATACACTAATGTTCCTTTTTACTATTTGTCAAATGTATTCTTGCTGGATATATTATCGCTGTAAATACTTCATCAACACCCATATCATGTTGATAGTTAGTACTCCTATATCAAGCAAAAGAATTTTAAAAAGATGGCATTTGCCATCTTTTAATTGTTAAATAGTTTGATTGTTTTCTTTTTATTAAGATAATTCAATAAGGACAACAATATTGGAAATCCAAATAAACCAATGATGCCAAATAACTGCGCTCCAACAAAGATACTTATTAGAATTATTAGTGGTGGTAACCCTACTTGTTTACCAACAATCTTTGGTTCAATGATATTGCGAATAACCGTCACGATAATGTAAATAATAGCCATTTGAATTGCGAAAGCAAACTTTTGTTGGATCAAAGAAACAATGACCCACGGTATTAAAATGGTTCCTGTTCCCAATATTGGTAAAATATCAAAGAAAGCAATGATCAATGCGATAAGAACACCATTTTTAACTTGCAAGATTGAAAGACCAATCGCAAGCTCACAGAATGTTATAAGCATGATAAGCGAATATGATTTTACATAACTCCATAATATATTGATAATATAATTCTTGACATCGATAGCGATATCCCTTGTTTTCTTGCTAAACTGTTTAGCCACAAAATTAACGATATTTTGATAATCAAGAACCATGAAAACCGAAGCGACAATAGAAACTAGCACTCTAATAAAAGTGTTTGGTAGTGTTTTAGCGAAGTTTGTGATCATTGTGACCACCCACATAGATACATTTGTGACTGAATTTGCTAACCAACTAAGTATAGATGATGAAAACTCACTAACGTTAGTGATTATGTCTGGGTATGACGCTATTAAGTTAGCTTGAATGTCATTGAAGAGTTGAATCAAGTATGGTTCTAACTCTTTAGTATAAATGGTTGGGAAAGTCATAAACAAATCTCTAATAGCCCCAAAAAGGCTTGTGGCTAAAAGTAAAACGATCAAAACTACCAAAGCATACGTGATAAGTAATAAAGCAACAGCGGTAATCTTATGATTGATTTTCAACTTTTTACTAATATAATTTGTTGGTCGTTGTAAAATCGAGGCTATCAACCAAGCCACTAAAAGTGGTGATATAATCGGAAATAATCTTTTGATCGCTAGATAACTCAATCCAAGAATGATCAAAAGATAAACAAAATCTATAATGAATTTCCGCTTTTTTTCAGTTTCATTCATACTAATCACTCCATTTTCTTCATAATCAATGATATTATACCTTTTTTCATATATATAACATATAGATAACTTAGATTTATGACAGATTTGTGTTATAATCAAAAAATAGAGGTATGTTTATGTTGATTGGATATAATCAAATTTGCATCAACCCAACCAAACCTACCATCCATGTCGGAATATTCAATGAAAAAAATCCAATTTTGAATGTGCGTGGGGATCTTTATGCACGATGTCTTAGATTAAAAAGCGATGATCATAATCTAATTATCTTAGCTTTTGACTCTCTTGGTATCAGTAAAGACATTCAAAAAATATTTGAAAATAAAATTAAAGAGGTTATCAAAGAAGATGTAACTTTTATTTTTAGTAGTACGCATACTCATTATGCTCCTTCATTATGCAATATAAACAACTTGATAAGAGTAGATCAAACATATATGGAGTATACTGTTGGAAAAGTTGCTTTAATGATCAAAAACTGTCATTTAGTTGATAAAAATATCTATGTCAATTACAGTTGGGAACAATTTGATCATGTTGGTAAACCTCGCATCAACAACAAGAGTAGTGATCAAGTCTATGGCGGTGTATTGAGTTTTTATGATGATCAAGCCCGAATTGGTAACATTGTCTTTTATAACTGTCACCCCACAACCCCTCAAGGATACGCTAATTATTTTACTAGCGAGTTTCCTGGTAGCGCTGTTGAACGCTTGATCAGAAAATATCCAAAAGAGTTTTTTATCTATTTACAAGGTGCTGATGGCGATATATCAACCCGTCTTAATCGTCGTAGCAATAACTATGATGAAATAACGCGACTAGGTAACATACTAGCCCTTCACTTCATCAAACTAATGAATCGTAATGTCAATTTGAAACAACGCACATTGACCATTGATCATGTTCAAGAACAGTTTGACGTAAATGTACAATTAAAACCATATAAAGAAATTTTAAGTGATAAGCTAGATCAATATACTGAAAAAGAACTTATTGAGCTTTCATTTGGTGAGAAGTTTGTCAATGTAATGAAAGACAAGATCAATGATGGTCAAACATCAGTTACTTTCAATTGTCTTGATTTAGCTGGTTATCGTTTGATATTTAATCCTTTTGAACTTTTCTCTGATTATAATCGCTACATCAACAAAGACCAGACGCTTTTAGTATGTTATAGCCAAGGGTTGATCGGATATCTAACCCAACCCAAAAACAAGCACATTTCATATGAATACTACATTGAACTACAAACTGAAGAGGATAAGCAAAATGTCATTACGAAGATCAAAGCATACAATCAAAAATCCTTTTTTACTAAGTGATGATAACCTTCGTTATCATACATATAGTTATTATCTAAAAAATAAGTACCACCAGAAAGTATTTAAAATACCGCTTGATGCGGGTTTTTCATGTCCCAATCGTGATGGAACTTGTGGTTTTGGCGGGTGTTTGTTTTGTAGTAGTCGTGGTAGTGGTGATACGATAATCCGATCAAATGATATCTATGAGCAATTCTTAGCTGGTAAACAAATGATGATGCGAAAATGGCCGAGTGGTTTAGCAATCGCTTATTTCCAAGCTTATACAAATAATCATGCTAGTTTAACAGCACTAAAAGCACTATATGACCCTTTTGTGTTAGATAAATCAATTGTTGAAATTGCGATCGCTACTCGTCCTGATTGCTTGGATGATGAAAAAATTGCTTATTTTCAAGCTTTAAACAAGATTAAACCAATCACAATTGAACTGGGATTACAGTCAATCAATGATGAAACCATGATGAAACTCAATCGAGGCCATGATCTTAATTGTTTAAATATAACCGTAAAAAAATTACAACAAGCTAACATTCGTGTATGTCTTCATATCATTAACGGCTTACCAAATGAAAATGAAGAAATGATGCTTACAACAGCAAAACACGTGGCAAGGCTAAATGTTGATGGTATCAAGATTCACATGTTACATATAATTAAAAATACGAAGTTAGCTGAAATATATGGTAACAATCCCTTCTATTTACTTAGTAAAAATGAGTATGTTGATATTGTGATAAAACAGCTTGAGTTTTTGCCAGCAAGTATGGTAATCGAGCGTGTTACTGGTGATGCTTTAGTGTCTGAACTAATTGCGCCATTGTGGACAAGCAATAAGACAATCATTCGCAATGATATTGCCAAGGAAATGGTAAAACGTGATACCTACCAAGGAAAATACTATGAGACCAACTAACATCAATACAGTAGCACATAGTTGGATCAAAAAGATTATAACACCAGCAAGTATTGCGATTGATGCAACAATCGGTAATGGTAATGACACCTTATTTTTAGTTTTAAACTGTTATTATGTATATGGTTTTGATATTCAAGCTATAGCAATCGTAAACACAAAAAATAAGCTTGCTCATCTGACCAATTTTGAATTAATATGTGATAGCCATTCTAATATGAGTCACTATGTCAAACAACAAGTTGATTTGATTGTATTTAATCTTGGTTATTTACCTAAAGGTGATCCAACAATAACAACAACAGCTTTTTCAACCATGCAAGCAATTAAAGAGGCTGCTAAATTACTTAGATCAAATGGACATCTGTTAATGACATTTTATATTGGTCATCCAGATGGTAAAATTGAGCATGACTGCTTTATTGAGCAGTTAGAATTAATGACAGCATTTAAACTCTTGAAATCTTACACTTACCAAGACAGAAAAGATGCTCCTATTTTGTATTTACTTCAAAAGACTTAAATTGAAAAAAGACGCTTAGCGTCTTTTTTCATATTATTATAAGGGGATAGAATTCTGCACGGTTTTTTAGGGAATTTATTTGCAGGAGAAGAGGTTCATCCGCGCAGGTAAGCATTTCTTCTTACACTGAAAATATACCAAGGAAAATACGCTAAATAATCGTTTAATTGTGTAAAATTATGTGAAATATCTTATAATATTAATAAACTAAATGGAGACTACTATGAAACCATGTATCTTAATAACAACTCGCGTTAATCCTAATGAGAAAAAACTAAAAACCGCTATATATACTGATTATATTGAAGCTATCTACCAAGCAAATGGTACTGCTTTACTATTTCCGCATCGTATTTATGATGATCTTGATGATATTGTTGCTTTTTTTGATGGTTTATTGATAACTGGTGGTGAAGATGTTGATAGCAAGTATTACAACGAACCATTACATGCAACTGCACAAATCGCATATAGTACCATTGATGAAGCTGATCTTATCTTAGCGCGAAAATTCAAAAAAGCTAATAAACCGATCTTTGGTATTTGTCGGGGACTTCAAGTTTTAAATGTTGCCTTTGACGGTTCATTGATTCAAGATATCCCAAGTGAGTTTGGTGGCGCTGTTGAGATTCACCAACAACAACTTCGCTTAGACAATCCTAAAACGGCTCACTTGGTTGAGTTTAAAGCTAAAAGTCAATTACACGACATCTTTGGTGATTCATATCAAGTCAACAGTTATCATCATCAAGCAATAAAAAAACTATCCCCCTATTTCAAAGCGACCGCTTTTAGTCCTGATGGTTTGATCGAAGCTATTGAAGATGGCAATAATATCTTTGCCGTACAATGGCATCCAGAAAGACTGATTGATGATGATAAGCACTTTGCTTTATTCGAATTATTTATCAAACTATGTTTAGAATATCAAAAATAAAGAACGTCATTGACGTTCTTTATCTAATTTTATCAATTCTCTTATCGCATCTATCGCTGTTTTAATCGCGATATCTGTATCGTGTACGATTTTATCTGGTAACCCTTCTTTTCTTCTTTCTTGATTACCAACTACCAATAAGACACTACCAACTCTAACTCTTAGATAGCTACCAATGACAAATAAAGCAGCTGATTCCATTTCACTTGTTAAAGCGCCTGCTTTTACCCAAGCATCCCATTTATTTAACAGCTCATAACTAATTGGTTTTACTGCTGGTTCATGTTGACCGTAAAACGAATCTTTACAATGAACAATACCAATATGATATTTAAGTTTATTATCTAACGCTGCTTTTTCAAGGGCGTTTATGATTTGATGATTAGCAACTGCTGGAAATTCAATTGGTACATACTCACGGGCTGTTCCTTCATTACGAATAGCACCGCTTGCGATAACAATATCACCACCTTCTACTTCAAGAGCCATTCCCCCTGATGTGCCTACTCTAATAAAGGTATCAGCACCAATATGAACTAGTTCTTCTAAAGCAATAGCAGCACTAGGACCACCTATACCAGTCGAGGTCACACTAACCTTAACATTATCTAAATATCCAGTATAAGTCACATATTCGCGATTATCCGCTACTAACACTGGATTATCAAAATAATCAGCGATCAATTTACAACGTTTTGGATCACCTGGCAAAATAACATAACGACCCACATCGCCTTTACCTAAAGCGATATGATATTCTTTCTCTTTTGAATAGACGGTACTCATTATCTTTCTCCTTATTCGATATTATCATTTTATCATAATTTCTATATCAGTTGTTAAGAGCTAATGATTCCTTCTTCATTAATGATTATATCCATTTTTACATCATGCTCTTCACTTGGTACATTATCAACTTCTTGATACTTATAAGCTAACCCTATTTTCAAGCCTTGATAATCAGCTAAGTAGCGATCATAGTATCCTTTACCATGTCCTAAACGATGTTTGTTTTTATCATAAGCGACCATCGGAACAATCATTACATCAATCATGTTTTTTGCGATCACATCACCAACTGGTTCATAGATATTCAGCATTCCTTTTTTTAGTTGTGCTAAATCTTCAATAACTACTAAATCAAGGATGTTAGGCTTTGTACAAACGCCACTACTAACCTTGATCTTTAAAGCTAATAATCTCTGAAGCAGAGCAAAGGTATCAACCTCTTCTTTTAGACTTAGATAAATACCAACTGACTTCGCATCTTTGATCAATTTCATTAAATGATCTAGAATTATCTGATCAGCTTTTGATTTAGCATCAGCATCAAACGCTTCGCTTCTTTGTTTGATCAATTTACGAAGTTCTGTTTTATTCATCCAATTGAACCTTCCATTTCGAGTTTCAATAACTGATTTAATTCAACTGCGTATTCCATCGGCAATTCTCTGGTAAATGGTTCAATAAAGCCCATGATGATCATTTCAGTCGCTTGCGCTTTACTTAAACCTCTTGCCATCAAATAGAACAGTTGTTCTTCACTAATCTTTGAAACCGTTGCTTCATGTTCAATCGTACTATTTTTATTAGCTGAATAGTTTGTTGGTATCGTATCACTATATGAAAGATCATCTAAGATTAAGGTATCGCATTCAATCTTTGATTTAGCATTAGTAGCTTTAGAACCGTGACTTACAAGACCACGATAATTAACCCTACCACCTAAACGTGATATTGATTTTGAGATTATCGATGAGCTGGTATTTGGTGCTAAATGAATCATTTTAGCACCAGCATCTTGTTGTTGGTTTTTACTAGCAACAGCTATTGATATACAAATACCTTTTGCGTATTCTTCTGCCAATATACAAGCAGGATATTTCATGTTAATGCTTGACCCTAAATTACCATCGATCCACTCCATAGTACCAGCTTGATGAACATATGCGCGTTTTGTGACCAAGTTTAAAATATTGGTAGACCAGTTTTGAACAGTTGAATAGCGACACTTACCACCCTTTTTAACGATAATTTCTACTACCGCCGCATGTAGAGAATCTTTACTGTATATTGGTGCCGTACATCCTTCAACATAATGAATTTCAGCATCTTCATCAACGATTATCAATGTTCTTTCAAACTGACCCATACTTTCGGTATTGATACGGAAATAAGATTGTAGTGGTTTATCCAGTTTAACTCCTTTTGGGACATAGATAAAAGAACCTCCCGACCAAACCGCACTATTAAGTGCCGCAAACTTATTATCAGTAAATGGTACCACTGTCGCAAAATATGATTTAAATAATTCAGGATATAACTTAAGAGCTGTATCAGTATCAAGAAAGATAACCCCAGCATCTTCAACTTCTTTCAACATATTATGGTATACCGCTTCTGATTCATATTGAGTCGTAACACCTGCTAAAAAATCACGCTCTGCTTGTGGTATACCCAACCGATCAAATGTGTTTTTAATCGTATCTGGAACTTCATCCCAATCGTTTTTAACTGCTTGACTTGATTTTATATAATATGTATAGTCATCAAAATTGATAAAGCTTAGATCAGGTCCAAAATTGGGCATTGCTCTATTTTTAAAATGCTCATAAGCCTTTAAACGAAAAGCTAACATCCATTCAGGTTCGTTCTTTTTAGCACTTATGGCCCTTACAACATCAGCACTTAATCCTTTTTCAGTCTTAAAAACACTAACATCTTGATCACTAAAGCCATATTTATACTCATCATGACTTTTTACTACATCATCATTCTTCATGTTTATCACTCTTTTCAATCAACTCAAGTATTGCCTTCCAACCAATGGTGGCACACTTGATACGGTTTGGTTGCTTATAGACATTACTAAAAGCAATCGCTTCCGCTAATAGTTGTTCATCATACGGTAAGTTTTCAATCATCTTAAAATAATTATCAATGATCTGCTTAGCTTTTTCGACCTCTATTTTATTCAATAATTCAGTCATGATTGAAGTTGACGCTGTTGATATTGTACAAGCAACACCATCAAAACAAATATCTTCAATCAATCCATCCTTGATCTTCGCTTGAACTTTTATGTCATCAATGCACGATTCACTTGCCATATGTACTTCATCATACGAACTATCTTCACTTAATTTATGATGACGCGGATATTGATAGTGATCCATGATCACTTGTCGTAATACCATCGGATCTTTTAATAAGTCACTCATTTTATCACCTCTATATGATTAGATTGATACAATTTTCAATCGTTACTTCTTTTAATCTTTTTACAAACTCATCAATCTCAGCTTTAGTATTATAGAAATATAAACTACATCTGATGGTATCATCAGTCTTTAATACTCCTTTTAATATCTTGGCACAGTGATTACCAGCTCTTACAGCAATATTGTGAGCATTTAAATACGCTGCTGCATCTTGTGAGAATATATCCTTAACATTTAAAGCAATAATACCACCTGTAGCATGCGGGTTATAAACAATAACATTTGATAGGTTTTTAAGCTCTGTTATCAAATATTGACGTAGTTCATCTTCATAAAGTGCAATATTTTCCATCTTGAGCGTTTTTAAATAATCCACTGCTGCACTTAATCCGAGCACTCCTTCAATGGCTGGTGTACCAGCTTCAAACTTATCAGGAGTGTTTTTTAAGATTACATTACCATCACGATCAAAACGAGCATTACTACCGCCACCATAAAATAAGGGTTCAATCATCGTAAGTAACTCTTTTTTACCATACAATACCCCAACCCCTGTTGGTGATAGCATCTTGTGTCCACTAAATGCAAGAAAATCAACATCCAATGCTTTTACATCAACTGGTATATGAGGAACCGATTGCGCACCATCAACAATGATATATGCATTATATTCATGCACAAGAGCTGCTATTTCCTTTATTGGACTAATATAGCCAACAACATTAGAAACATGGGTAATTGCGACAAGCTTAACTTTATCATGCATTGCTTTTTTAAAACTACTTAATGTTAGTGCTCCCTCATCAGTCAAAGTAACATATTCAATTTTAGCTTTCTTAAGCTTCGCAATGTGAAATAACGGTAGTATATTACTAGCATGTTCACTTTCAGTTGTTAAGATTACATCCCCTTCATTTATCACCCGTACCCCAAACTGTAAGGCAGCTAAATTAAGCGCTGCCGTTGCACCTGATGTAAAAATGATCTCATCAACATCAGCATTGATAAAAGAAGCTATGTTTAAGCGTGCCTTATCATAAAGCTCACTTACCTTAAATGACATGTCATAATCACCACGATGAATATTGACAGAGTGATTGGTATAATAATCTA
The DNA here is from genome assembly GCA_964553255.1 of uncultured Erysipelotrichaceae bacterium. Classification (GTDB taxonomy): domain Bacteria; phylum Bacillota_I; class Bacilli_A; order Erysipelotrichales; family Erysipelotrichaceae; genus JAQUCI01. The sequence goes on along the minus strand of CAZKJS010000012.1, from coordinate 13,053 downwards.
CTACAGCATCAATCACACACTGTGGTTTCAAACTAGTAGCCCCACTATCCAAATAAATCACTGGGTTTATGCGATTTAATACGGGAAAATCTTTCCTCACTTTAGCTATATCAAACATGTTACTAGCACCTTTTCATTGATTGTATTCAAAAGCTCATCATTAAGCTTTTGATCATCGATCACTTTCGTAATAGGTAGTAGATACCCTAAAGCGATCAAGCGTAAAGCTTCTACTTTAGTTAATCCACGACTTTCAAGATAATAAAGTTGATTTTCATCAAGCTGACCAATACTCATAGCATGAGAAGCTTCAACGTCATTCTCATCAATCAATAATAAAGGGATGATCTTCGCTTGTTGTTTATCCGCAAAAGTTAATACTCTTGAAACTTGATGTGACTTACTACCACTTGCGCCTTTGATGATATGACCATTTGCCTTAATATAGTAATCACCTTTATTAAGCAATACACCATATGTCTGCATTAATGAAGATGTACTTTTCGCCATGTGATGACAATTAAGCTCTTGGTATTTGTGTTCATTGATGATAGCTGTACTGATTAGATCAATATTGGCTTTATAGCCATTTAGATTATAATCAGCAATACGATCAAGCGTTCCTGCTTCAAGTTCACCATAAGCTACTTGATAATTACCACCCTCAGAAATATCAACCTTCTCTTTGATCTTTAATGATGTACTAAGATTTAAATATAATACGGTTAGCTTGCTGTTGGGTTCAACCAAAGTCAATATATTGATCTCTTTGTCATTATCAGCGATTTGAATGATCAGTGTTGCTTCACTATCGCGTTTTGTCGTAATCTTGATCTGCATTGCTTTAATAGGCTTAAGTTCAATCATCAAGTAGTCGTTATTCAAAACGTTAATTGTGGTATCATCAACACATACAACTTTAGTTGCCATGATACTTAGTTCTCTCACTCATTGCGCATGTACCTAAACGATACACTAAACGCTTTTTCTCTTCTTTACGGATATCTACATTAAACTGTTCACTAATCCAATCATAACCATCTTTATCTATCTTATCGATCAAGGTTTCATCACCATCTATGATGATCCTACCATCAATCATTACGTGCGTCTTAGTTGGTTTTAATAGATCATAAAATCTACCATAATGTGATATTATCATCAAACTCATACCAGTCTTACTTTGTTGATTTTTAATAGCATCAGCTACAATTTGTAGTGCATCAACATCTAACCCCGAATCTATCTCATCAAGCATGGCTAAACGTGGTTTTAACAACTGTAATTGAACGATCTCATTACGTTTCTTTTCACCACCACTAAAGCCCTCATTTAAGAAGCGATGAGCTAAATCCGGTTTCATTTGTAAAGCACTAATTGCTTTTTCCATATCACGGATAAAACTGAACAAAGGTTGAGGATTATCTAATCGTGAGTTGATGGCTGCTCTAAGAAAATCAGAGTTAGTAACACCAGGTATTTCTACAGGGTTCTGCATGCCCAAAAAAACACCAGCGCGACTTCTTTGATCTACAGATTTTGTTAACAGATCTTCCCCTTCAAAAATGATTCTACCCTTTGTGATCGTATATCTTGGATCTCCCATAATAGCTTGTAATAATGTTGATTTGCCATTACCATTGGGTCCCATAAGTGCATGTATTTCATTGTCGCTTATCTTTAAGTCAACACCCTTCAGTATTTCTTTATCGTCAACACTAACGTGTAAATCTTCAATAATCAGTCTGTCCATATATATCCCTTCTTGTCTTAGTTTATTATGCATAACGATTATATCACAACATGTCATATTTTACTGCTTTAACTATCTTATGAATTTATCATCAAATTTCACTTATTAGCCTGTTTCTTCACAAAAAAACCACATAATATAACTAATATTAGCATTGTGAAATGCCTAAAACTGCAGAAACATTGCAAACAACTTTTAAATAAATTATAATTAGTGCGGTTTCACATTTAGGAGGATTTTATGAACGAGCTTATCAAAAAATATTGGTTTGTGACTCTTGTCGGTGTCCTCTTCTTTATCGCTATTGGCGTATTCGCTTTTAACGATCTAAAAGAAGAATTCAAAGGTAAGACGATCGACGGCAAGGATGTCATGTTTGAATATAATGGTATTGCGGTTACTGCTGATGATCTCTATGATGAAATGTTTGATGATTACGCAGCTGAAGTTGCAATCAATTTCATCCAAGCGGCTACCATCCACAATGCTTTCACTCCCGATAAGGATATGTTATCGGAAGCTAAGTTGATCTATGAAAATTATGTTTCCTATTATAAAGCATCTTATGGCGAAACATACGCTGATTATCTTTTACCATCTTTAAAAGCGATGGGATTTAGTAAGGTTGAAGATCTTGAAGAGTATATCTTGATCTCATTAATGTTGGAAGAGTTGAATAAGCAATACATCGATACAAATATGGATACTTTATTTCCAGCATTCGCTGAAGCTAAGTCACCTCGTATCATTAGCCATATTCTTGTAATGATGGATGATGTAAGCAATCCAACAGCTGAAGAAGAAGCTAGAATGAGTGAAATTGACGCTGCATTTGCTAACGGTGATAGTTTTACCGCAATTGCTGAGCGCTTCTCAGATGATTCCTCTGCTAGTGCTGGTGGACGCTTTGGTTACGCAGATCTTAGCACATCACTAGACACGGAGTTTGCTGCCGCCGCATTTGCATTAGCAGAAAACGAAGTTAGTGGTTGGGTTAGATCACAGTATGGTTACCACATCATCAAAGTCGATTCTGTTAGTCTTGATGTATTAAAAGCAGAAGATGGCTTTTATAGCGCTGTTACATCTTACTACAACTTAAGCCCATTGATCATTTGGCAAGAATATCAAAAAAGAAGTATCGACTTTCATGGCAATGATGCACTACAAGAAAAAATCGAAAATATGCTAAGAGTAGAAGCTCAAGAGGTAAGCGAATAATGAAAAAACTATTACTTGTAACACTGCTTTCAGTGCTTGTATTAACCGGATGTAGTGCTGATCCTTACGCTGATATTAGTGATCGTGATCAAGCTGTCGTTACCATCGATAACAATAGTTATACCCGTGGTCAGTTCTATGATGCTTTAGTTACTAGCAATTCAACTGTACTTGTTACAAATAAACTTGTTAGTATGGTTTATGAAAATATCATTGGTGATGATGAAGCTATCAATGAACAAGTCACTACAATAATTGATGAACTAAAAGGAAGTGATAATACTTACTTCCAACTTTACTTGAGTTATATGGGTTACGCTGATGAAGAAGCTTACGCTAAGGACATGACCCTTTTCTTAAAGCAAGATGCATTGGTAGAAAAATATCTTGAAGATAATTATGATCAATTATTTACGCAATACAAACCTAAAATGGTTAGAATGTTACAAACTTCAGATTCAGATAACGCTGATACTGCCTTGGCTTTGATCAAAGATGGTGCTGATTTTGCCGCAACTACCGTAGCTTATGGTAATGCCAATTACACTGGTGTACCACAGTTGATTCATAACAAATCTACTAATGTTAGCTCAAACGTTTTATTAGCTATCCAAAGTTATAATGAAGCAACTATTCTTGATGCTGTTGTTGTAAATAGCGAAGGTACCCTATTCAATGTTATTGAGATAACTGATGTTGATTCCGACAGCTTAAAAGAAGCTTTCATCGCTGAACTTAAACAAGATCAAAGTGTCATGAAAACAGCCCTTGCATCGTTTATAAGAGCTGGTAACTTCACTGTTTTTGATAAAATAGTATTTGATGCCTTAACTTCAAGCAATCCTGAATTTTTAAATCAATAAACTGAAAAGACCGATGATCATCATCGGTCTTTTTTATCGTATATAAGTAACGTTTTTTTACATTCATCAATGATTGCTTGCTTAAGCCAAGCTGGCGCAATAACCTCACAATCACTTCCAAGACTCATGACAAACTGTTTCATCATCAACTTAGTATTCATCACTACTGTTAATATCATAGTATTATCATCAAGATACTCAATTGTTTGCTCATCACCATATAAGTACTCACTGATATAAAATCGCCCTTTAATCTTGACGGTTATTTTCTCTTGTTCATTCATTACGATACCAAACTTTGAGACATAATCCTTAATATCAAAGTACGAAGGAAAACTAAACTTAACATCAGTTGTCGTAATCTTCTTGATACGATTTAGTTTAATAGTAATCGTCTTAGCTTTTAAATCCTTATTACTTTGCCTATAGCCTACTAAATACCACATACCATTATACTGAAATAGTTCATATGGTTGAAACATCCAACATACAGTGTCTTTATTCTGTGGTTGATAAGTGATCTTAATACGACACTGCTCAGTGATAGCTGATTTGATTTGTTGATAATGCTTATTGATCAAGCTTGATGATGTTTGAAGCTGCGAATAAGCAACAACCGGATCATATCTAGTAACATTCATGTGATTACTGATGATCTTTACAAACGCCATTTCAAAAACACTATCTTTTAGATAACGATCATTAGCCTTTAAATAGTTATATGCTTCTTTGATTGCGGATAGTTCATCATTACTTAAAGCATTGATTGGTAGTAGGTATTCATCTAATAGACGATAGCCACCGTTTTTACCATTAGTTACCTCAATATAGTAACCCGCTGTTTCAAGTTCTTTTTTAAGCTCGATCACATTGCGTAAGTTTATCTCTAGTCGATCAGCTAATGTTTGTTTTTTGATCAAACCTTCCGTTTTCATAATCTGTAACATTCTAATTGCTAATGCTGTTCTGTTCATTTTACCTCCTGATAAACATTTTCATCTTTTGATGAATCATACTTAAGCGTTGCCAACTTATCTTTGTATCATATGATACCTCTATTAACTCATTGATCAAAAGTACTAGTGTTTCATGTTTGTTTAAGCATTCATACCAATTAGTGTATTCTTTATTCAAACTCTGCGTTAACTGATATTTGTTTAGTAAAGTTAAATCTGATTCTGTGCTAGTATCTTGATAATAGCCATAAATGACATTAAGCTTATTTTGATTCACTTTCATGATCATGTTCATTGCTTGATAGATGATCATTTCATGATTTTTATTTAGGGTCATTTTACATAATTGTTCAATATAATCGTTAATTGTGACGATAATATCATTTAATTCAAAAATCATTTTAACTAACATCTTAAGTTGTATCTTGTCTTCGTTGTTTACATCAGTTGCTTGATCAATGATCGTTAGTAATGATTGATCAAACGCTTTAGCATCAAGCTCTTTTAGTAATCTAATAGCTTTATCAGCCTGATGATTTATGGCGTATTCTAAAGGTTTTATGCCGCATGGTGATAATTGATTAATATCACTACCTGCTTCAATAATAAACTTTAAACAATTTACAGCGTCATATTGAGCAGCACAATGGATCAATGCTTTATGATCACTAAAGCGATAACTAGTTATTGCATTGTCATCAAGAAAGTATTCATATAATTGTTCTACCATATCTTCTTTGATCATGGTATGAACTAATTGTTCACTAAGATCATTAGTTTGTGTGCTTTGTTTTGTAGCTGAAGCTTGATTAATGTTGATATAAGTTAGGGTCATAAAGGGACCTCCTTGATACCATCATATACTATTATATTACATTATTTATGTAATATTACAACATCGTTAAATCCTTCCTTTTTAATAAAAAGTTAATATGTTAAAATACAAATAGAGGTAACAAAATGGAAAAAACAAAAGTATATTTCACTAATCTAAGAACAGACAGTAAAAACACTCTTGTGGACAAGTTGGAAAAACTTGTTGTAAAAACTGGTATTGAAACCATTGATTTTAAAGATAAGTATGTATGTATTAAAATTCACTTTGGTGAAAAAGGTAATTTAGCTTTTATTAGACCAAATTATGCTAGAAGAATGGTTGATATCATTAAAAAACTTGGTGGTAAACCATACTTAAGCGATTGTAACACGCTTTATGTTGGTGGCCGCAGTAACGGGCTTGATCATTTAGAAACAGCTTATGAAAACGGTTTTAACCCTTTAACGCTTGGTTGTCATATTGTTATTGGCGATGGTATTAAAGGTTTAGATGAAAAGTTAGTTAAAATTGATCAAAAACACGTTAAAGAAGCCAAAATCGGACAAGGCATAATGGATGCTCAAATATTTATCTCAATGACACACTTCAAAGGTCATGAAGGTACGGGTTTTGGTGGTACCTTGAAAAATATTGGCATGGGTTGTGGTTCACGCGCTGGAAAAATGGAAATGCATTACAGTGGCAAACCTCGTGTAACTTCCGAAAAATGCCGTAGTTGTGGTGCTTGTATTAGTAACTGTGCTCATGATGCTATCAGTTATGATGAAAACAAGAAAGCATTCATCAATTGGGATAAATGTGTTGGTTGTGGTCGTTGTATTGGCGCTTGCCCATTCAATGCGATCAAACCTGTTGATTTCCACTCTAGTCAAATATTAAATGAAAAAGTAGCTGAGTACACTTATGCAGTTGTTAAAGATCGTCCTTGTTTCCATGTAAGCTTTGTGATGGATGTATCTCCTAATTGTGACTGTCATCGTGAAAATGACGCTGCTGTTGTCAGTGATATCGGTATTTTTGCTTCATTTGATCCAGTAGCACTTGATCAAGCTTGTGCGGACGCTGTCAATAATGCTCCTATTAATCCAAATAGTTTCTTAAATGAAGTAAAGCATGTTCATGATGATCATTTCTATGATATGCATCCAAATACTAAATGGAAGACTGGTATTGCTCATGCTGAAGCACTAGGGCTTGGCACTCATGAATATGAGCTAATAGAGGTCTAGGTATGTGTGTCTTTTGTAAGATCGTAGCTAAAGAAATACCTGCATCCTATGTCTATGAAGATGATAAAGTTATTGCCATCTTAGATATTTCACAAGTAACTAAAGGACATACCTTAGTCTTACCAAAAGAGCATTATCCTAATATCTACCAAGTTGATCCCGAAATTTTAAAACATATGATTAGCGTTACTCAATCAATAGCGATCAAGCTTAAAACAAAGCTTGATGCTAATGGTATTAATATCTTAAACAATAATGAGGTAGCTGCTAGTCAATCAGTTGATCATATTCACTTTCATATCATTCCTCGCTATGATGATAACGATGGCTTCAAATGTCAGTTTCAAGCAAACGGTTATGATCTAGATGATGTAATAAAGCTAATAAATACATAAAGAAAAACCAAGATCTACTTCGATCTTGGTTTTATTTATTAGCTACTTTCAATTACTTTCTTTGCCCAATCATTATCTTTTAATATTGCTCTTCCTACACCTATCAAATCCGCTTTTTTATTTAATAGTAGACATTCAGCAGTTTGTTTATCAGTAATTCCTCCAGTTAAAATAATAGGAATGCTCACTTCTTCTTTAATTGCTATACTAGCATCACTAAAGTAAACAGGATCAAGAACAGCTTCACGTTTAAAGCCACCAAAACCACCAGAGATATCTAAGATATCAACACCAGCAGCTGCGAAAAGCTTAGCTGCAGCCACACCATCTTTGATAGTACTGCCACCTTCCATATAATCACTAGCACCAAGACGCAATGTGATCAAAAAGTCATCACTTACTATCGCTTTGATCGCCGCTATTATCTCAAGATGAATTCTTACCCGTTTCGCTAATGAACCACCATAATCATCATGACGTAAATTGGCTAATGGTGAATAAAACTGATTTAATAAATAACCATGAGCTGAATGAATTTGCACCCCATCAAAACCAGCAAGTTCAGCTCTTTTAGCCGCTTTCGCAAAATCATCAATAACTTTTTTGATCATATCATGATCCATAGCGATAGGAATTGTATTGGTTGGTTTAGTTGAACCTGGTTTGATCAGAGCACTTGCACTAATGACATCAAGACCAGTTTCTAGTTTGTTTGCAGCACTGCCTGAGTGACTTATCTGTGCTATTACTTTGGTATCATACTGATGTATTGCCGCCACAACCTTACTTAAACCTTCAATATCACTATCATCAGCGATAGAAATCTGACCTAAATCTGCCATTCCATCCTTACTAACATATTGATGTTCTGTTATTATTAGTCCCAAATAGCCGCCTTGTGCTTTCATCTGATAGTATTCAATCAAATCTTGGGTTACTTTACCATTAATGCACTTTGAAGTAGCCATTGGTGGCATGACAATTCTGTTTTTGAAAATCGTATTTTTGACTTTAAGTGGTTGTTTGATCAAGTTCATGGTTTATCTCCTTAATTACTTTCTAGAATAACATTTAATTAAAAACTGTGCTATTTCATCATGATAGAAAAGATCCTTATTTGGATCTTATATTAACTCATTATTGATGATTTTTCTTGGATTATCGATAAACCATCGTTTGATGGCTTCTTTACCAAAACTAGCTTCAAGAAATACAGCAATGTCATCAAGACGCATAATACGACTTCCTTTAGGATGATGAGCATCAGTCGCTATAATATCAACATAACCATCATTCATCAGTTTCCAAGCAGCGTCATACTCCCAACGATCCTTATCAAGCAAACTCGTTCTGTTTATTTGGAAATAACATCCCATATCGCGCCATTTTTTTGCAAGTTTAGTATCATTGGTGAGTACACTATATCTTTCTGGGTGAGCCAGTACTACTTTTTTATTAAGCTCAAGAATAGAACTTAAAAACGACGTTTGTATCTTAGCTTCTGATTGCGGACTTGACCAAGGCAGTTCGATCAGATAATAATCTGAATCTGCTAAGGATATTGCTCTTTTACTTTTAATCCAAGCTATCGTATCATCCGTCATGAACAATTCACTACCACGATATAAGTTTAATGGTAAGTTATGCTCATTTATCAATGACAATGCTTCATTCATCGCTGTATCAATACTATCATGATCATTTAAATATCTTACCCCTGGCCAACAGTGTGGTGTGGCAATGATATCAGTA
>CAZKJS010000012.1:0-3997 GCA_964553255.1 uncultured Erysipelotrichaceae bacterium | reverse complement strand
CGCTACTTTGACTACCGTCATCAACTCTGCTTAAAATATGACAATGAGTATCTATCATTTACGTACCGGCTTATAAAAACTACGGTTTTCAAGAGCGAACAATCTTGGGGTGAATTCCCCTTCCTTGATATCCTTTAGTGCTTTGCTAAGGGTATTCATGCGTGCATCAATATTATCGATCATACTTAATATCTCAGCTTCAACGATCATCGGTAACACAGGTGAACCATACTCATAAGCACCATGATGTGATAACACCATATGTCTTAATAACATCACTTCTTCACTATCATCATAACCAAGTTCAATCGCTATCATACTTAACTTAGCTTGCATGATTGAGATATGACCAATGAGTCTACCCTCTGTTGTATATTCGGTTGCGATAGTACCTGATAATTCAAATAACTTACCCATATCATGAACGATGATACCTGATATCAACAAATCCCGATCGATTAATGGATATTGCTCAGCGATACTCATACCAAGCTTGATCATACCAAGTACATGTTCAGCTAAACCACCAATAAAATCATGATGAATGCGACTTGCGGCAGGATATAGAAAGAAATCATGTTCAAATCGATCAACAACCGCTGAAACTATCTCTTTTAAAACTTTATTCTCAATCATCGCTAATGTTGATGCCATCGCATCACGCATGACTTGTTGTGGTATCTCTGAGGAAGCCACAAAATCACTTATATCATACTGATCACTTTTGATACTACTAACACTATGTACTTTCACTTGCAGATTATTCTTATACTTAATGACATCACAGCTTACGGCAATGACATTTCCTACAATGATAATACTCGCTTGTTCTTCTTTAACATCCCAAAGTTTGCCTTCGATTAAACCTGTTTTATCACTAAAGGAAATAGACATGTATGGTGAACCATTAGTTGTAACCCCATTTAAAACATTACTAACCAGTAAAGGTGTTGTAATACTTTCTCCTTCTATGAAATCTTTGATCATTTTCTTATTCATCTTCCCACTCCATTTCATTGATGACTAAATAGATGTCATCATAATCAAATCCTTGTGTTGTCAAGTAACGAAATACGCTATTTCTTAACTGTGAACCGCTATATTTTCTATTATATCTTGTTTTAGCTTTATTGGCTAACTTACGCAAGATGTTTTTTTCATTATCATCATTAGTCAATAAGTGCTCTACTACTTCATTAGCTAATGCGATATCATAACCATACTGAACAAGCTTATTCTTGATCATTGTCTTTTTATAATTGAAAGAGCGATCACGAATCTTTCCTTGCCATTTTTTAGCGTAACTAAGTGCTCTATAGTATTGATCATCATCAGATCTTTCATTAAGTTCTGCGATCAATACTGGATCAATTCCCTTTAATAAGAGCTCCTTTTTTATTCTATTCTTCCCCATGAGCTGCTTAGTAAACTTATTTATCTGTGCTAAAGCATAACGCTTATCATCAAGATATTTCTTATCAACAAGATAATCTATCAATGCTTGAACCTTAGCTTTAGATAATGTTGTATTTTCAATTAACCAATCATTCATTTCCTGTTTTGTTCGATCTTTGAGTGTTAAATGTTTGATTGCTTTTTTATAAGCTTGAACAGCTTGCTCTTCGGATAATAATTGACTAATCAATATATCATCAACAATCTTATCTTTTCGTATACCATACTGCATAAAACTATCAACACTAACCATGATCGTTAGTTCATTGCTTGGATTAGTCAAAGTGAGTGATACCACATCATCTTGATAGTTTATCGCTGTAACGCGATAATCCATTCGATAAGCTTTAATCGCTTCTTGGTATACTTTTATCACTTTATCATAAAAACCGTTTAGATCGTACTCCAATGCCTTTAAAACGGCATTATCACGTAACTGTTGTCTTTTTTCTTTACTCAATGCATAGAAATTAATTATCTTAAGTGCAAGATCACTAGCATCAGCGAAATAATATCCAGTGATATCATCAAATATTAAATTCTCAACCGCCCCATCAGGCCGAGCTAATACCGGCAATCCACTAGCTAAAGCTTCAATAAAAGTTAAACCCTGCGTTTCAGTTAATGATGCTGATACAAATACATCACCACATTGATAATAAAGCGGTATCTTATCAGGAAACTGTTTTCCCGTCATAATGATCTTATCTTCTAGTTGATAAAGCGAAGTTAAATGCTCGATTTCATCAACCCCAGGTCCTGAACCAACAATCATGAGCTTTATCTTATCATACGCCTTGAGTTTACTAAAAGCTTCCACCACAAGATCAATACTCTTCTCTTTCGCAATACGACCAATAAATAAAACTAATAGATCATCATCTAAGACATTATATTCTCTTCTTAGTTTTTTTATCGTCTTTTGATCAAATTGATGTGGTTCAAAACGTTTCAAATCTAGTCCAGTAGGTATAACAGTGATCGGTGATTTGATCTTATATCTAACTAACATATCTTTTGTCTTTTGTGATGGCGCTATTACTGCAGTACTGGTTTCACCATAAAGCTTACTTAACTTTGCAATTAGAAGCTTTGCGAAACGATCGATACTATCCATCTTTAAAAAATTAACATAATGCGTATAATCTTCATAAGTAGTATGATAAGTTGAAACCACGGGTATATGAAGATATTTAGCCGCAATACGACCAAATATACCAACCCCAAACTCTGAATGAGCATGAATCACATCCCAATTAAGTTTGGCAATTTCCTTTAAGATACGGATTTGTATTGGTGAGCTAGCCTTATACCCATATAACTGTTTTATTTTGATACCAGGCAATCTAATCTCTTGAAGATCATGATCGATCTGCGTTTTTAAAAGTGAAGGATGATTAGAAACGACCCATACTTCATGTCCTTTTTCCACAAGTGCTTGTTTAAGCGTCACTACTGATGTAACAACACCATTAATATCAGGTAAATATGAATCACAAAACATTCCTATCCTCATATCTTCACCTCGATTCCTACTATTATTATATACGATAAGACAGGTTAATTATCTTAATTTTGTTTAAATATCAACAAAAAGACAGTATATTTTTTTCGCTGAGTAAGCTATCATTAAACCTGAAAACATTCATCAATATACAGATAACAAATACAAGTTTCCTTTTATATTGTTTGTCACATACATGATTAACTAGTAACGTAGAAAAAGTTAATAACGCAATTCTTCACTATTTATGAGTTTCAACGTTACTTATGGCAACGGATTTAAAAGGACATTAATTATAATGTTTCAAAAAGATATTTTGTTCTTAATCATCGTGGTTGATTTTTAATACTGACATTTTCTATGTTCGCTTCTCTTCTTTTTTATTAACAAGCCAAGTCTATATATATTAAAGATCATTTCAATATTTTCTCCTTAATCAAACCGCGTATATGCATTACATGAATTCAAATTTATGCATTAATACAGTTAAATTATCACCAAGCATTATTGAGCACTATTTATAACTCCAAACAAAACATATCTAGCATCTTCAAAATCATACGAACAAGTGCTTAATGTAATAAGCCTAGCATTTTGTGATATCGCTACTTCAGACACAAACGTCGATTTCTCTTTTAAATCATTAATATAACTTGTCTTTTCAGCTTCATTAATAAAACTGGTTAATAAGTGATTTTCATCACCACTTATGATTATCCCAGCAAAGATATCAATTCTATAAACAGCGTTTATTGTATACAAATTCATGATTGGATGTTGATCATAGAAAGTCTGATCCTTATAGTTGAGTAAATAAGCAAACATCGAACCATCTTTCATATTATGACCATATATGATCGTATTCTCATCACTAAAATCAGGATCATTAGAATAATCCATAAAGATAGCACCTGCTTTATTATAAGATTTATCAAACATATGAGTTAAATAATGCTCGTTATCACTACCCTGTACAATAGCATAGGTAGTATAAAATATTTTGTGTAAACGTTCTGAATAGAAAAAGGAAGTCAAACC
>CAZKJS010000011.1:30077-38097 GCA_964553255.1 uncultured Erysipelotrichaceae bacterium | reverse complement strand
TTTGACATAAAAACCGCTCCTCCTCCTCTTTGTCCAAGATTTGGGGGGCGGTTCAACTAGATATCTTTTTTCATAAATGATTTGATTAGCTTGATGGTTTTATCGATAGCTACTTGATCAACATCATGATGGGTGACAAAGCGATAGTAACCATTATCAATGGGGTTTATCTTAATTCCATTGGTATATAAATATTGATAGAATAAACTGTGATCAAATTTATCATCATTGATCTTAAAGAATACCATATTAATTTGTACCTTACTCATATCAAGATCAATCTTAGCTATCTGCTTTAGTTCACTTGCTAGATAACGTGCTAAACGATGATCTTCAGCTAGTCGTTTTGTCATCTCTTGTAATGCGATTAAGCCACTTGCGGCTAAGAATCCAGCTTGGCGCATACCTCCACCAAGTAGTTTTCGATTGCGTTTTGCTTGTTCAATAAAAGCTCTATCACCACAAATCAGTGAGCCAACTGGTGCACATAAGCCTTTGGATATGCAAAACATGACACTATCAGCGCAAGCAGCGATCGCTTTTACATCAACGTTTAAGCTAACAGCCGCATTAAAGATACGAGCACCATCAAGATGAACCTTTAACCCTAGATCATGGGCTGTTTTATAGGTTTCTTGCATTAGTGCCAGTGGTACAACGGTTCCATTACTTAAAGCATTTTCAAGACATACTAAACTTGTATAAGGAGCATGAACATCATATGGACGATAACCGTTTTTAACATCTTGAGGATATATCATATCAGTATCGTTATGAATTTGATGAGTATTTACTTGCGATAAAACAGCGAGAGCGCCAGACTCATGAACAATGATATGATTATTCGCATTAGTAATGATCTCATCACCTCGTTTGGTATGAGTCATGATACAAATCTGATTACCCATCGTACCACTTGGCACAAATAAAGCAGCTTCCTTATCAAGCATTGAAGCAGCGAGCTTTTCAAGTTTAATTATTGTGGGATCATCATGGTAAACATCATCGCCAACTTCAGCGACATACATCGCATCACGCATGGCTTTAGTTGGTTGGGTAACCGTATCACTTCTTAAATCAATATAGTTCATGATAACACTTCTTTCTTTTTATTATTATATATGATTTTCATACGTATGACATATCTAAATAAAAAAGGTGATCATTAGATCACCCAAGATCACTAGATACGATAGATACGACTAGCGTATTGTTTCTCAATTTCAGCACTGCGATTGGCTGGAGCATAATCAACATTAGCGCTAATTCTGACTGGAGGATTAAAGCCCTTCGCTACCATGATCTTAACGGCATATAGCACTACACTTTGTAGTAATGCGACGGTTGCGACGGTTGAAGTACCACAAATCTTACCCTGTACTCCTTCAACTGCAATGGCAGCGTCACCATCAACTGAGTGTAAATCTAATACGACATCAGCGAACTCATATAACATTTTACCACTACTATGTCTGGATGTTAGGTTCTTTGATGCATTTAAAGCAGTCACAACGATGATCTTAGCACCGATTCTTTGGGCTTCAATCGCCATTTCGATACTTGCGGGATTACGTCCGGAATTTGATATCAGTATTAAGACATCTTCTGGTAGAATTTCAACTCTTTTGATCAAAGCTTTGCCAGAACCTTCAAGCTGTTCAAAGATACCATCTGATGGATCTTTTATTGCTTTTGCTGCGAATAGTCCGCCAGCACGATTTACGATTTCTTTTGCGCCGACTAAGGAATGGCCACTTCCAAAGGCGATCATGATACCGCCTTTCATGATTGAATCAGCTACTAATTCGGCAGCTTTGGTGATGTTTGCTTCTTCTTTGGCTTCAATTTCAGTTAGAAGTTTAACTACCGTTGCGATATACTCATTTTTCATATTATACCTCCAATAGGGGGGATGAATCGGTTAATTAAAGTATTAACCAAGTATCCACATTTCTTTAATTTCATGATAAGACATCAAAATTACAAAATCAAACAAACTAGTTGCACAAAAAATAGAATAATCTTATCAAAAAAAAGTTAGGACAAAATAGGGTAAAAAGTTATAATACATGAAGTGCTATTAGTGTGATACTTGAAATAATGATCTATTTCCGTTAGTATCAAATATGGCAGATAAAAGATTATTGGAGGGTGTATGAACATGTTTTGGGATATATTCAGTACTTTCTTTAAGATTGGTATTTCTACCTTTGGTGGTGGTTATGCGATGTTGCCAATCTTGGAAAAAGAAGCTGTTGAGAAAAAGGGTTGGGTAAGCATGGTAGAAGTGATGGATTACTATGCGATCAGTCAGTGTACACCAGGAATCATTGCGGTTAATACAGCTACCTACATCGGGTATAAAACTAATAAGATAAAAGGGGCAGTAGCGGCAGTGGCTGGTATCTTGACACCTTCAATAATTATTATTTTAATAATCGCAGGTTTGATCCAAAGATTTAGTACACTACCAATACTGAATCATGCTTTTAATGGTATCCAAATCGCAGTTGGAGTTATTATCATCAATGCGGTTATCAAAATGGTTAAAAGTGGTATCATTGATAAAATAACGTTTATTATTTTTGTTGGTACTTTAGTTATATTGTTATTAGTTAAAATCTCAACGATATGGGTTATTGTTGGTGCATTTATCTTAAGTATGATCTTAGGGAGAATTAAATAATGGTTTATTTACAATTACTCTATGAGTTCTTTAAAACGGGGTTATTCTCAATTGGTGGTGGTTTAGCCACATTGCCTTTTCTTTATCAAATCGCAGATAAATATCCATGGTTTGATATCAAAGAACTAGTGAATATGATCGCTATTAGTGAATCAACGCCTGGTCCCATAGGTATTAACATGGCGACGTATGCAGGTAGTGTAGCTGGTGGGGTATTAGGTGGTGTCATCGCCAGTGTAGCGGTAGCTTTGCCTAGCTTGGTAATAAGTATTTTTGTGGCTAAGGGTTTTGAAAAGTTCCGTGATAGTAAAATTATCACCGATGCTTTCTATGCTATTAGACCTGCAGTAGCGGCCTTGATCGCCTATGCGGGTTTAGGCATTATAAAAGAAGCTTTATTTAACTTTGAATTATTTCATGTTAGTAATAATCTTGTCGATCTATTCAATGTGATTCCCATAATCATCTTTGTTGGAGTATTATTTTTTAGTAATAAATATCCAAAACACCCAATATTCTATCTAATGATCGCTGGTGTTTTAGGAGTACTATTAAAGCTTTAAAGTTCGTTATATTTCTTATTACTACCAAATGCTTTCACAACTGGGTAATGTTGGCTATTGATCAGCATTTTATTATTAAAAGCGCTCACTAGATCAATATCATAAAGATCTGCGAATCTTAATAAATAAAAGAAGACATCACTTAATTCATTAGCGATGGCTTCTTTTTTCTGATTCAAGACATCGTCTAATTGATCTTCTTTTATAAACCTAAATATTTCCAATAATTCATTGGCTTCAGTACTAATACCAATGGCTAGCTCTTTTGGACTATGATATTGTGTCCAATCACGTTCATCACAAAAAGCTCTTATTTGTGCTTGTAGCTGCTTTAATGTTGTTATGGAATTCATTTTATCACCTTCTTTATTATGCTGGTTTTATTAAAAATAGTAAATACATTATGTTATAATTAATTGGCATATAGGAGATGTAAATGATAGAAACGATTTGTACTTTAAAGGATATTAGTGAAATCAGTCATTTTGCTGAACTTGGGGTAAAGAGTCTTTGCGTTCATACTGAAAGATTTGCGATATATAGCCCGGGTAATATGACGATAGAAACTATTACAAAGGCGGTAAAGATCACTCATGAAAATAACATGCGACTTTATGTGCGGGTTGACGCAATTTTTTATGAAAAGGATTTAATACAGTTAGAAAAACATATTAAGTATCTCATCGATTGTGATGTTGATGGTATTTACTTTGCCGATATGGCAGTATATCAACTAACTGATAAATATAATAGGAAAGATTTACTTATATATGATCCACAGACACTGATAACCAATGATCAAGATCTAGTTAATTATCTTGATCTTGGTATTAAACGTTGTGTTGTTGCGAAAGAATTAACATTTGATAAAACGTTGGCTGTCACAAAGGATAATGGTAAACAGAGTGAAATGATTGTCTTTGGTTATCTAAGAATGAGTTTGAGTCGTCGTAAAATGTTAAGTGGTTATCAAGATGACTTTAAGACGATCAATCTTCATCAAAATGAAAAGATAAGAGCCAAAGAAGAATCAAGAAAAGAAAAGTTTTATATTTATGAAGATCAACATGGAACCTATACCTATAGTCCATACATATTTTATTGTATGACTGAGCTTTTAAAATTAACAGAAGTAATCAAAGTAATCCGTTTTGAGCGTTGTTTTATCGAGGATGAAATGTATTTTGATATCGTAAAAGCATACTTAGCGGTTTTAAACAGCGCCAATATAGCTGAGATTGATAAGATGATAAAATCTAAATATAGTAATTATGAATTTAGCACTGGTTTTTTGTATGAGGCGACAACCCTATGAGTAAAATAGAACTATTAGCACCAGCGGGTGATCTGTATCGGGCAAAAATAGCGATCTTATATGGCGCTGACGCTGTTTATGTTGGCGGGAAGAAATTCTCGCTGCGCTCTCGCGCCAGCAACTTTACAATTGATGATATCGCAGAAGCGATTCTATTTGCAAAAGAGCATCAAGCTAAGATTTTTGTTACAGTCAATATAATACCTCATAAAGAAGACCTTGAAGGATTAAGCGCATATCTACGTGAATTAGCTGATATTGGGGTAAGTGCGATAATCTGTAGTAGCATGCAAGTAGTCAAGACAGCAAAAGCAGTAGCACCTAATATGGAAGTTCATTTAAGCACCCAACAATCAGTAACCAACTCAGAGGCTATTGCCTTCTTTAAGAATCAACAAGTTGATCGTATCGTTTTAGCAAGAGAATTATCAATGCATGAAATAGCCATGACATCTGAGCGATCATCTTTACCACTTGAAGTTTTTATTCATGGTGGCATGTGTGCTAATTACTCAGGTAGATGTACGTTGAGTAATTTTATGACCTTAAGAGATGCTAATAGAGGAGGATGTGCCCATTCTTGTCGCTGGTTTTATCAGCTATATCATGATCAAAATGAAATAACAACGAAGGATTCCTTGTTTACGATGGCTGCTTGTGATTTGTTAGCGCTCAAACATATAACTAACTTGATCGATCTTAATATTGTTAGTTTAAAGATTGAGGGTCGCATGAAATCGGCTTATTATATTGCGGCGGTAGTTAAAACATATCGAATGTTGATAGATGAATATTATAAAAAAGGTGAAATTAGTGATGAACGACTTGCTTGGTATCAAAGTGAACTGGCAAAAGCTGAAAATCGGCCGGCAACTGACGGTTATTTAAGCGGTCTTCCACGGGAAGATATGGTAAGCGCTTTGATCAAAACTCCTGCCTCGCAAGAGTACATTGGAACGATTGTTGATATTAAAGAGGATTTAGCGCTTCTTGAAGTAAGAAACCGGTTTGAATATAATGATTTATTAGAAGTATTAAGTCAAGATAGTGAAAACAGAACTTTTGTGGTAGATTATTTAAGGGACATGGATGATCAAGAGCTTACTTTTTGTAATCGTCCGATGCAATTGGTATGGCTTAAACCACCTATTAAGCTTAAGATCAATGACATGATCAGAAGGGGATACAAACTATGATCTTTGAGGGAGCTATTAGTGTCAAAGCAGCGATCATAGCTAAAAAGCGAATCGTTGAAAAGGTTATAGTAGATAAAAATAAGCGCGATCGTAATATCAGTTATATCATTAACCAAGCTTTAGCTAGTAATATACCGGTTGAATATGCAGAGCGAAACGCAATTGATGAACTATGTATGAGTACAAACCATGGTGGTATAATTGCTTTTGTTGATAAGCGTGAAAGCGACTTATTTGATACAATCGCAAAAGCACGATTGATCTGCTTGCTTGAAGGTATAGAGGATCCGTTTAATTTTGGTTACTGTTTAAGAAGTCTATTAGCTGCTGGCTTTGAAGGAGTAATAGTTGGTGAGCGAAACTGGTTAAGTAGTGCTGATGTTGTAACTAAAAGTAGTGCTGGCGCCAGTGAGTATCTAGCAATATATACCAGCAAAGATATCGCCCAAGACTTGTTAGTGTTGAAAAAGACCCATTCAATATTGTGCGCTGATCGCAAAGATGCAACCAGTATTTACCAAATAAATTATGATCAACCACTGGTTTTAGCTATTGGTGGCGAAAAAAGAGGATTATCCAAAGCAGTATTAAGCCTTGCTGATACAAATATTTATATCCCATACGCTAATGAGTTTAGAAATGCACTTAATGCTAGTAGCGCAGTCAGTGTGATCGCATTTGAAATCATGCGGCAATTACAGAAATGAGGAGCACATGAAATCACTTTACTTAAAAAATAACACGGTATTGATTAACTTCACGACATCCTATTGTCAAACAGTTGAAGAGGTTCTTGCTGGTGAGAATTTTAGATTTATCTTAGCTTGTTATCTTGAACATATTAAACAGAATGATATCAAAGTCTTTCGTTGGTTTTTAAATGGTCATAATGAAGAAGAAGCGCTTGATGATGTGATTAAACTGTTTAAAATGTTATGCGTCATCGATGCTAATGAAATTGATCATAAGTATCTTGAAAATCGCAAGTTAATGACTTTGTTTGTCGAGAATTTCTATAATTATTGGCGCAAGTTACAACGTTGTACCATGATTCGCACTGGAGCAAAGCAAGGTTTACAACTAGCTAACTTTATTGACGCTGATAACAAGTTTAATCAGCTAATTTTAACATTGTATCGTCGGATTGAAGAAAATGTACAGGGAAGAAAAAACAACGTTTATCGTCAATTAAATGCAGGTAGTAATGCTAGTATGGTTGTGCGTGATTATCGTTGGGCCATCCCAAAAGGCTATGAAAGCATAAAAGGGATTTCTTTTATCGATTCAGTGATGTTAAGAACACCGTTATTACTGCACCCTGCAAGTAATAAACGTTCAGGCACATTTAGTAGTCGCAGTGATAATCCTGTTGAAAGCTTTAACTGTGATAAAGAAGAATGGTTTTGTTATCCAGCTAAAATTGGTAGTCTTTTAACTTATATCTTCTTTCATTGTGATTACATCTTTTCTGGTTTAGCTTTGGCAAATCTCTTTGAACTGGCACTTGATAAAGAGTGTTATAACAGGAAACCAGATGCGATCCTACTATTTGGCAATAAAGATGGTAGAAACGATGGTACCTTCTATCATGATAAAGAAAATCAGATATGGATTGGTAATGTTTCTCATAGTATGGAAATTGAATATTTTGGATATTTAAAGAAGATGGCATTAACCTTACATAATCTTGCGATGATCAAAAAGGGGTGGCTACCACTGCATGGATCAATGATCAATATCACCTTTGCTAGTGGATTAACAAAAGGTATCGTATTTATTGGCGATTCTGGTGCTGGCAAATCTGAAACCATTGAAGCTATCCAAAATTTAGGTTATAAAGATATAATTGCCACTCAGGTCATCTTCGATGATATGGGATCACTACATTTAGAAAATGGTAAGATATGTGCTCAAGGAACTGAGATTGGCGCTTTTGTAAGACTTGATGATTTAGAGAAAGGTAGTGCTTATCGTGAAATGGATCGTAGCATCTTCTTTAATCCAGAAACAAGTAATGCCAGAGTTGTAATTCCAGTAGTGAGTTATGATGAAATAATTAGTAATCATAAGGTAGATATGTTCTTATATGCGAATAACTATACCAAAGAAATAGGAATGCGCAAGTTTGATACATTACAAGAAGCAATGACTACTTTTTGTGAGGGTAAACGTTTTGCATTAGGAACAACATCAGAGACTGGTCTATCAACCACATTTTTCGCTAATCCGTTTGGGCCAGTTCAGCTTGAAACAGAGTGTA
>CAZKJS010000011.1:25676-30067 GCA_964553255.1 uncultured Erysipelotrichaceae bacterium | reverse complement strand
GGTTTTAATAAAAGAAATGTTTGCAGCTATGCAAGAGAATCAAATAACTATGGGGGAAGTATATACGCAGTTGGGTATTAAGGATAAAGATAATGATGCCTTAAATCAAGCAGCCGCGCATTTACTAAAGGTGATAAATAATGAGTAAGAAAGAAGATAATGAGATAGACGATCGGCGTAAAAATCCGCAAATCTTAACTTTGTTGATTATGTTTGTGATTACAAGCGTTTTTATTGGTGTGGTTTATTTTGTTTATCAAAACTTAATGATTGATAGTTCAATAAGTCACAGTAAGAATCAAATGCCATACGCTTCGATCATAAAGAAAGCTGATAATATTACAATTGCGGCACATTATCCTCGTTTTTCTAATGAAACGATAAATGATGATTTAGCAACACTAGTAAATGAGTATGTTGACGCGTTCACTGCTAATAATAGTGATGAAGAGGATAAAATATTCTATTTAGACTATGATCTTTTTCAAGTTAAAGATCAGTTTGCGAGTATTGTTATCTTGTTAGCTGTTGGTAGTGATGTTGATGATCTTGTTTTAAGTCCGATCGCTTTTTTGAACTATGATCTTAATAGTGGCAAAAAAATAACTCTTGATGATATCTTTATCAGTGGCTATGAGAAGAAATTAGCTGCGCATCTAAGAAGAAACATCAAGGATAATAATGAAAATCTAAGTAGTGACTTTTATCATAACACTAAGGCAATAAAAGAAAATTTTAAAACCTTTACTATTGATAATGATCGACTAGATATATATTATGAATCAAGTTTGGTTTTAGATGAAGATAAAGGATTGATCACAATTAGTTTTAATCTTAACCAATTAGCGTTTTTATTAAGTGCACCAATAAACAGTGATCCAATAGTAACTCCTTGTGATCGTGATGAAATGTATTTAAGGTACATTGATCCTGATTTACCAATGGTAGCTTTAACTTATGATGATGGTCCATATGCGCCAACAACTGAAAAGATATTGGATTATTTACTTGAAAATAATAGCGCTGCCACCTTCTTTTTAGTAGGTAATCGTATCTATCCGTACGCTGACACTTTAAAAAGAATGTTAAAACAAGGTAATGAGATAGGTAATCATTCATATACTCATAAATACTCAATGACAAAGTTGAGTAAAGAAGAACTAAGAAAAGATTTAAAGAAAACACAAGACGATTTAAATGAGTATGTTGGTGATTACACGATTCGTTTTATGCGACCTACCTATGGGAATTACAATCAGTATGTTAAGGATAACGCAGGATATGCCATGGTAAATTGGTCTATTGATACATTGGATTGGCAGTCGCGTGATAGTCGGAAAATATACGATATTGTTATTAGAAATGTTAAAGATGGTGATATTATCTTAATGCATGATTTATACCAAAGTACTGTTGAAGCAAGTGAACGTATTATCCCAGAGCTAATCTCTAAGGGTTATCAACTAGTAACTTTAAGTGAGTTATTTGAATATAAAAAGATCCTACCTGAAGTAGGTAAGGTCTATTATTCCACTTATCAAGATCCAAGATAATGGTTAATTACGTTTAGTTAACTCATAGAGCTGTTGAATAAAGACAGCTCTTTTTTTATCCATATATAATACTTCTTCACCTGAGATAAGAGCGTAAGTACGACCAGATTGATTAGCTTTCTCAATACTATCAATTGTGGTAAATGGGACAAATCTCTGTTGGTAAAGAAAGCCTTTGTCATTATAATAAATTCGTTTAAAGGTTATGCCTAGTATAAGGTTTGCTAAAAACATTGCGGTTAAAACGATAAATATAGCTTTATCAGTGCTTTGGGTACTGGTAAGATTTAATATCATTGTTATCAATGCTAAAAGACCCTGTGAAACATACCAAAGCCATGAGCTTTCTTTGTATTCTAAATGGTTCCCATTTTCACTTTCACTTTTTATAACTTGTGTGAACCGTTTAAGTCGATATAATTGTGATCCGATGATAATGATACTAACAACATAACTGAATACGATAATCATATTGATAACCTCCTAAACAAGCGCATTAAGGTCATTTGCCCACTTGCCACTTCTGACTCTTTTTAAGCCGACGATCATTCTGATTAATTGTTCAACTTGAACGGCTAATAATACTAATGCAATACTATCTAGTTTAAAAACATTAACTCCTAAAAAAGCAATGGGAATACCTACTAACCACATGATACCACAATCAAGTAAAGAAATAATCTTTGAGTCACCACCAGATCTTAATATTGAAAAGATCATGAAGTTAAATAAGCGCATTGATATTCTAAGCGCAAAAACACGAACTATCCAAAAAGCAGTTTGATAGATAAACGGATCTTTAAGATCAAATAACATAAGCATTGGTTTGGTAAAGACAAGCATGATGCTTACCATAATGATAGCTAAGATAAAAGATAACCCAATGAAGTAATCACATTCTTTTTTTGCTTCTAAGAACTTTCCCTGGCCTAGTGTTGCGCCAAGCAAAATGGAAACCGCTGCACCATAACCATAAATGACAAACTGAAACATATTATTAATTTGATTACCAACATAATATGCACTCATAGATGAGGTACCTAATTGTCCGAAAGCTTTCACAAATAAGGTCATACCAAAGCCAAATAGAGCTTCGTTTATAATAAGTGGTAATGTCTTTTTTAAAACAGTCATGACAAAATCTTTCTTTATAATAAACATCTCACTAAATGTACCGATGAAGTGTTGTTTAGTTGATATCGCATGAAATAGATATAAAGTTAGGGCAATCAATTGGGCTAATAATGTACCAACTGCTGCGCCAATGACACCAAGTTTAGGAAAGCCAAAAGCACCGAATATTAAAAGATAGTTAGTAATAATGTTTGTTAAGCCAGCAGTAACAGCTATTTTTAATGATATGTCTTGTCGTTGGATACAGCGATATATTGTCGCAAATGAAAAGTTAACACCGTTAAAAGGCATAGAAAACATTGCGATAGCAAGATAGCTTAATGCGATGTTTACCGTAGCTGTATCCTTCATATAAAAACTTAAGATTGATTGACCAAAAAGTAAGGCGATAAAAAGCCAAATAACACCGTTAAAAAAACTAAACATGACACTTAAGCCAAACGATTTCTTTAGATTGACAAAATTCTTCGCACCGAAAAATTGCGCTGAAAACATTGCTGTTCCACCAATTGCGCCATAGTTGATCATACCACATAAAATGTCGATTTGAGATGCGGTACCAACTGCTGTCATCATGTTGATCCATGATACCATCATACTGTCGATGATTTGCATGGTACCAGATAACATGTTTTGTAAAGCAATAGGTAATGTCACTTTTAAGGTGGATTTATAAAAATTTTTAGGGGCAAGGTATTTATGCTTGAGGGTTTCTATCATATTTAATCTCCAAAACAAGTAACATTATAACAGATAATCATTAGTTACTACTATATGTTAAGATTTTATTAATATAAGTCAAAACAAGGGATTTCTGTTATAATAAAAAGAGAAATGAGGTAGTATGCGCAAGATTAAGATAGAGGAAGGTACCAAACAAAATATTATTGCCTTGACCCTGTCAGGAATCATACTGATTAGTTTTTTCCTTATTGTCGATAACATGCATGTTTTAGGTGTTTGGTTTTCAAAAGCAACATCGATAACAGTTTCATTTATCTTTGGGTTTTTCATCGCATTTGTTTTAAGTCCAATTTGTGCCTTTATTGAAAACAAGATTCTGATTAAGCTTAAATTGAAAAAGCGTACAAGTCGGGTGATTTCTTCACTTATCGCAATGACATTAGCTATTTTTGTATTAACAGCCTTTGTGGTAATTTCATTACCACAGCTTACAGAAAGTGTCATCAAGCTAATGAATCTTTTACCGAATTACTTAAATACAGCTGAGAAAATATCTGAACAATTATTAATGCAGTTGAATATTGATCAAACTTTGGCAGATTTACTTGCTGGATACAGCGATGAGTTATTCTCACGTGTTATTAATATCGCTTCACAATATTTACCTGAGATACTAAATTTCTCAATAAGATTTGGTTCTACTATCTTAAAGGTAATAATTGGTTTGGCTATTGCACTTTATATCATGATTGATAAAGAAAGATTCGCGCGTCAGTTTACTAAGATTAGCTATGCTTTTTTCTCAAAAGATAATGCCGAGAAGTTAATTGATTTTTCTCGGGTTAGTGCTAATGTTTTCAATCGTTTCATTATCGGTAAAGCTCTTGATTCGCTAATTATTGGACTATTAACTTACATCGGTTTAATGATCTTAAGAATGCCGTTTGCTTTGCTTTTAAGTGTGATCATTGGTGTTACTAATATGATTCCGGTTTTTGGACCATTTATTGGTGCTGTACC
>CAZKJS010000011.1:0-25666 GCA_964553255.1 uncultured Erysipelotrichaceae bacterium | reverse complement strand
GTGTGTTCATTTTGTTTATTGTTGATCCAATCCTTGTAGTGTGGTTCGTTTTGTTTGTGTTATTGATTCAACAAATAGATGGTAACATCATAGGACCAGCCATCCTTGGGGATAGTCTTGGATTACCAACATTATGGATCATGTTTGCGATCATTGTTGGTGGTGGCTTTTATGGGGTATTAGGTATGTTTTTTGGCGTGCCAGTATTTGCGGTTATCTATTTCTATATTAAAAAGTCAACTGAAAAACGATTGGCAAAAAAAGAAATATCAGTAGAATAAGTTATAAAAACGGCTCTAAGTCAAATGTTGGGGTAAACCAATAAGAATGGAGTAAACAAGAGTATTCTGGGAAACCTGAATACTTTTTCAAATTAAACAAAATTGATTAAGATACGAGTGCGAAAACGATCGAAGTTTTTAAAACCAAAGGCATTGCGTTTAATAACCTTAATCTTATTATTACAACCTTCAGTAAAACCGTTTGAATAAGAACTGGTAAAGGAATTTAGGATAGGACCTTTCCAGTTTTGGTAAGCTCGAATACAAGAATGAAACTCAGGTATTTCAGAAGCTTTGGCTTTTTGAATCCAATCGTTCAAACAAGAGTGAGCACTATCGAAAGTATGAGTAGCGTGAACAAGATCTAAGAGTTCCTCTTTAAGCAGATAAGCCGTTTTCAAATTAGGAAGATAACGAAGAAGACGATCGCGAATTAGATATTCATTAATATGATCATTAACGATCAGTTTACTAGCGTGTTTAAGTAAAACCTTACGACTGTGTTTGAAATAGATCCTTAAACTTTTAGGCATTTCTTTCTGAACCCGTTTTCTAACATTCTCAAGGCTCCACATAACCTGACGCACCATATGGAAGCGATCAATCAAAATAACAGCGTTGGGAAAGATCTTTCTAAGGACACAGTAATAGCTGCGCCACATATCAATGACAATGACTTTGACGTTTTTCAATTGATCAGTATATTGATATTTCTTGAAATGGTTAATAAGAGTAGCTTCAGTGCGATTAGCTAAGATATCGATAGGCTTGTGTTTTGAAAGATCAGTTAAAATACAGTGATATTTAGTTTTGTTTGAGTTACCTTTAAACTCATCCATTCCAAGTACTTCAGGTAGTTGGGGTAATGGCGGTTTAATGGCATCAAGTACACGCCTTACACGCATAGTAGAAGTAAAGTAGTGTTGAGCGATCGTTTTCTGTGAAGAAACAGAGTGCAGTTCTTGAAACAAACGTAAGTATAGACGATTTGTCGTATGGGAGTAACGAGGTAAAAAGCTATTCTTTTCAAAAAATCTTTTACCACAACCAGGACATCGATAGCGTCGTTTCCGGTAGACTAAATACGTTTTCTTACTGTACAACGGTACATCCAATATTATCTGAATTCGATAGTCGTGAATGGTATCAGTAAGGTGTTTACAATTTGGGCAATGATGTAGTTTCTTAGGAATTTCGATATGAATATAATTCTCTTGACTCAAACTCTCAATATTGGTTATTTGAACATCTTTAAGTTCTAATATACTTGTGATACTATTCTGTTGGGACATAAGTTGTTTTATCCTTTCATGGTTTTCTGTTAACTCCATTTTATAGGATATTCATTCTTATGTCCTTTTTATTTTAGACACCACCCCAACATTTATTCTAGAACCCAATAAAAAAGTGATACTCAATTCGTATCACTTTTTACTTTAGAATATGTCAAGCACAACTTGAGTTACGCCAGGTACTTCCTCAATCAGGGTGACTTCAATACCTTCTTTTAATGTAGTATCAAGAGCCATACAATCGACACAGGCGCCAAACATTCGCACTGTCACTACGCCATTCTCATCTACTCTGACAAATTCCACATCGCCACCATCTCTTTGAATGTAAGGACGGATTTTTTCTAATACTTTAATAATTTCTTTTTCCATATTTCTCACCTACCGTGACATTATAGCACAGATAAATTAATGTGTGTGCTATAATAATCACGGAAAGAAAACGGATATGAAAGATTTAACTATTGGAATGATTGTTGAAGGGATAGTTAGTGGTATTCAGCCTTATGGTGCGTTTGTGCTGATTGATGGTAATAAAACTGGCTTGATTCATATATCTGAGATATCGCATGGTTTTATCAGCGATATCAGTGATTATGTTAAGGTAAATGACAAGATCAAAGTCAAGATCATTGATATTGACAAGCAAACATCACAATTACGACTATCACTAAAAGCCATCAACAGTAATATACGAAAAGAAAAGATGGTACGTCGTCGCCATCCTTTAGTCATGAAGATAGGTTTTAAGACGATTGAAGAAATGTTGCCTCAATGGATTGAAGACACTACAAAGGAGATGAAAAAATGATTAGTATTGATCTAAGTAACGCAGTTAAAGAAGAAGAGTTGTTATCTTATCAAGAAAAGGTTAACAGCATTCATCATGCTCTAAAAAAGAGAACAAGTCGGGGAAGTGACTTCTTAGGTTGGTTGAGTTGGCCTATTAATTATGACAAAGAAGAATTTTCACGACTTAAGATCGTTGCTCAGGAAGTAAGAGATAAAGCTGATGTATTATTGGTTTGTGGTATTGGAGGATCTTATTTAGGTAGTCGTAGTGCTATTGAATGGCTAAAAGGTCTTTATCATCAAGATAAGCCAGAGATTATCTATGTAGGTAATACTTTTTCATCAAATTACTTAAATCAAGTTCTTGATTACATCGTTGATAAAAGTGTTTATCTAAATGTTATTTCAAAATCGGGAACTACAACGGAAACAGCACTAGCTTTTAGAGTTTTACAGCAAAAACTTGAAGAAAGATATGGATTAGAAGAATGTGAAAAAAGAATAATTGCGACAACTGATGCTAATCGTGGCACATTGAAAGAACTAGCAACAGCTAAGAATTATCGTACATTTACAATACCTGATGATATTGGTGGTCGCTACTCTGTTTTAACATCGGTAGGATTGTTACCTATCGCTATTGCTGGAATTGATATTGATCAAATCATGCTTGGTGCAAAAACAGCTATGGAAAACCTTGATTCAGCAACGATTCAAGACAACGTAGCTTATCAATACGCTGTAGCTCGTAGGATTATTGAAAGTACTGGTAAAAATGTCGAAATGCTAGTGACATATGAGCCTAATATGATCATGCTTGCTGAGTGGTGGAAACAATTATTTGGTGAATCAGAAGGTAAAGAAGGCAAGGGTTTATTACCTACTAGTTGTTGTTTCTCAACTGATTTACATTCGATGGGACAGTTTATTCAAGAGGGTACGAAGTGTTTGTTTGAAACCTTATTACTGGTTGATAAACCACAAAGCGATCTGGTCTTTCCAGCATCTGAAAATGACTTAGATAAGATGAATTATCTTGCTGGTAAAACATTGGATTATGTAAACAAAAAAGCGGCTGAAGGCACCTATAACGCTCATACACAGGTAGGAGATGTTAGAAACATTATTATCAAACTTACTGAAAGTACAGCGTTTAGTTATGGCTATCTCACATATTTCTTCTTCTTAAGTTGTGCAATGAGTGTGTATCTATTGGATATTAATCCTTTTGATCAACCAGGAGTTGAAGTATATAAACGCAATATGTTTAGCTTACTTGGGAAAAAATAGTTAAAAGAGTTGGTCGCAAGACCAACTTTATTGTTGAGGGAAGATAACATCGTGACGATAATGATAATAGTCACTACGATATATGAGTTTAGCAATATTGAAGATATTCTTAACTTTGTTGTTTATCTCATTTAGTTTTTCAATCGTAAGTTCATCTTGATCTTTAAAGGTAATAAACTGTGAACGAGAAGCATTATAATATCCGGTTTCATTTAACCAACTACCAGAACTAAAGTATACTAGTTTATCACTTGAGCTGAAATAATCATTACCGAGATAAAAGCGAGGGTCATAATTTAAGTCAAATAGATTAGCGAGTGTTGGCAATATATCGATAGGTGATAATGGTAAATGATAAGTGTTTGGTGTAACTTCACTATTATAGATAATGAAAGGTGTTTTTGATTTTGCGTATGAAGTGCTACGATTGGTATTATTATAACTGTATAAATCAAACAAACTAGTATCCATCTTTAATGGATGATGATCACCAAATAATACAAAGACGGTGTTCTCTAAACTAGCTGTTTCATCAAAGTGAGCAATCAAGGCAGCTAGTCCTTTATCCAACTCAATAGCCTTTGATAAATATCGTTTGACCTCTATAGGATAATCAGGATGAACATTATCAATAGTGTCTAAGTAGCGATCACCAAGAGTACTAGCTACATCATATGGAAAATGCGTGCTTGAGGTAATGATGAAAGAAAAGAAACGATCATGTTCAACGAAATTAGGAAGAGCTAGCAAAAATAAATCTTTATCACTTTGCCATCCTTGAATTCTTTTAAAAGGTAAATCATCGTAACCATAAAAGCGAGATGAGTACATACTTTCATGTACAACGGCACGATAATAATATTGATCGATCCAATTATGATAAGAAGAAGAATAGTATGAATGTTGATTAAAGAGATTAAATATAGAATGATAAAAATCATTCTCAGAGTATGTGTTGATCGTACAACTTGCGGACTCAGGAACAAGGGAAGTTAGTGCAGCGAATTCTGATTGACCAGTTGCGCAAGAAAATTGTGGTGAGTAGAAATTGTCAAAAAACAATCCTTCATTAACCATCTTATATAAGGTAGGTGTCAATGTTTTATCGATGGCCATGTAGTCAAAAGCTTCTATCATGATCAAGACTAAGTTTTTATCTTTAAAGATCCCAGTCATTTCATTTTTAGCAGCCACTGGCTGCTTGATGAAATAATTATCAATAGTCAATATTCTTTCATTTGTTTCACTAGCAATAAGTTCTTGCCATAATGTATCATCGATATATCTTTTTTCATCAATAATTATTGGATCATCAACGATTATCGGATCTTCATTTATGGGGTTATCGTCAATGATGATAATATCATCAGAAGGATTGATATAGTTATAGGCATCACGGATCGCAAACCGGAATATTCCTAGTTGATTAATGGCTTCACTACTATGTTCTACATGTAAGTAGATATCATAAGGTTTGTTTAGCTGATGGGGGTTATTATTAATAAACAATAATCCGATTGAAAAGAAGTGTATGATCGCAATTAATGATACAAGTTTTACTAAGTGTATCAGAGTTGTTTTCCCAAGTTTATTATTATAAACATTTTTAATAACTAGAATAAGTGGTATTGGTATAAAGATGATAAAAAAGATGGGTTTGATTGAAAAGATGAAATCAAAAGCGAAAACCATAACCTTATCAACACCATAACTAGCATCTTGTAGTGTAAAATATCGTGAGAGATAATTTGAAAAAGATGTTTGAAAGAAAGCATAAAACGCGAAAACTAGAATGATCATTGTTAATAATGTTTTCGCTGGTTTTATCGTCATAAACTGTAAACAAAAACCAATCAATAATGACGTTGTTAATGTAAAGAAGATGATGCGAACAAATTCAAATGATATTAATTCGAAACTACCAAACAAGCGAAAACATACTTCCATGTAGATTAATGACATGAAAGTAACCGCCGATAACAACCAAAAATTATTAATTGGCTTTGGCGATCTTACCATAGTAGCACCAGCTTTCTTTTACTTGCGGTTATTAGTTATGACGTTGCCGTAAATAATCTCAAAATACTCATCAACGTAGATACCTTCGACATCTGGATGATTATCTTTATCATACAACCATATGACACTAATATCATCATTATTTTGATCATTTAAGAAAGAAATAGCTGTTTGATAATCCATTACATATAAAGCGGTAGATAAAATATCAGCAATAGCACTGTTTGGTGTGATAATCGTTATTGAGCGAGCTGAAATAGATGGGTAAAGGGTAAATGGATCGATGATGTGATGATATCTATTACCATACTCATCATGGTAATATCTTTCATAATCACCACTAGTAACAAACGAAGATGAATCGTGTAAGCTTAAGATATCAACACTAATATTTCCACGGTTATCAGGATTGGTTATACCAATCGTAAAGGGATCATCGTTTGGTTTTTGATTGATCGTTCTAATGTTACCACCACCATCAACAGCACCGAATTTTAAACCTGATGCTTCAAGTGATAAGGCTATTTTTTCAACGACATAACCTTTAGCAATGCCACCAACATCAAGTGAAGCTTGCGCATCCGTAAGGTAGACAGTATTGGCATCGGTATCAATCTCGACTAAACTCCAACCAGTATGTTGATAAGCTTCTTGTAACTCGCTTTCAGTAGGAACACAACCAAAGCCATTATTAGTTGCTTGTTCACGACAATAATGCCATTTTTCAAGTACAGCACCGATGGTGATGTCAAAATAGCCATCGGTTAGATCATAGTATTTTTTGGCCATAGTAAGTAAATCGATTATTCTTGAATCAATTTCTATGGCTTTAATACCTGCGTTATCATTAATGGTTTTGATATTATTGATGCCTTGATAGTCATTATACTTATCGTATAGAGTATGGTATTCATAAGCTTGTTGTTCCATCATTTTGAAATAACGATCAAACTCAACTTCGCTTTTTGTATAGCCAACCAGTGCAAACACAGTATCAAAACCAGCATTGTAAGTAACTTTTCTATATTGGGTATAGGTTTCCTCTTTTTTACAACCAAATAAACCTATCGTAAGTAAAACTATTAATAAAATCTTTCTCATATTTATCACCACCGCCATTATAGCACAGTAGTGCTTTACACATATGTCTTCTTTATCATGAATTTTATGATAATTGAGTTCAGTAAATAAGATTTGTGTTATAATTACTTTGTGATTTATTCATGATTTTGTAAATTAAATTTGAAATAAACCATACTTATGTGTATTATTTATGAGCAAAGAAAGAGGTGGATTTAATGTCGCTTTTAATCGGACCAATGCAAAAACATCTTAATGGTCATAAGGATTTAACAGATCATAAGGATGTTATTAAAATAAGTCCTGATAAGCAAGTGTTAATACCGTTGGTTGCTTATGGTTCAACGGAAGTAGAAGTCTTAGTAAATGAAAATGATCAAGTAAAAGTAGGCACGAAAATAGCTGTTAGAGATGACGGTAAAATGTTCATTCCTATTTTCTCTTCGGTTTCGGGAACGGTAATAAAGAAGGTCAAAAACATGCATGATATGTTAAGACCAATCGATCATCTAGTGATTGAAAATGATTTTAGATATGAAAAGATAAAATCATTTGAACCATTAGATTATAATGAAGCTTCTAAAGAAGAGTTGATCACTTTCATGATGAATGCCGGCATTGTGGGCTGTGGTGGAGCTGGTTTTCCGGCATACATCAAATATAAGTTCGCTAAAGATATAAATACGTTATTGATTAACGGTGTTGAATGTGAACCTTATATCACAGCTGATTATCGTGTTATGAGTGATAATCTTGATAAATTGATCGTTGGTTGCTTAGCGATGCAAAAAATGGCGAATGCCAAAGAAGTAGTTATCGCTATTAAGAAAACTAAAAAGGATTTGATCAGTAAGATAGCTGAAAAGATCAGTGATCATAAAGAAATAAGAATCGTTGAAGTACCTGATGTTTATCCTATGGGATGGGAAAGAACGGTTATTTATCAGATATTTAAAAAGCGTTATGATCGTTTACCTGGTGAGGTTGGTATTGTGGTAAACAATTCAACAACTGCCATAACGTTTGCTCATGCCCTATTAACTGGCGAAGCAGGAGTTGACAAGATTGTTACCTTTAGTGGTAATGCATTAAAAACAACTGCTAATGTTGAAGTTAAGATTGGTACACCGATATCAGAGATCGTAGCACAATTAGGTGGTTATAGTGAAGATGAGGTCACAGTTTTATCAGGTGGACCAATGATGGGTAAAGCTATGCCTAATGATACATTTGTTGTTACGGCGGCTACTAATGCGATCACTGTACTTAAACCAGAGAAATTTCCTGATATGGCTTGTTTACGTTGTGGTAGTTGTACTGATCATTGTCCAGCTGCTATTCAACCAGTCAGGATCAATGAGTTTGAAAGAGCGAAAGATGTAGATGCTTTAAATAGATTAAGTGCTTTGGATTGTATCGAGTGTGGTATGTGTACCTATGTATGTCCTTCGCGTTTAGAAGTTACTGAGGGTGTACGTCGTGCTAAACGCTTGATCATGGCGAAGAAGAGATAGGAGGGCTATAGAAATGAAATTTATCAGTAAACCTGCTCCCAATTATCGTGATAAGCGTGGTACGCAAGGTATTATGATGGATGTTACGATCGCGCTTGTGGTCGTTGCATTGTTTGCGATCGTATATAACTACACCGCTTATGGTTTAGATTACGCGATAAGAATTGTGTTAATCTTATTAACAGCTGTGGGTGTTAGTGTTTTAACAGAAGTAGTTTGGTATTTAGTTAGTAAGCAAGATGTAATTAAAGGATTATCAGTATCCTTTCCGTGGGTAACCGGATTGATTTTGGCTTTGATGTGTCAAGTCAATGTAGGATTATATGCTTTAGCGATTGGATCTGTTTTTGCGATTATTTTTGGTAAGTTACTATTTGGTGGCTTTGGTTATAACATCTTTAATCCAGCAGGTGTTGGAAGAGCGGTCATTTTAAGTGGTTTTGCTTCAGCAGTTGCGGTTGATTTTGTTACTGGTGCTACACCAACTGGAACGATGAGTTCTTATGGTTGGTTAATTACTGATGCGGCTGTTGGCGAAACATTCTTATCAGGCTTTGGTGGATTATCAGGACTCTTTATTGGTAATTATGCTGGTGCACTTGGTGAAACTAGCACATTGATGTTGTTGTTGGTTGGTGTTTACTTAGCATGGCGTAAGGCTATTGACTGGCGTATTCCGGTTGCCTATCTAGGAACTTTGTTTGTTTTAGCGGTAATTGTTGGTATTAGTCGAGGTGCAGTTGGTTGGTATCCATTATTCCATATTTTAACTGGTGGTGCTGTTTATGGTGCAGTCTTTATGTTAACTGATCCTGTTACTAGCCCAACAAGTCGTACAGGTAAGATAATATTTGCCATGGGTGCTGCTATTATAACAATGGTTATTAGACTTAAAGCTAACTTACCTGAAGGTGTACTGTTTTCAATATTATTAATGAACATGTTTACCCCGCTTATTGAAGGATTAACTGATGGTCAACAGATTAAACTACAGAAGAAAAATATTCGCAGTTTGACTATAGTTAGTTTAGTGGGAGTTTTGTTAACAGTTGTTGTTGGTCAGTTGTTAACTCCTAAAGATCCAAATGCAGTTATCATTCCTGAAAAACCACCACTGATGTTAAAACAAATCAGTTTATCTGATTCGCAGTTTGATCGCTTTGTTGGTGAAATTGTGTCGAAGGATACTGCTGGTGATTTGATCACTTATATAGTCATAATGCCTGGTTATGGTGAGTTGTATGCGGATGATGAATACTTCACATATTCTAATAATGAATTTGAAGTTGTTGTTAATACCACTGATAATTCTTTAGTCAGTGTAAGTTTTGTTAAGTTTGGTGATACACCAAATCTTGGTGATAAAGCCAAAGATCCTGACTACTTAGCAACATATGTTGGAATAGATATGCTTGATCAACAACAAGAAGTAGACTTATTGACTGGAGCTACATATACTAGCATGTCAGTGGCTGCTGCTGTTGCCTTGGTTATGGCAGATCTTGGAAATTAGGAGGTAGGCCATGAAAAGAATTATTTATCTTGCTTGTTTCTTGGCTATTATTGGAGCTATTGCTGGTGGCATTTTAGCTTTTGTCAATGAAATGACTTATGAAAGAATCAATGAAATGGCTATTGCCTCGGAAAAAGAGAATTTAGTCAAGATATATCCAAATGCGAATTTTGAAGAAGTTAGTTTTAAAGATGAAAGTGGTTATATTGAAAAAGTATTTAAAGCTGATAATGGTGCTTATATTTATAAAGTAAAAGTTTATGGATATAAGGATTATGTCAGTTATTTAGTTGCTATTAAGAGCGATAAGATTGATGGTTTTGCGGTAATATCAGTTAATGATACGCCTGGTTATGGTATGAAAATTGCAGATGATGAGTATAAGAGTGCTTTAGTTGGTACTTCTACTGGTTCAAATGATCATATTATGAGTGGTGTCACTATTACGACAAGAAGTGTCGCAAACGGTATTGACGCTGCCTTTGAACTTAATAATAGTTTGGGAGGTAAGTAAAATGACTAAAGAAATTTGGGAGAATTTTAAGTCAGGTTTCATCAAAGAAAATCCAGTATTTGCACTTTATTTAGGGTTATGTTCTGTTTTAGCGATCACAATTAATTTAAATAATGCGATTGGTATGGGTGTAACGGTCACGATCGTACTGATTTTGGCCAATACGATCGTTTCTTTATTAAGAAAGATCACACCAAATGAAATTAGAATTCCAGTTTATATCGTTATCATATCAACTTTGGTCAAGAGTTCAGAACTTTTGATTAAAGCGTATGCTCCAACATTGGATACAGCTTTAGGGGTATTTATTCCGCTTATTGTTGTTAACTGTATTATTTTGGGTAGAGCTGAAGCTTATGCTAGTAAGAATGGTGTACTAGCTAGTGCGGTTGATGGTTTAGGTAAAGGTCTAGGATTCATGTTTGGTTTAGTTGTGATGTCGCTTATAAGACAGATTTTAGGAACAGGTATCATTAATTTCTCAAACCCATTTACTGGTGCAATGCTTTTTGAACTTAGGATCATTCCTGCTGATTATGTTATCAGTGTGTTTACTCAAGCTGTTGGTGCGTTTTTAACATTCGCATTGATTGCAGCAGCGGTAACGGCTTTTAATAATCGTAAGCCAGCTAAGGAGGTTAAATAATGACTAATCTAATTACGATGTGTATATCGGCGGTTTTGATAAACAATATCGTCTTGTCACAATTCTTAGGCATATGTCCCTTTTTAGGAGTATCACGCAAGAAAGAATCGGCGATTGGTATGGGGTTGGCAGTCATGTTTGTCATGATTGGGGCTTCTACTCTTTCATACTTGCTTTATTACTATGTACTTAAACCTTTGTATATTGAATATATGAACCTTGTTTCATTCATCTTGGTTATTGCATCTTTTGTGCAGTTTACTGAAATGTTTGTTAAGAAGTTCTCACCTAGTTTATATAAATCATTGGGTATCTATCTACCTTTAATCACAACTAACTGTGCGGTATTATTTGTGACATTAGCAAATATAACTTCAGGTTATAGTTTTATTGAAATGCTAACATATTCATTTTCAGTACCACTTGGGTTTATGTTAGTCTTGATCATTTTCTCTTACATCAGAGAAAAACTAGATGCTGCTCCAATTCCTAATGCATTTAAAGGCAATCCAATTGCTTTGATCGTAGCAGCGTTAATGGCTATTGCCTTTAGTGGATTGGCAGGTCTAGTATGATGATTGCCATAGGTGTTGGTATCACTTTAGGTGGGGTACTAGCATTATCATATTACATGAATATGATGACACCATTACCTGAAGGTTGTGAAAGCTTGCAAGCTGCTTGTGAAGGGTGTCAAATGACGCATTGCCATAAACATCCAACACACGTATAGGAGGATATTGAGATGTTAAAAGCTGTTTTAATGATGATGATATTGGGTCTTTCAATGGGATTATTATTAGCTATAGCGGCTAAAGTATTCTATGTTGAAGTTGATAATAGAATTGATGATGTTAGAAAAATGTTACCAGGTCTTGATTGTGGTGGTTGTGGCTATGCTGGTTGTAATGCATTTGCGGAAGCGATATGTACAGGTGAAGTCACCAATGTTAAACTTTGTCGCCCTTCAAAGCCGGATGCCAGAAAGGCAATTGCAGAATATCTTAAATCAACACCAGATACACACGGAAAAACAATTGAAGTTGAAATCTAGAATACCCTTGGGTATTCTTTTTTTAGGATTAAGCTATCACTTTGATAATACTAAAAAGGGGTAGTCATGAATAATAAAAGGACAATAATAATCGTATCAAGCATAGTATTTATAATTATATTGATTGCAATAATGATGGCATCTTTCTTAAACCAAGTTAAGTATGTATATTTTTGTACCGAAATGATCATAGCAACCGAAAAGATTAGTATGGATAAAATTGAGAGAAAGATGATACCTTTATGGTTCTATCAAGATGATATGATATCTGAACTTGATCAAGTAAGTAATATGTATGTGCGTTATAATACAACACTTTATCCAAACATGATGGTAACTAAAAGTATGTTAATGAATGAAGATGAACTTAAAAATAGCACAAAGTATCGACTTGATGTTGATGAGGTAGTATTTACTGTTACAAGTGATAAACTGCGAAACTTAAAAGGATTGTTAATCCTTGATCAGTATCTTGATATCTATGTAACAATAAGTAATAGAAATCAACCTGTGGTTGTCGATTGGTTGTTTAAAAATGTTAAGATAATTGGTTTAAAGGATAAAAACGGTAAAGAATTAAGTAAGAATGATAATACAAATCTTTATCTTATTAATTTAGCGATAAATGAGGAACTATTACCTTACTTGATCAAAGCACAAAAAAGTGGTGAGATTGAATTGATCATTGCAAATAATCATCTTAAACAAACAGAATTTAATCATTCATCATTACTCTTACAATATTTACAATAAATATGTATTATAATAAGTAACGATAGATGTGTTAAATGGGAGGGCAGATATGATACTGATCGTAGATGCTGGTAATACCGATGTTAATTTCTTTGTATATGATGATAAGAAAATTGTATATCAAGATCGTTTAATGACTAAACGTGATGATTTAAGTGATTACTATTATTCTTTAGTACATAAAATTAGTTTGTGTGGATTTAGAATTGATGGTTATATTATCTCTTCAGTTGTGCCGTTAATTACTGATCATTTAGTTGATACTTTACGTAGTGTTTTTAAAATGGATGGTTTAGTGGTAAACAGCGTTTTGGTTAGTGATTTAAAGATAGAGTTAGACAATAGAGATGAATTAGGTGCAGATTTGATCGCTACTACTTATGGTGTTATGGCAAAATATGAGTTACCAGCAATCGTTGCTGATCTTGGAACAGCAACCAAAATAAGTATTATTAGCAAAGATAAAGTTTTTCAAGGGGGAATAATTGTGCCTGGTGTTAGTATTGCTAAAAAAGCAATGGAGTTGATGATTCCACATTTACCAGTTATTGAACCGATACTTCCTGATCGTTTAATCAACCGTGATACGATTAAATCAATGCAAGCCGGTTTGTTATATGGGACAATTCATCAGGTTAGAGGTTTAGTTTTGGCAGTTGAAGAAGAAATGGGCTTTAAAGCGACCAAAATCTTAACTGGTGGCTATAGTCGTTTTATCAATCATAAACTGCCAGAATTCACTTATGATGAGACATTATTAAATGATGGTTTACTTGCAATATATCATCAATATAAATAGCAGTAATAATCCCTTTATGTTGTTAGCTTGATGTGTTAGAATAATGAGAATGCATGGGGGATTTATGATGCACTTGGGATTAAAAAGATTTTTAAGAAATAGAGATTTCTATAAAATGGTTATAGTTGTTGCTTTACCTTTAATGATGCAGCAACTTGCTACTAGCTCTGTAAACTTGATTGATAATTTAATGATTGGACAGTTGGGTGACGCCGCTTTGGGTGCAGTAGCGGCGGTCAATCGTTTTTATATGATTTCTATTTTTGCTACAAATGGTGTTTTAGCTGCTTCTTCGATCTATATAGCACAGTTTTTTGGTGCTAAGGATCAAGAACATATGAAACAATCTTTTAGGTTTGCACTAATTGCTTCCTATTTATTTGCTATAGTATCTTTTGCTTTAGCCATTTTGTTCCCCACTACTATCGTTTCATTTTTTACTGATGATATTACAATCATAAATCTTGGAGCTGATTATCTAAGAATCGCATCATTTACATTTTTATTTCTTGCTTTATCATTAGCAGTATCAAATTCAATGCGTGCTATTGGTGAGTCACATATTCCACTACGGATTAGTGTAACGGCGGTTATTATCAATGGCATATTGAACTATATATTTATCTTTGGTCACTTTGGATTGCCTGCAATGGGAGTTAAAGGAGCAGCTTATGCGACTGTAATAGCGCGTTTTATTGAATCGGTAATGTTTCTTTATATTGTTATTGTTAGACACTTTCCGTTTGTCACGAAAATTAAAGATATCTTTGTGATGTCAAAAAAACTAGTTAAAACGATAATCGCAAAAGCTACACCTTTGGCTGTTAATGAAATCTTATGGTCTGGTGGTATGGCAACATTGTTCAAATTCTATGCAACCAGAGGACCAGAAGTTTTATCAGGATATTCAATAGCTAATACTATTGCTGATTTGTTTTTCGTTTTATTTGGTGGTATGGCGGTTGCATCAACGGTTTTAATATCGCAACCGTTAGGTGCTAATAAGCTTGATGAAGCAAGAGAAAACGCTTATGGACTTCTAGGTTTTAGTTTTCTATTAGCTGTTATTTTAGGATTTGTTATGTTTCTATCATCATTCATCATTCCAAGTTTGTATAATATTACCCCTGAAACATTTAGGATAGCAACAACTGCTTTACGAATCATGAGTGGTTTGTTTTGGGTTTATATGCTCAACGCTGAATGTTACTTCATTCTTAGAGCAGGTGGTGACACTAAATCAACCATGGCGATGGATTCACTTTATATGTGGTTTGTTAATTTACCGATAGTAGGATACTTCTGTTATTTTACGGTAATCCCGATCTTTGGTTTGTATTTAATTGGTCAAGCAACAGATTTGTTTAAGCTAGTTTTTTCTTACCATTTGGTTAAAAAGGAAAAATGGGTTGTTAATCTTACAAATGTAGTTCATGATGAAATCTTATAACTACGTCAGATAGCGTAACTGAGGATAGAAAACTAATATGAAATTTACCAAAGATGAAATGATCGTGATTACGATTACTGGTGTCTATACATTAGCTGCAACAATGGCAACCACCTTTATCAACGTTTACTTATTTGATTATACAAATTCATATATTGTATTAAATGTGTATCAATTAATTCGTTTAGGAATTCTTGGAGTAGTTGCTTTTATTTCGGCTAAACTATCATATCGATTACGGATGTCCACAACTTTGACGCTAGGGTTAATATGTATCACTTTTTCGGTTATGATCTTGTTGTTTCTACAAGAGCGCGTCGCTGATAACATGCTTTATGTATATCTAATTGCCTTAGTTTGGGGAAGTGGGGAAGGCTTTTTTTGGATATCATTAAATACACTAAATCAATTGATAACTACACCAAAAACGCGTGGTAATTACTTGGGGTTAAATGGTGCAATGACAAACATTGCGACTATTTTCGCTCCTTTATTATCAGCGCAGATTTTGGCGGTTCATGATATTGAAATAGAGGGATACTATACAATGTTTAAGGTTGTGATCGCTATGTTTGTCATTATATCGTTTTTATCAACGCTGGTTAAGTCGCCAGTTCAGAAGCTTAAGTTTAGTGTGCAAGATAATCTAAAAACCATTAAGTTTGATATACAATGGAATTATGTTGTAAGAACACAATTTTTATGGGGATTTAGAGATGCGGCTGTAATGTCGCTTACTGGTATCTTAATTTATCAATCGGTCACAAATGGAGCGGCATATGGACGCTTATTGGCTCTTTTCGCTTTGATTGCGACCTTATCGAATTATGTAGTTGGTAAAGTAGTTGAGAAGAAAACGCGATTAACTTTTCATATTATTGGGGCTTTAGGTATATTTACAAGTGGTATGTCACTGGTAGTATTGCCTGGTTTTTTAGGGGCAGTAGCTCATGGTACCTTAGCTAATCTTTTCTTTGCTTTTATGTCTATTCCTTATAGTATCATTGTAATGAACATAATTAGTGATTATATGCCAAATGAGAATATTATAGGAAGAACAACAACCCGTGAAATAATGACGGCTTCTGGAAGAGTGGTTGGATTATCATTTCTTCTTGTGATCATAACTATAAATCCTGACTTGTTTGGATTAAAGTTAGCGTTATCACTTATTTATATCGCCAACTTGTTGATCGCATTTTCAACTTACATATACGATCACAAAAAACATCCACGTCTTTTAGAAAAGAGCAAATAAGTTCTTGATGTATTATTAGGCTTTGTCTAAAAAATAGGCTTAAAGTACTTGATAAAAATGTATTCTCATGTTATATTTTATAAGCACTTGCCTAAATAGCTCAGTAGGTAGAGCAACCGGCTGTTAACCGGTTGGTCACAGGTTCGAGTCCTGTTTTAGGCGCCATGCGGCGCGTTGGAGAAGCGGCTTAACTCACATGCCTTTCACGCATGCATTCACGGGTTCGAATCCCGTACGCGTCACCAAATGATTTACTACGCTGTGCCAATACATTGATCACCTTTTATGGGTGATCTTTTTTGTCAATTCGTTTCGTTTATCAACGCAAACATTTGCGCTTTTTAATATTTTTATCATATGTTAACCTTAAGTCATAAAGAGGATAGATCATGAACACAAGACAAATTGAAATTTTAATTCTGATAAAAGATTGTTTTGATCCAATTACTATAAATGATCTGGCTGATTTGTTTAAAGTGAGTATTAGAACTATACAAAATGATATTAAGATAATATCTGAAGAATTAAGCAAAAAAGGTATTATATTAAATCGCAATGATAGTGGTATTTATGTTGAAAAGACGATCATTAACGAAAAAGAAATCAGCAGTATAACATATGATTATGACCTTAATGAAAAAATACTACCACCTGATGAACGTGCTCAATTATTATTTAATATTTTATTACTTCGTCAAGGTTACATATCAATCAATAACTTAGCAAAGAACATGAATGTTAGTAGAGGAACAATACTTGGCGATCTAAATAAATTAAGAACACTAATAGAAGAAAAACCATTTGGTATTGTAAGTTCAAAGTTTGGAGTAAAACTAAATGGTGATGAGAAACATATTCGTGAGTTTACGGTTAACTGGTATTTAAGCAATAGTATTAATCAAGCTGTTTTGGGTGTTGAGCAGTACCATCTATCAAGCATTTGTAATCGATACATAAAAACAAGAAGTTTGTTTGAATCAACCATTATTTTTGACACTTTACAGAAGATCATCGGAGAGCTAAATAATTATTATTCAGGTGCTTCGTTTATTTCAATAATAAGTTTTCTTGAACTTGCCATTGAAAGAACGAAACTTGGTAAATGTGTTTATTTAACTACTTTACAAAAAGAAAGTATTTTTGGAACAAAAGAATTTAAAATTGTGCATCATTGCATTAGTTTGATCGCTGAAGAACTTGGTATTGTATTTCCAGTTGATGAAACTTGTTTTATTACTCTCAAGTTGTTTTCAGCAGGGTTTATTAGTGCAGGAAACATTGAACAAGAAGATAATTATGCTGAAATTCAATTAATCGTTTGCACATTAATAGATAAGGTAGCGAGTTATCTTAATATTGAGGTTAATTATGATCAACCTTTATATAACAATCTTGTTTATCATATCAAACCAGCAATTTATAGATTGAAGAACAATATATATCAAAGCAATCCTTTGATAAATGAGATTAAAAGAGATTATCCAAGCATATTTATGGCAGTTAAAAACAATATATCATTCATTGAAAAAATGATTGGATCTTGTATGTCAGATGATGAAGTTGCATTTATTGCGATTCATTTCTTGTCGTTTTTGGAAAGAACTAAGATGATTGATAAGAAATACAATGTATTAGTAGTGTGTGATTCGGGTATTGGAACATCAAACTTACTAGCATCACGTTTGACAACACTATACGATATTAACATAGTAGATACAGTAGCTTTGTATCAACTAAATGAACTTATTGACAAACATCAAATCGATTACATTATTTCAACAATTGAGTTTAATGTATATCAAAAAGGAATACCAGTAATAAAAGTATCACCGTTTATTACTGAACATGACAAATTAAAACTCAATGAGTTTATAAAAGTAAGAAGATCTACAACAAAGATAGATGCTAAAGCTTTAATAGATGAATTGAAGAAACATAGTACTATTCATAACAATTTTGAATTAATTGAAGGATTAAAGAAAAACTTGTCTATGGAATTCAAAAATGAGAACTGGGAAGGAAACAAGTTGATGTTAAA
Source organism: uncultured Erysipelotrichaceae bacterium (assembly GCA_964553255.1). Taxonomy (GTDB): domain Bacteria; phylum Bacillota_I; class Bacilli_A; order Erysipelotrichales; family Erysipelotrichaceae; genus JAQUCI01. The sequence goes on along the minus strand of CAZKJS010000011.1, from coordinate 7,373 downwards.
AGATGTGATTTCTGTTGAAATGATTAAAGTAGGGTATAAAGCTAAAGATTGGGAAGATGCAGTAAGAGAAGCGGGGAAACTGCTTCAAAATGGTGGATGTGTGAATCAAGAATACATTGATAGTATGGTTTCAACAGTAAAAAGAGTGGGAACATATATTGTTATATCAAAAGGTATCGCCTTACCGCATTCCCGAAGTGGAGATGGAGCTTTCAAGGTTGGCATCAGTCTTTTAAAACTAGATGAACCAGTTGTTTTTGGTCATCCAGAAAACGATCCAGTTGATTTAGTTTTTGGACTATCTTCAATTGATAACTCGTCACACATTACCGCATTGCAAGATTTAGCTTCAACACTTGTTGATAATGAAAAGATTGAGTACTTAAGATTAGAAAACGATCCAGTTAAGCTATTTGAGTTTCTATCAAAGGAGCAATCATAATGAATGAAATATATCGTGAATTTATAAATACAGCACATAAACTGAAAAATAAAGGTCTAGTTAGTGATGGCGTTAATAAAGGGAGTATGTCTTATCGAGTTAATGATAACTTCATCTTAATGACACCAAGCAAAATCTCATATGATGATTTAAGCGACACCAATATCAATATCATGTCTATAGATGGTGAAACAATTGAACAAAAGGCGCCAATATCAAGAGATTTCTATTTCTACCTCGAAATATACAGAAAGAGACCTGATGTAAAAGCAGTTATTCACACACATTCAACTTACGCAACAGCGCTTAGTTTAGCAAATAAGAAAATACCTTTTATATTGTATGGTATGAAGTTTCATTGTAATGGAGATGTTGATGTAGCACCTTTTGCATTTCCAAACTCAGAAGATTGTAATAATTTAATTATTAAACATTTAGGGGATAAAAATACTGTATTATTGCAAAATCATGGTGTCATATGTGTCGGAGATAACTTAGCAAGTTGTTATGAAACAAGTGAATTTGTGGAAGCTTTAAGTGAGAGCTATATACATGCATTATTACTAGGCAATGTTTATGAAATTGAAAAATGGAAGGAGGTTAATTATGGTTAGTTACAAAATCGGTGTATGTTGCACATTTGGTGCTGGTAGTAGTCTTATGTTGAAAATGAACTTAGATTCAGTTTTTAAGAAAATGGGACTTGATGCAAATGTTGAAGTATTTGACATATCTAGCATTAAGAGTGTAGCAGGAAGTTTAGATGCTGTATACACAAGTTCTGCTCTTGTTCCACAAGTTGAAGATTCAGTAACTGGAACTGAAGTAATAGTAGTACCAGTTATCAACTATTTTGATTTAAATGGATTAGAAGATCTTACTAACAAGTATTTACTTAAATAGGGGAGGCAATTATGTCAGTTTTAAAATCTATTCTCGACTTCTTTGTTACTCAAATCTTTCAAACGCCAGCGTACTTTATGGCTGTTGTTGTTTTGATTGGTTGTGTGTTTCAAAAGAAAGACTTCAAAAGCACATTAGTATCAGTAATAAAAACAATAGTAGGTATGATGATTTTAAGTATAGGTGCTGGACAACTTAAGAATGCATCACAGGCAGTAATAGAAATTTTCACTGCAAGAATGGGTATTCAAGGTGTTAGTACTGATATGTGGACGGCAGTTTATGCATATATAGATGAGTTGTCAGTAATAGGAATGGGTAATGTTGCAATGGTAATGATTACTGCTTGGGTAGTAAATCTAATTCTTGCAAGAATTACACCGATTAAAACTATTTTCTTAACTGGTCACGTAGCTTATTGTGACAGTGCGTTTATTACTTATTTCTTGTATCGTATGGCTGGATTAACTGGTACAACGTTGTTTGTTAGTGCTGTTTTAGCCTGCGGTGTGTATTGGTGGTTATTCCCAGCTTTACTAAGAAAATTCTTAAATCCATTACTAGGTGATGCACCACTAACTTTAGGTCATAATCTATGTGTATCTGGCATTATCACAACTCAACTAGCTAAATTATTTGGCAAAGCATCTGATAGTGCCGAATCATTAAAATTACCTGGTTGGTTATCAATATTTAAAGATTCTGTTGTTGCTTATAGTGTAATTATGGGAAGTATTTATTTATTGATCATATAATTAGTGGACCTGAAATTGTTGCAAGAAAAGCAGGTAATGCTAATTACATCGTATATGGATTAAATCAAGGATTCACAATGGCGGTTGGCGTGTATGTGCTTTTGTCAGGTGTTCGTATGTTTTTAAATGAACTTATTCCAGCTTTTAAAGGGTTTTCTGACAAACTAGTTCCAGGTGCAATAGCTGCGGTTGATAGTCCAGTCTTCTGGTCATATGCACCAACAGCAGCAATGCTAGGATTTTTAACAACAGTAGTTGGTCAATTTGTTGGTGTTGGCATATTAGCTGCAATGGGAGCTTCTGTAATAGCCATTCCTAGTGTTATCCCTCTTTTCTTTGGTGGGTGTACATTAGGTGTATTTGCAAATTCTACTGGTGGATGGAAGGGTACGATTGGTGCAACATTTATTATGGGTATAGTTGTTATCATGGGAAGTGCTGCTTTAGCTTCTTTATTAAACACTGGTTTTGTTCCAGGACACTCTGATTGGTCTACTTTGTGGCTTGCTGTTGTGGCGATACTTCGTTTGATCTTCGGTCCAATAGCGGTATAGATTTTTAGTTGAATACCCCGAGATAGATGCTGACATAAAAAAGAGAAGCACTTATTTGGGAAATCGGGCGATTAACCAACAGCGCTATCTCGGGATTATTATAGCAGATTATGTAATCAAAAAACTATTAATATAGGAGTAATAATGAAAACAATTAAAACGGTATTAAAAGAAATTTATCCAGATGAGTTAGGTTTTACAGATATTCATAATCATGTATGGAAGTCTGGTGGGATGGAAGTAATTGAAGATAAAGATTTTGGTATTGAAAATATTGATAAATCACATAAAGAATTACTAAGGTTTAAAGCAGCTGGTGGTCAGTCTATGGTAGACATGCAGCCATTAGGAGTAGGTAGAAGCATTAATGCTATGAAAGAAATTGCACAAAACACAGGTGTTAACTTGATAGCTATAACAGGGTTTCATCGAGGTGCGTTGTATGATAAGGCGCATTTTGTCCATCGCTATAGTATCGATGAAATTACTGAAATAATAGTATCTGAAGTTGAAAAAGGCATTGAGATCAATGATTTCTGTGGACCAATTGTAAAGCGTTCAGATGCTAAACCTGGTTTAGTAAAATTTGGTACTAGTTACTACAAAATTACCGCATTGGAGAAGAAATTAATGCAAGTTGTTGCAAACGTAAGCAAAATAACTGGCATACCGATAAATACACATACGCACGTTGGTACTATGGGTTACGAACAAGCCGAATTCTTGATCAATCAAGGAATAGACCCTAGCAAGATTTGTATAGGACATCTTGATAGGAATGCAGATCTAGTTTATCATCAGAAAGTTTTATCAACAGGTGTTTATGTACAATATGACTGTGTGGCAAGAGTTAAATATCATCCTTTGATTGATACAATGAATCTTATCAAAGAGTTAGCCGCACAAGGCTATGCTGATAGAATAATGGTTGGTGGTGATTGGGGTCGATCATCTTATCTTCAGGAATATGGTGGTGAACCAGGATTTGAGTTTATACCTAAATTCATTCCCGATTTAATGCGTGAGTATGGTATAGGTAATGACGTAATTCAGAAAATATTCATTGATAATCCAAAGAATTATTTGCCATACTAGAATGGTAATAAATCGATGAAAGTAACATTACTAGTTGAAAACAATAGTCTGTTCTGTGTATATTTAAATGCTGAGCATGGATTTTCAGCTTGGATTGAAGATGAAGACAAGAAAATATTGTTTGATTGTGGCTACTCAGATAATTTTATTGTTAATGCTATAACATTAGGGATTGATTTAACAACAGTTGATTATGTTATACTATCTCATTGTCATAGAGATCATTCACGAGGATTAAAATATCTAATGAAGTTCTTTAGAGAAACAACGATGTTTAGAAAACCAATCTTACTTGTAGCTGATGTGGGTATATTCGCAAAACGTTGGAATTTTACAAAGAATCATAATTCAGGTTTTGATGTAAGTATGGATTCATTGACTGAATTTTTCGATGTTAGGATAGAAAATGATCCGTTGTGGTTAACATCTAACTTGTGTTTTATGGGATTAACTAAATGCTCAAACGATTTTGAGCATATACATCCGCAAAGAGCAAAAAAATTAGTACAAGGTGAATGGGTTGATGATTGTGTTGATGAAGATACTCAAATCTGTTATAAACATAAAGATGGCAATCATGTTAGTATAATTGCGGCTTGTGCTCATTATGGCATATGCAATATTATGGAGTATGCTAAGAAACTAACAGAATGTAAGAACATTCATACATATATTGGAGGATCACATTTACGTATTGATGAAGTTCCACAATCACAACTTGATAAAACATGTGAATACCTTAAAAAACAATCTATCGAAAATTTCTATATATGTCATGACACTGATCTTCATTGTAAACTAACGCTTTGGAACACTGTGAAGACTAGTAAAGAGGCTGGCGTAGGATTGGTGGTTGAATTAGTTTAATTAAAAAGACAAATCATTTAATGAAGGATTTGTCTTTTTACTTATAAATCTAAATTTGAATTAATTCTTTTTGAGATAAAATCTGGTACATCTTGCTGAGGGATGCCGAGGATGTATCCCATTTCTTGGTTGAAGTACATTTCGGCTTTTGTGTAGTATTGAGTATCTTTGCTGGGAAAGGGTTTTTTATCAATTTGATATTTCAAGCGTTCTTTATATACATATAATACTACTAAAGCGAAATTCCACAATTCGCCACTTTCGAGGCTTTCTTTATAGAACTGTTCGCGTTTACGATATGATGTTTCCCATTCTTGGTTTATAGATGATAATTTATCAATTATTGAAAGAGCAGTTGCTTTATCATTTACTTTGCGAAGAATACGATTGGTATCAACACTTACTGAAATATTAGTGCTCAAAGAAGCACAATCAGAGATTGGCTTTAGAACATAGTATTTCTGTATAACGTCATTGAAAATACGATTTTCGATCTCTAGGATATGACAAAGACCAAAACCTTCATAAAAAACGATATCATCAATTTCAAACATAATATCAGTTACCTTGTCTGTTTTCATTATACCAAATTTGTTCGTATTATGTAAGGCTAAGCAAAGTTGATAATTTCATCTAATAAGTATTAATTATTATATCTTTTAAATGACTTATATGATAAATTACTTTGGTGGGTAAATATGATGAATAAAAGGATTGATGTTTTACATGGTGACATATTAAAGACGCTAGTATTATTGTCTTATCCAATATTGGTGTGTGGTTTCTTCCAACAGTTATACAATATTGTTGATACAATGATAATTGGACGTTTTGTTGGTAGTGATGGAATAGCCATCATTGGTGGATCACCTAATATGTTAATCAACTTGTTCAATGGTTTTGCGGTTGGTATTATCTCTGGGAGTATGATCTTAGTCGCTAACAAGTTTGGAGAAAAAGACGAAGCAGCTATCACAAAGAGTATTAATACATCATTAATCTTAGCCGTGATACTGGGGGTTGTATTATCAGTTTCATATATTGTGCTTGGAAGAAGAATTCTTATCTTTTTAAATGTTCCTGATTTAATTATAAATCGATCAATTACTTATTTGGCAATATATGCGGTTGGATTTCCGTTTTATTTTTTGTTTCAAATGGCTATTAATATTTTTAGAGCTATGGGTGAAACTAAAAGGCCGACGATGTTTTTAATTGCTTCATTTGTGATAAACATCATTCTTGATATATTCTTAATTTACTTCCTAAAGTTTAATGAAACTGGTGTTGCGTTAGCGTTTATTTTAACGCAGATAATTGGTGCTATGCTAGTGTTAAGAAGTCTAGATGCTCAGCCTAATATCAAGATTAGTACATATACATTAAACATAGATATATTAAAGAGTATTTTAGTTATTGGAATACCTGCTAGTATTACCTCAATTCTTTATGCGTTTACTAACATATTGATTCAATCAAAAGTGAATCTTCTTGGTAGTACAGCTATTGCGGGTTATGCGATCAATGCTAAAGTCGAAAACATGTTTTGGATTTTCATGACTTGTATTGGAGCGGCGATAACAACTTTTGTTGGTCAAAATTATGGTGCTGGTTACTTTAAACGTATCAATGAATCAATAAAGAAAAGCTTGATTATAGGAGTAGTTATAACATTGAGTATTAGCGCTTTAGTATATTTTTTACGTATACCTTTGGCATCAGCTTTTAGTAAAGATACTATTTTAATACAGTATGCAGCTAAGATAATGCGTTTTATGGCACCTACCTATATTACATTTACATTAATTGAGGTTATAAGTGGTATTCTAAAGGGAATGCGTAAAACGATTGCTTCAACTATAATTACATTAGTATGTGTAACATTGGTAAGGGTATCATATATTTTGGTCTTTACTGATATCCACAGTAGTATAGAAACAATACTAAAGGCATATCCTTTAAGTTGGATCACGGCTTCGTTAGCTTTTATTTTATACTTTATGTATGAGAAAAAGAAACTGCTACAATTAGAGCATAAAAAAAGTTCCTAATGGAACAATTAACATAATGGGGTGACTGATGGGACTTGAACCCACGAGTGCCGGAGCCACAATCCGGTGCGTTAACCAACTTCGCCACAGCCACCACATGCATTGACAATTCTATCTTATTTAAGTTAATTTGTAAATAGAAAGCATTGAAATAGGTCGATTATATTTGATGCTGCTTGCTATTTCACGCTAGATGTTTTATATATAAAGTATAAGTAGTGACAGAAAAAGGAGGATAATGATGCAAAAGTTTTATCGTTGTAATCTTTGTGGTAATTTAATAGGGATGGTTCATGATTCAGAAGTGGTGCCGGTTTGTTGTGGAGAACCAATGCAAGAACTAATTGCTAATACAACCGATGCTGCAAATGAAAAACATGTTCCTGTTATTGAAGTAGATGGTTCAAGAGTTAAGGTTACAGTTGGTAGTGTATTACATCCAATGATTGAAGCTCATCATATTGCGTGGATTTATCTTTTGACTAAACAAGGTGGATATTTGAAATATTTGCATGTTGAACAAGAACCAATTGCTTATTTCTGTATTGAAAATGATGAAGTAGTAGCGGCATTTGAATATTGTAATCTACATGGATTATGGAAGAGTGAAGTGTAAAGATTAATAGAAAAGGATATCCGAGTGGATATCCTTTTCAGACTGTTGACAAAATAAGTTAACAGTCTTTTTTATTTGGTTAGAAGAATA
>CAZKJS010000010.1:14759-39029 GCA_964553255.1 uncultured Erysipelotrichaceae bacterium | reverse complement strand
GCCATCTATCATATCAACTCGCATTACAACATGAACTTGAGACTTACGATAAACGGCCAAATGTGAAATACTTATATTATTATCTGCCATTATCTTAGCTATCTTTGCTAGAACCCCAATCTCATCTTGATCGATTTTGATCACGATACGTGATCCTGAGTCATGATATCCTAACAAATCAACAAAGGCTGCGAAAATATCTTTCTGGGTGATAATCCCAACAAGTTTATTATTATCAATTGTGACTGGTAAACATCCAATATCGTTTTTCATCATTAATTCAGCTGCTTCTTCAAGCAAACAATCTGGATTAATAGTTATTACATCTGTGATCATTATTGACTCAACACTTGTCTTTGATAGTAAGTAATTTAGTTCATGAATACTTAAACTAGTTGCTTTACTTGGTGTATGAGCTTTAATAACCCCTTCGGTTATTAAACCAATTAAACGATTGTTATTGTCAACAACTGGTAAACGATGAAAATCGTTAGAGGCAAAAATATCCAAAGCCTGGCTTATCTTTATCTCTTTACTAATACTTATAATATCAGTTTTCATTCGATCTTTAACGTACATATTATCCTCCCAAGTACACTTTTTGCACTTCTTTACTTAAAGCAAGTTCAGCGCCACTACCATGAAGGGAAATCTTACCATTCTCCATGACATAAGCACGATCGGCGATTGATAGTGCCATGTTGGCATTTTGTTCAACTAACAAGACAGTTGTTCCTGATGCATTTATTTGCTTTATGATATTAAATATTTCCTGCACTAGTATTGGTGCTAATCCCATACTTGGCTCATCCAACAGCAATATCTTAGGCCTTGCCATTAACGCTCTGCCAATTGCTAACATTTGTTGCTCTCCTCCTGATAAAGTAGCAGCGTCTTGTTTTGCTCTTTGTTGGAGAATCGGAAAATGTTCATATATCATCATAAGATCATTATTGATCAAACGCTTGTCATTATTTAAATAAGCACCCATAAGTAGATTCTCATATACCGTTAAACCAGTAAAAACTCTTCTTCCTTCAGGAACATGGGTGATTCCTTTTTTAACGATTGATTGAGCATTTAGATTAGTGATATCTTCACTTTCAAATAATACTGATCCCTTTCTTTTACTTATTAATCCCGAGATAGCTTTAAGCAAAGTAGACTTTCCTGCACCATTTGCGCCAATTAGTGCAACAATTTCATATTGATTGACTTCGATACTAATGTTGTTTAAGGCTTGAATAATGCCATAGTAAACACTCAACTCACTTACTTTTAACATTAATTCTCCTTTCCAAGATACGCTTTGATCACGTTTTTATCGTTTTTTATCTGAGCAGCTGTACCAGATGCGATACAGCGACCATAATCAAGTACGTAAATTCTTTCGCAGATATTCATAACAAGTGACATATCATGTTCAATTAAAATGATTGTCAAATTATAATCTTGCTTTATCTTTTTAATAAGTTGTGTTAGCTCTGCTGTTTCTTGGGGATTCATGCCAGCAGCGGGTTCATCTAAGAATAGAATAGATGGTGAACTAGCTAATGCTCTAACTATCTCTAGTTTTCTTTGATTACCATAAGAAAGATTTTTGGCTAATTCTTCTGCTTTATCACTAAGATTAACAATTGCTAGAAGTTGCTTGGCTTTTGTTTCAACTTCATCTTCTACTTCATAGTATTTGCTAGTTCTAAATAATGCATGCATTATGCCATAACTAAGTTTACTATTCATCGCTACTTTAATATTATCGATAACGCTCATTTCTTTAAATAATCTAATATTCTGAAATGTTCGAGCCACTCCAAGACGATTAATAATATAGGTGTTCTTACCTGAAATATCAATCATTTTGCCTTCTACCATTAGCTCAACTTTACCACTGGTTGGCTCATATATTCCGGTGATGACATTAAATAGTGTGGTTTTCCCTGCTCCGTTTGGTCCAATTAAACCAATCAACTCATTTTGATCGATATCAATACTAACACCAGATAAAGCTGCTAAACCACCAAAGTTACGACACAAGTTAGATATTTTAAGAACGCTCATGGTCGCTTCTCCTTTTAATCAAAAAACTTAGCCTTGATATAGAAAATTCTCTATTACCCAATAATCCTTTTGGCCTAAACACCATAATAGCTATTATTGTGATCGCATATATGATCATTCTAATAGTAGAGAATCTTTGTAATGTTATATTGATAATCCCTAAAGCAATTGCCGATATAATGCTTCCGGTCATGCTTCCCATGCCACCAAAAACAACGATGACTAAGATATCGATTGATTTAGCAAAGCCAAATGTATCAGGATTTATAACATAGAAGGTATTGGCATAAAAAGCACCTGCTATACTTGCAAGAATCGCTCCTGTTACAAAAGCCATTATCTTATATTTAGTAGTATTAACTCCCATTGCCTCGCTTGCTATTTCATCTTCTTTTATGCTTATACATGCTCTGCCAATTGCGCTTCTTTTGAAGTTAACTACAACTAAAACAGCAATAATCACACCAAGATAAGCAATATCCCAGTTAACAAGCTTCGGGATGTTAGCAAGACCAGCTGCACGATTGGTTATCTTTAAGTTCAAGACCACGATTCTTATGATCTCAGCAAATCCTAATGTAGCAATAGCGAGATAGTCACCCTTAAGTCTCAATGTTGGAATAGCGACAACTAAAGCTATCAAGGTACTAATGATAGCACCAACTAATATCCCTAATAATAAACCATTACTATTAGGAATCATTTTAGTGATCAAAGCACTAGCATAAGCACCTATTGCCATGAAACCAGCATGACCCAATGAAAATTGTCCAGTTACTCCAATTATCAAATTCAAACTAACAGCTAGGATAATATTGGTACAAATTAATAATAGTGTAATGCGATAATATGCATTTATGATATCTAACGCAATCAAGGAGGCAACAACAACATAGATTACCGTTATTAAAAGCAACCAATACAAATTGTTACGATTAAATAATCTTGTCATTGTTACACCTTCGTTCTTTCTTTTTTACCTAACAAGCCAGTTGGTTTGATAATAAGTATCAAGATCAAGATCGCATATACAACTGCGTCCTTATACAATGAATTACCATAACCACTCACAAATGATTCGATAATACCTATCGCAAAACCACCAAACATCGCCCCAGGAATTATACCAATACCACCAAATACAGCCGCAATAAAGGCTTTTAGTCCTGGTATTACCCCCATCAAAGGATTGATACTATTATAATAGATACCTACCAAAACACCTGCCGCACCAGCTAAAGCAGAACCCATCGCAAAAGTGAACGATATAACCGCATTGACATTTATTCCCATTAACTTAGCCGCATCTTCATCAACACTAACAGCACGCATTGCTCTACCAATTTTTGTCTTTCTTACAATAAACTGTAACAATAACATCAATGTGATCGTTGTTGTAAAGATTAACAGTTGTTGAATCGATAATCTGATATTACCAATCATAAATATTTTATTAACAAATACACTTGGAAATGTCCTTACATTTGGGGACATAAAATACATCGTTACATACTGTAATAAAAATGAAACACCAATAGCCGTGATCAGCGCTGCTATTCTAGTCGCTTTTCTAAGTGGTTTATAGGCTACTTTTTCAATAACTATACCAATCAGCGCACATCCAATCATCGCAATCAAAAGCGCTGGGATAAATCCCAATCCACTATAAGTAATGACGATATATTCAATATAAGCTCCCAGCATATAAATATCACCATGAGCAAAGTTTATCAATTTGATGATGCCATATACCATCGTATATCCAAGTGCTATTAAAGCATAGATACTACCAAGTGATAAACCATTGATTAATTGTTGAATAAACATGAACCCTCCACAATTTAGAAACAAAGGACAAAAGTTAAACTTTTGTCCTTTACTCACTATTATTTTGATTAATGATTAAGGATTTACTTTAACACTATCAACCGCCTTATCACCTGATAGTTCGACTACATAAATCGCCTTTACAGCGTCATGATTCTTATCAATTGTAATATTACCAGCAACACCAACAAAATCTACTGTTTCTGATAGTGCTTTTACTATTGACGCTGCTGATAGGTCATCAGCTCTTTTGATCGCATCAACCAATAACATTGCAGCATCATAAGCTAAAGCTGAAAATGCATTTGGTTCAGATCCATACTCGGTAGTAAACGCTGCTACAAAGTCTGCGACTAATTGGTCATCACCTACAGAAGAGTAGTGGGTGGAGTAATGGATATCAAAAATATTATCCACACCAGCTAACGCAATCAAGTCTGGTGATTCAAAACCATCAGCACCAAGAATTGGTACATCAATACCCATTTCACGAGCTTGTTTGATCAATAATCCAGCTTCATTATAATATCCAGGTACAAACAATACATCAAAATCCATCGTTGATATTTTAGTCAATACCGCGTTAAAATCCGTACTTCCTTTTGTGAATATCTCATGAGATACTATTGTTCCGCCATTAGCAACAAACTGTTCAATAAAGTTATCTGCTAAACCTTGAGCATAATCACTTGAGTTATCGCCAAATACTATCGCTTTACTTTTTGATAGATTATCATATGCAAAGTTAGCCATTGTGACACCTTGGAAACTGTCGATAAAACATGTTCTAAAACCTGTACTAAAAGCTTTTTTGGTTGTGTCATTGATCATTACTAAAGTCTCAGTAGCGGAAGGCGATATAATTGCTACATTATACTCTTCACTTACTGGTAAACTAGCTTTAAAAGCACCACTTGTAGCTGGTCCTAAGATCGCAACTACTTTGTCTTGTGTTATTAAACGCGTTGTGACACTTGTTGCTTCGGATGTCGATGATGTATTATCAACTTCAACCAATTCAATTTCTTTACCATTGATACCACCGTTAGCATTCACCTGCTTGATGGCAAGCTTAATTCCATTAAGCTCTGCTTGTCCATAACTAGCTACATCTCCTGATAGTTCCATGTTGATACCAACTTTGATAGTTGACTTTGCATCAGCATTTCCTGACTTGCATCCAGTTATGACTAAGCTAATTACCATTAGTAAAGCAATTAATTTAATCATTTTTCTCATAAATTTCCCCTTTATAAAGTTACACTAATATTAGCATACCAAATTCAAATTGCAAGTTATTTTCAATTATTTTCTGAAATATTATGAAAAATTTATAACTAACTATTCTATATATACTATACAAAGCTAAAGCTCCTTACGGAGCTTTACTTAAATCGATCTTTTTTATGATAATGCGTATGTAGTAATTCATGCGCAATATGACTATTTGGTTCACCCAAGAAATTCTTATATAGTTCTTGAATTTGTTTGTTTTCATGTGATTTACGTTTGGGACGACTCACATCTTCATCATATAAGGCTTTAGCTCTTTCCTTTTTCCAATCAATTGCTTTAAAGCCATTTCTGATACTAGCATTGATGATAGATTGACCACCACCGTTAATACAACCACCAGGACAGCCCATGATCTCAATAAAGGCATATGGTGATTTATTAGCCTTGATGTCTTCTAGTAGTGGTTTAGCCATCACCATTGAATGAACAACCGCTACTTTTACTTGTTGACCATTGATCGTTACTTCTGCTTCTTTTATTCCTTCAGTACCACGAACAGCAGTAAAATTAACATCTTTAAGTTCTTGTTTAGTCATTAATTCATAAACAGTACGTAAAGCTGCTTCCATAACACCACCAGATGCACCAAAGATGACCCCCGCACCTGTGTACTCACCAAACATGTCTTGATCAAATTCTTCATCTGCGAGATTAACAAAATCAATACCATACATCTTGATCAAGCGACCTAATTCTCTTGTTGTTAATACAGCATCAACATCATCAGCCATTTCTGGTCGTGCTTTCTCTTCTTTTTTCGCAGTACATGGCATAATTGATACGACATACATATTCTTAGGATCTATGTTCTTATTTTTAGCAAAATATGATTTAAGGATTGCACCAAACATCATGTGCGGTGACTTACAAGATGATAAATGACCTAATAGTTCAGGATATTCAAATTCGATATATCTAACCCAACCAGGAGAACATGATGTGATCATTGGTAACACACCTTTTTTATTAATACGTGAGATAAGCTCTGTTCCTTCTTCCATGATGGTTAAATCAGCACCATAGTTTGTATCATAAACACGCTTAAATCCTATCCTACGCAGAGCCGCTACCATTTTACCAGTAACTCGTGTACCAATTGGCATGTTAAACTCTTCACCCAATGACGCTCTAACAGCTGGTGCTGTTTGAACCACAACGAATTTTTCCGGATCATTTAATGCTTCAATCACATTATGAATCTCTTCCTTTTCACTAAGTGCTCCTACTGGACACACATTGATACATTGACCACATTGCATACAGTTAACATCAGCGAAACTTTTATCAAAAACTGGTCCAACTTTAGTTTTAAAACCACGGTCAATATAACCCAATATACCTAAGCCTTGAACTTTCTTGCATGTTTCAACACATCTACCACATAAGATACATTTACTAGTATCTCTTATGATACCATTTGCGACATTATCAAATGTTGGAGTAGTCTTTTGACCTTCATACTTAACTTCACGAATACCATTTTCCTCACAAAGCTTCTGTAGTTCACAGTTTTGATTACGTACACAAGCCAAACAGTCTTTTGAATGATTAGATAAGATTAATTGCAAATTAGCCTTACGAGCGTCTAAAACGCGTTTTGAAGTGGTAAATATTTCCATTCCTTCAGCTACTGGAAAAACACAAGAAGCAGCTAAATTACGAGCACCCTTTACTTCAACAATACACATTCTACAAGCACCCGATTTATTAATGTCCTTTAAAAAACACAAAGTTGGAATATAAATACCAGCAGCTTTTGCGGCATCAAGGATTGTTGATCCCTCTTCAACCTGAAACGGTACATTATTTATCTTAACGTTTACCATCATATACCTCCTAATTACGAATTACCGCATTAAAGCGACAAGTAGTTAAACAAGCACCACACTTGATGCATTTATCTTGATCAATCACAAATGTAGTTTTTCCAGCCTCACCTGATATTGCGTCAACCGGACACTTTTTAGCACATAGACTACATTTTTTACATTTATCAGCATCAATAGAGTAAGCCAACAGATTCTTACAAACACCAGCTGGGCATTTATGATCAACAGCGTGAGCTAAATATTCATCTTTAAATAAGCGCATTGTTGAAACAACCGGATTAGGAGCGGTTTGTCCAAGACCACACAAAGCTGTTTCACGAATGTTGATAGCTAATTTCTCTAACTCATCAAGTGTTGCTAATGATCCTTTACCATCACATAAATCCTGTAATAGCTCTAACATCCGTTTTGTATCAATACGACAAGGCGTACACTTTCCACATGATTCATCACAAATAAACTCCATGTAGAAACGAGCCACGTCAACCATACAATTATCTTCATCAACAACGATCATTCCTCCTGAACCCATCATTGAGCCCAAAGCGATCAAGTTATCAAAGTCAATCGGTGTATTTAAATCCTTTTCAGTTAAACAGCCACCAGATGGACCACCGGTCTGTACTGCTTTAAAGTTTTTATTATCAGGACATCCACCACCAATTTCATATATTACTTCTCGTAAAGTTGTACCCATTGGGATCTCAACTAAACCCGTATTGACAATCTTTCCACCCAAAGCGAAAACTTTAGTCCCTGGTGATTTTGTTGTACCCATTGAGCAGAACCAATCAGCACCATTAAGTATTATCTGTGGAATATTCGCAAACGTTTCGACATTATTAATTATTGTTGGCTTACCCCAAACACCCTTTATTGCAGGAAATGGTGGTTTTGGATCTGGCATTCCTCTTTTACCTTCGATTGATTTGATCAAAGCTGTTTCTTCACCACAAACAAATGCTCCTGCACCTAAGCGAATCTCAACTTTAAAATCAAAACCAGTACCTAAAATATTTGTACCAAATAAGCCAAGCTCTTCAGCTTGTTTGATCGCTAGTTGTAATCTCTGTACCGCAATTGGATATTCGGCTCTAATATAGACATAACCCAATTTCGCCCCAATCGCAAAACCAGCAATTGCCATCGCTTCAAGTACGCAATGTGGATCACCCTCTAAGATTGAGCGGTCCATAAAGGCTCCTGGATCACCTTCATCAGCGTTACATATGACATACTTAGCATCACTCTTTTGATCAGCCGCAAATTGCCATTTTATTCCAGTTGGAAAACCACCACCGCCTCGACCACGCAAACCCGATCTCTTGATCTCATCAATAACTTCTTGGCCGGTTTTTTCAGTCAATACTTTACCCAAAGCTTGATAACCATCTTTTGCGATGTATTCATTGACATCTTCAGGATTTATCACACCACAATTACGTAAAGCAATACGTTTTTGTTTGGCATAGAAACGAATCTTACTAATCTCAAAGATTTTTTCCTGTGTTTTTTCATCAATATCACTTAACTCAAGTCGCGTTACTGGTCTTCCTTTATAGAAGTGTTCACTGACGATTTCAGTTACATCATCTAATGTGACATGACAATAGAAAATCTTATCTGGATAAACAGCAATGATAGGTCCTTTTTGACACAAACCAAAACAACCCGTCTTTACGATCTTTACTTCTTTTTCTAAACCAAACTTAATAAGTTCTTCATTCAACTTATCAACAATAAGTGCTGATTGCGAGGATGTACATCCTGTACCGGCACAAACTAATGCATGTAGTCTTTCCATTTTATATCCCCTTACTTCTTAACTGTACCGATCGTATATTTTTCAACGATCTTACCGTTGGCAACATGTTCACGCATGATCTCAATCGCTTTTTCAGCAGTGACTAAGACATAAGTGGTTTTAGCGCCATCTTTGTCAAAGACTTCTACGATCGGCTCTAATGTACACATACCGATACATCCTGTTTGAGCGATGATACATGAGTATCCACCCTGAGCAGCTTCATTAACTAAAGCGTTTAATACTGGTCTTGCCCCTGCAGCGATACCACAAGTTGCCATACCAACGATAACGCGATAATCACTTTCACCATCTCGCATTTCAATTTTCTTTTTTGCTTCATCACGAAGTTTTTGCAGTTCAGCCAACGATTTCATTTTTATCCTCCCTCATTTGAGTAATTGACTCATTTATATATTCTTTGATCCATAACAGTATTTTCGGATCATTAATACTCATATCACCTAATATCTCTTTTACTTGTACGGTATCAAAGATAAACTCTAAGTCATTTTGTTTAAACCTTAAATAGTATTCTTTATCCTTATCCTCATGAATCAAAGCCATCATCGTTTCAGCGATATCACCAAGTGGCGGCGTATCGATATGTGACTTTTTAATCGTAATACTGATCGTTGTTCCAACATCTAGCTTTGAATATATTTCAAGTTTATCCTCACTTTGGTCAGGCAATGCTTGTTCAACCGCTACAACTCATCTTACTCTTCTGGTTGATCTAGTTGTACAGACGGGATCGGTTACCTTTGAAAGCATTTCCTCACCCATACCACAGCCGTCATCTTCAATCGTTAATACCAAGCTATCTTCTTCATCATTGCTTTCAAGATAAATCTTAATATTACGAGCTTGCGCTTTAATAGCGTTATTAGCCAAATCAAGGATATACATAGCTAGATCTTGCATCATGATTCATTCCTTAACAGACGCTTTAATTCTTGATGTGTTATCTTATTTACTCTTTCATTAATGTCTTTTAATTGATGAGCATCCGAATTGATCAACCATATGGTATCTTTTAACCATTTATGATTCTCTAATAAGATTTCTTTTTGTTGGATATTCTTTATCTCCACAGCGTCAATCTTAAGATGTAAAGGAATAAAACCCAGTTGTGTAATAATACTGTTTTGACGATCTAGCGCATGTGCTAATACAAAACTACCCTGATACTTATGCACTGCGATCTCAACTTCTTCAATCGTCATGTTCACACTATTTAACAGTAAACGCTCTTCTTGATAAACAACTTTGTCATAGACATCGACCACATATTGATGACCGAAGTATTGTGGATTGTTTTTGATTACAGGTATCTTTTGATCAATTAGTTTACCAAACGCCTTACAATCACATAGTTCTTTAAAGTAAGCCAAGACATGTACTTCTTCTTTTGTTTGAACTTCAATCCCATAAATTAAACTTATGTTTTTACCTATTGCAGCTTTAGCCAACCATTCTTGTTGTTTAGTGGTGTTGTGATCACAAACAGCTATAAGATCCAACCCCTTGAGCACAGCCATATTAATAATGTTGTTTGGTGTCATATCATCATCAGCACAAGCTGATAATGTTGAATGGATGTGCAAATCATAATACATACTAAATACCAAGCTTAATCAAAGTCTTGCAAACTTCATACGCTGATTGTCCAGAAACAAACAATGGTATATCCTCAAGCATTGCTTGTTTAATAAAGTCTGTACTTACTTCGCTGTTCTCACAAATAATAAGACAAGCAAACTCTTTAAGTACCGCTACCGCAATAACATTGCTATGCGCTTGAATAGTGATCCACGCTTGATCATGTTGACCATGTCCCATTACCCAACTTAATAGATCGCCGACATAAACGCCTTTGATTTCTTTATCTTGAGAATCAGAATTAGCGAATAATTGCCAGTTAGTTGTTTTTGCTAGTTCACTTACTTTCATTTGTTTCACCACCCTTTAATATGCGACAATCATCAAGATCAGCTCTATTAGCGATGATTTCTTCAGCCATCGCTCGACATGAATGAAACCCACACGCTCCACAATCAAATCCTGGTAATTGTTCAACAATCTCATTTATCTTAATAAAATTAGCCAATCTTGTTTGTAAAGACCTTTTTTCATTAAAAGCACTAGCAATCGCAACACCATACAGATCATTGTTATTGATAGCGGCGATGTCATCGTTACCTTGTTTAATTAGATGATGAACGTTGTTAGAACTACTAAATGGATTGCCCCACAAAAGATTACCACCAATACAGCCATTGATACAGTTAGATAAGAATAACAGATCACAATCCTTAAGACGATCAAACTCTGCCAGTTCAAGCGCTGTTACAACTTTAGCTAAACCATCAGCCACGACAATATTCTTGTTTTTAAATCCACTTGCATATAGATTTGACGTTACATTGCGTAAACCATTAGCATTAACTGTTGTCTTTAAACGTTCATTACTTAAATTACGTGATATTTGTGGAAAAATATCCGCTATGACCATGGCATGGTCAATTGCCGAGTATTTATTGCCATAAGGATACTTAGCTAAAGTAAGCTTGGCAACACACTCACACAATAGGAATATACCAGTGTTTTTTGGTATATCTTCTCTTTTTCTAATATCACGAGCCGCAACTTCACTAATATAATCAATCGGAATGATATTGCTTAATAAGATTGGATATTTAACTTCAATCAATCGATTGATAGTTGGACAAAATGATGTTATTAACGTTGTTTGTTGATGATTTACACCAATGTATCTAATCATTTCATCATACATTGCCCCATCATAACTACTAAGATTAATTACTTCATCAAAGCCTAGTTTTTTAATTGCCATCATTAATTCTTCAACTTGTTCAAGTGAAGGACATTCACCTAAAACCGCGGTTGATACTAGGGCGATGGTATGCTCGTAGTTTTCCAAATCAGTTAAAGTACTTCCTTTAGCTTGTAAACCTTGGAAAACACAAGCTTCAATACAGGTAGCGCAGTTAGTGCACTTTTCGTTATCAATCTTTACGCGCGCATCTAAAAGCGAAATTGCTCCGGTTGGACAAGCATGTAAACACTTCATGCATTTTTGACATTTCTCTAAAGTGTAGCTGATTACCGTCATAGTACGTTAAACCCCAATGTAAGGATCGTTCCTTTCTCGCTAGATTCAATATCAAACTCATCGCTGACTTTCTTTATGTTGGGTAAACCCATTCCTGCACCAAATCCTAATTCACGAGCTTTTTCATCCGCCGTTGAGTATCCAGGTTGCATCGCTAATGCGATATCCTTGATTCCTGGTCCTTTATCTGCAAACACTAATCTAACTTTATCGTCAACCTTCAATGTGATCACACCACCATATGAGTGGATTATCATATTGATCTCTGCTTCATAACAGGCTATCGACATCCGACGTAAAACTTCAGGTTCAAAATCTAACTGTTTCAATATCTTTTTGATCTGACTTGAAACTCGTCCAGCACATGCAAAGTCGTCTTTGATGATCTCATAGCTGTATTTCATCATTTGGTAGCCGTCTTAATACCTGTTTCGTATAGTAAACCACAAGCCTCATACATCGATAAGGCTGTTGAGAACAAATTCATGTTGATATCCATACCAATATGGAGATCAACATCCTGTGGCATCTTGTTTCTAACATAAACAATCGTGTCAATATCAAGCATCTCAGCTGTTCTGATCGATTGTGCGTTTACCAAGCCAGTTAAAAGAAAGGTCGTTGTACCGGAAGAACAGACCATTGACAAAGCATCGCTCATCAAATCCGCAACAGATACATGAGTGTATTCCTTATCTAAGACCTTTTGATCACAGATATGGATCGTGTTTGCTTGTAAAACTTTTAAGATGTCACGCAAAACCATCATTAGGCTTTCCTTTCCTCCATGATTATCTCTTTAATACGAGCCTCAGCTTGTCCAGACTTTAAAGCAGATCCATAGACTTTATCATCAATGATCGCTACTGGAGCTAAGCCACAAGCACCCAAACATCTAGTAGCATCAACTGAAAATAAACCATCAGTACTTGTACCGTTAACTGGAGCATTAGTTAGTTCTAATACCTTGTCTAATAATGTTTGAGCATTATTAACATAGCATGCTGTACCCATACAAACGTTGATAATATGTTTCCCTTTTGGTTCAGTCGTAAACTGCGTATAGAATGTAACAACACCATATACATCAGCAATTGAAGCACTAGTTGCATCAGCTATTTTTTCCATTGCCTCAAAAGGAATATAACCAAGTTCATGTTGCACATCATGAAGCATCAGTTTGACTGGACCCGGTCGGTCTATGTGCCGTAAAACAATTTTATCGATTGTCTTTTTTGCACTTTCACCTAATTTCAACATGCATTAATCCCCCTTATTTTTAACCAATGTGGTTGCTAAAAATATCACAACAAGATTGATTTTAAGTCATTATATCACGCAAGATTAAGAATGAGTATATGATTATTAATTATTTCACAAATATAGCCAATGATACCGTTTACATTATTTTCATATTGGCTAATTAAGAAAAAATGACTCCTTAAAAGTCATTTTTAGCTTTCTTCTGACAAGATGGACAATAACCAAATACGTTTAATTTATGTCCAATGATCTTGTATCCCGTACTAATATAAAGTTGATTTTCGTAATCAATCAATGGGCAATGTTCAATCGTTATGATTTTCTCACAACCAATACAATATAGATAATGGTGATGAATACCTTGATTAACTTCATACATTGCTTTATTATCCTGAAGATTACTTATCTTAGTGATCAATCCTTTATTGCTCATGATATCTAAAGAGCGATAAATCGTCGAAAGATTAACATCAATCTTAAGAGCTTGCATCTCTTTATAAATGTCACTCACCGTTAAGGGTTTACCAACATTAGCCAATATTGTTAGTATCGCTGTTCGTTGTTTCGTATTTTTTATTTTAGCTATTTGAAAACTTTCGTAAATTTGCTTATCACTCATGATTATCTCCTATTTATATCTTAATCTAATATAAGGAAAAAATAAAGAAGGCCAAAAATAGCAACAAAAAAAGATGTCACTATTGACATCCTTATGTATTCTCTGGTGACCCGTCAGGGATTCGAACCCTGGACCCACTGATTAAGAGTCAGTTGCTCTACCAACTGAGCTAACAGGTCAAATATGCTTATAAATGATACCACACCACTTTTCAATTTTCAATAAAAGATATTTCGCATTTACGGTTTTATTATTACACCACGAATAAATGTTTCAATCTCGCT
This sequence comes from uncultured Erysipelotrichaceae bacterium, assembly GCA_964553255.1. Taxonomy (GTDB): domain Bacteria; phylum Bacillota_I; class Bacilli_A; order Erysipelotrichales; family Erysipelotrichaceae; genus JAQUCI01. The sequence continues at coordinate 24,910 of CAZKJS010000010.1, read as the reverse complement.
TAATAGGTCATCAGTCCAAAAACAACCGCCCCCATGATCAGCGTTTTCAAGTAATATTAATTTAGCATTTTGACCCTTTTTGATCATATCATCATATAGATCGATGCTTTGCTGGTGATTGACCATACTATCAGCTAGACCATGTACGATCAATATAGGAGGACACTTTTTTTTATCATCAATATACTTCATTGGAATGAGTTTATCTGTGATCTCTGGCGCATGCCAAATATTATCATTGTTTATAAGTAAGGGTAATGGTGAATCAATTCCAGCATATTTATAAGCCTCTTCTTCTGATACTAGCTTTGTGATGTCAGTAGGACCATAATAATCAATTATTGCTTTGTAGTTAATTGGTTGTTGTAAAATATCTTCTTTACTAAACTCTCGTAATTCTTTTGTTAGCCCACACATTAAGACTGTATGTCCACCTGATGAAGTTCCCCATAAAAATACATTGTTTGAATCAATATTATACTTATCGGCGTTACTTATTAAAAAACGAGTTGCACTATTGGTATCAATTATTTGTGCTGGAAATCCACATTCATTGACTGATCGATATTCTGCTAGTCCAATCACAAAACCCCGTTTCGCAAATGATGATAATTGGATGATCTCTTTTCCCATATCTTGTTTAAACCAAGAAGATCCTTGTGAAAAAACAATCAGCGGAAAACGCGCACTTTCATCGGCGCTTGGTCTTATGATATGAATGTTTAGTTTATTGTTTTCATAACATTCATATTCAATATTAAGATCAACTCGAATGTAAGGCGCGTTATGATCCGCTTTTATTATCGAAACATTGTTTGTACTCATTTAAAACACCTGCCTTATTAATAATATGATAACACAAATTAATTAAGGCGTTTACTTGTTTCTTCTAAGTGTCTTACGATAGATAAAGTAACCAATACCAGTTAAAATGACATAAGGTAAAACAAAGAACAAAATTCTAACAAACCATTCTATAAACTTCAAGAAAGCATTCAAACTGTTTGTAAAGGCGTTTGGGAATAGATTTTGCAAACCTGATGGCTCAACAACTTCTTTAACTACTGGTTTAATTGTGATTGAAACACTGGCGTAATCAGTTTCATACTCAAGACGACTTTGAATGCTTTTAAAGCTTTCAATCTGATATATCGTATCAGAGATATAGTTTTCAAGGATGATCAAATCATTTACATCTTTAGCCTGTTTTAACAACTCATATAAACGATCTAATTTATTATTTAACATTGTAATACGTAAAGCATTGTCTTGGTATTGATCATAAACATCATAACTGTTTTCAGAGAAGTTATCAGTTTTACCGATGTTCTTTAGATAATCAATAAACTCTTCATATTTTTCTTGTGGCACCTTAACCTGTAAGGTGTATACTTTTTGCATTTTATCAAACTGATAGTCATAACTACTAACCAGTTTACCACCGTACTCACGAACTTTTGATCTAACTTGTTCATTAATTGTTTTGTTGTTATCAACGGTGATGGTAATACCCGCATTCATGACCAACATTTCTGTGTCACTTCTTTGAGCAGTACTATTATTAGACGAATAATCTTCTGATTTACCATACTCATATGATGGTGAATAGCCATCGCTTACTTCTTTATTCAAATTTAAGTTTGATAAACCACCTTCAAAAAGATTGTAAACATTAAAAGCGAGTGATAGGATTAATAATACAGCGATTATTATACTAAATATTTTCTTTCGATTCATGTTATCACCTCTGATCATACTATAGTAATAAATATTTGCTGCTACAACACATTTAATATAACTTGCTGAAATTTATGATAACTTACAAAATATCAGTTTTTAGTAAAGCTTAGTTATCAAGGAGAAAGAACTTGTCAGAACAAAGAAAAAAACGTGGTGACCATCCTGATGGTCGTTTAATTAAAGATATTGATGCATTTCATATCTATTTCGCTAATTTAGCCCCAAGAAAATCAACCACTGAAGTATGGTTAAAGGAAAGCGTTGATGTTACTGATCTTTTACAATACATCAGAAACAAAAATCTTAACAATCCAACTTATAAAACAACGGTTTTTCATGCGATGCTTACGGTCATAGCTAAAACCGTTCATCATAGACCGTATTTAAACCGCTTTATTAGAAATGGCAAGTATTATCAAAGAAACAATATTTTATTATCTTTTGTTGCTAAGCAAAAGTTTAACGATGAAGCATCAGAAGCTTTAGTATGTCTTAAGATAGATAAAGATATGACAATGGGTGATATCAGCTCAAAGGTGATCAATGATGTCTCGCAAGCTCGAAAAAGCGGTGGTAATGGAGCCGATGATATATTAAACACCATTACCAAACTTCCTGGATTCTTATTAAGAATTATCATGCGTGTAATCCACCTCTTAGATCGTTATGGTAAACTCCCCAAGTTCTTCTATGAAATCGATCCAAATTTTTCAAGTGTCTTAGTATCAAATTTAGGTAGTATCAAAATTGATGCTCCTTATCATCATCTTAATGACTTTGGAAGTAACTCAGTAATGATAACCATAGGAGAAATTCATAAACAATCAGTTGTGAACGAAGACAATGAAACAGTGATCAGAGACGTTGTAAATATTGGTATAACATTGGATGAAAGAATCGCTAATGGTTATTACTTTGCTAAAAGTGTAAGACTGTTTAAACAGATGATAAAAAATCCTTCATGCTTAGATTTACCGATTGAAACTCCTATAGATTTTTGAGTTAATTTAGACTGTAAACCTATTGTCAAAAATAAACTCTTATGTTAATATGAATAAGCGCTATGTTTAGCTAATGGAAAAGTACTCAAGAGGCTGAAGAGGTGCCCCTGCTAAGGGTATAGGTCGGGTAACTGGCGCGAGGGTTCAAATCCCTCCTTTTCCGCCAAAATATTAAAGGTCCAGTGGTGTAGTGGTTAACATGCCTCCCTGTCACGGAGGAGATCGCGAGTTCGATCCTCGTCTGGACCGCCATTGCAGGTGTAGTTCAATGGTAGAACGCGACCTTGCCAAGGTCGACACGAGGGTTCGATTCCCTTCACCTGCTCCAAAGTAAATGATGCCTTGTTAAAGGCTTTTTTATTTGCTTAAATGATAGTAATGATAAACTAGACAAAAATCAATATTTAAGTAAACTTAAATTATGTCATCAAGTCATTGGAGAACCTTATGAAAACAAACAAGAATAGATCATTGATAATTATTACCTCATTATTGTTTATCTTATTATTTCGTTATTTGCCAGCACCAACAGGATTATCTGGATCAGCAATGCATGTCTTTGGTATTTTCATTGGTATTCTATTATTATGGCTTACGATTGCTATCGATTGGCCAAGCATGTTATGTTTAGCTGCTCTAGCTTTTATCCCAGAAATCAAGATCAACAGTTTATTAGCTGGTTCTATTGGTAGTTCAACCTTCGCATTTTTATTATTCACTTTCATGTGTACTTACGCTCTTTCAAAAACTACCTTTATTAGAAGGGTTGCTTTATTCTTCATCAATAGTAAATTAGCTAAGAAAAGCGCATGGTCATTTGCCTTATCTTTCTTTTTATCAGCTTTGTTACTAGGTATGTTTATGTCACCAACTGTTTTATTTGTTATATATCTACCTATTCTTGAAGAAATATATAAAGTTACAAAAATGACTAAAAACGATAAGTTTGCGAACATGTTGATGATTGGAATGACGTTATGCATCGCCATTGCTTCCGGTATGACACCGATAGCACATGTTTTTTCAATAATGGCAATAGGGTTTTATGAAGCTGCTACAAATATGACGATTTCTTATTTACAGTATATGGGCTTTGCCATACCAGTTGGTTTATTAACTTTTGTTGGTATGATGTTAGTCTTTCGTTTTGTTTTAAAACCCGATATGAAGGTTTTCAATGTTAAAAACGCTGACATTCAAAAAGAAAAATTACCAAATATGGATAAAAATGAGAAACTTATCCTACTTATTTTTTGCTTAGTTGTCGTATTATGGGTTGCACCTAGTTTGATCCAAAAAGCATTACCAGATATTGCTTCATATATTGATCGTTTCACTACAGCATTACCACCTTTATTAGGTGCCATTGCTATGATGATGATTCATGTTAATGATAAACCTTTGCTTCAGTTCAATGAAGCAATGAGTAAAGGTGTGTCGTGGTCAGCTTTGATAATGACAGCATCAACTCTTGCATTAGGAAGTGCCTTAACTAATGCTGATATCGGTATTACTTCATGGTTATCTTCAAATTTGTCACTTTCATTGACTAATTTAAATCCAATATATTTAATTATCGTATTTACTGTTTGGTCAGCAATACAAACTAATCTTTCATCAAATATGGTAACTGTAACAGTGGTAAGCGCCATTGCACTACCGATTGTCATATCACTTAGTGATCTTATCAATCCAGCTGCTATTGCCTGCATTATTGGACTAATGGCATCATTTTCTTTTGCCACACCTCCTGCACATCCAAACATTGCTATTGCTGGTAGTTCTGGTTGGACATCAGCTAAACAAATGATGCTTTATGGTTTTTTAACAATGATGATTGCAATCGTCATAACCGTCACTATTGGTTACCCATTAGCCCTAATGTTCATGTAAAAAGCACTTCATCTGAAGTGCTTTTTTAACTATCCAATAATAAATCCAGCTTCAACTAAAGCCGTCTTTGCCGCATGTACAATATCGTTTCGACCATATACGACAATACATTGATTATCAAGAACTATTTCATACTCAACTCTAGTGCCTTCTAAAGCGGACTTTATGCGCACTACGTCTTCTTCACTTTTTAAGTTTCTAACAAATATGATATGCTTCATAAAACCTCCGTCTTCTTTATAATCATTCTAACAAATTTTTGTGATCAATCCTATACTAAAAATCGCCTTGTTCGATCATGGCTTTTAACACAATGTTCAAGGCAGCTATATTAGCTCCTTTAACATAGTCATATGTATTTAACTGATATTGCTCTATCGCATCAACACATTGACGATGAATATTAACCATTATTGCATGTAATTTAGCATCCACTTCTTCAAAGCTCCAACTATACCGCATGCTGTTTTGTGTCATTTCTAATGCACTTGTTGCTACTCCACCAGCATTTGCAGCCTTCCCAGGAGCAAACACAACATCATTATTAAGATAGTATGCGATTGCTTCATTGTCATTTGGCATGTTAGCTCCTTCAGCTACAACATGACAACCATTATTAACTATATTTTTTGCTCTATTGATATTGATCTCGTTTTGCGTAGCACAAGGTAATGCAATATCATATCTTAAAGATTGATCATCATAAACACTGCCCTTTTGGTACTTACCATGACCACATAATTCAGGATATTCACTTAGTGATGAGCGGTTTACCTCTTTGATCAATTTGATCGTATCCAAATCAATATCATCATCAATGATATAACCCTGTGAATCACTCATGGCGATCACACGTCCCTTATTAGCGATCACTTTTTCAGCCGCATAAATAGCAACATTACCGCTGCCTGATATGATCACTCTTTTATCAACCAGTGAATCATTCCTTCTGGCTAATATTTCGTTCAGAAAATAAACTAACCCATAACCAGTAGCTTCTTTCCGACATAAACTACCACCATAGCTTACTGCTTTACCAGTTAGCACGCCCCTTTCACTATTTGCCATTATCCTTCGATATTGACCATACATAAACCCTATCTCACGTGCTCCCACTCCCATATCGCCTGCAGGTACATCAACATCCGGACCGATATGACGATATAGTTCTAACATAAAGCTATTACAAAATCGTTTTATTTCTGCGTTTGATTTACCCTTTGGGTCAAAATCGCATCCACCTTTAGCCCCACCAATGGGTAAACCAGTTAATGCATTCTTTAGCGTTTGTTCAAATGCAAGAAACTTCATGATACTAAGATTAACATTTGGATTGAATCTCAATCCACCTTTATAAGGGCCAATTGCGCTATTAAACTGTACACGATAACCACGATTTACATGGATTTTGCCTAAATCATCTTCCCATGGTACTTTAAACTGAATACTTCTTTCAGGTTCAATCAATCGCTCTAGGATAGCGTTTTTTCTTAACTCCTCATTATCATCAAATAGTATTTCCATATTTGAAAACACTTCAAATACTGCTTGAATAAATTCTATTTCGTTTTTGTTTTTACTTTTAATCTCTGTGATCACTTCATTTAAGTATCCCATTATTTGTACCAAAAAATAAAGAGCCGTAGCTCTTTATTCGTTTACCATTTCTAAAGCTATCTTCATCATGTTAGTAAAAGCTGTTTCTCTTTCTTTGGGTGATGTTTCTTGATGGGTTAAAAGCGAATCTGATATTGTAAGCAAGCATGCTGCTTTCTTGTTTAAAACACGAGCGTTATGGAAAAGCGCAAATGATTCCATTTCTGCACACAAGCAACCTTTAACATCACGATAATAAGCAAAACTGGTCATATCCTTTTCGCGATAGAAATTGTCGCTAGAATGAATACGGCCGACTTTAACTGGTATATTCAACTTTGAAGCACATTGCAGTAATTTTTCATTAACTTCACTACTTGGGTATAATACATCACACAACTCTTTACCTTGACGTAAAGCATAAGTTGATTCGCTCCAAGCACTGTCAGCTAAAATAACATCATAGATTTTCGCATCTTCTGTATAACTTCCAGCACTACCAATTCTAATGATTGTTTCAACACCATAAAAAGCGAATAGTTCATACGAGTAAATACCAATACTGGGCATACCCATACCACTACCCATTACTGATATTTCTTTACCTTTATATGTTCCGGTATAACCAAACATATTACGTACTTGATTAAACTGAACGGGATTTTCTAAGAAAGTCTCCGCAATAAATTTTGCGCGCAAAGGATCGCCTGGCATTAATACCAATTTAGCGATCTCACCTGGTTTTGCACTATTATGAGGTGTAGCCATTTTTCAATTATCTCCTTTAATTTATGTATATGAATTATAACATGAAATATGTTAAATTCCCAAGAAAATCACTGCCAACGCAAAGTAAACTAGCAAGGAAACCACATCAATGATTGTCGTTAATATTGGCGTTGTTGTTGCTGCTGGGTCTTGTTTGATCATTAATGAAAGAAAAGGTAGAACAGCTCCAAGAAAATTACCAATGAACACCGATATCATCAATGTCAAACATATAACAAATGCTATCGTAAATGTTACATGTGGTGGAAAAATGAACATTCTCAGCATTGCCACTAAAAATAATGCTCCACCGCATATAATAGCAATCTTGTTTTCTTTCCATAAAACAGCTTTTATGTCTGCTGTACTAATTTCATTTATTGCTATACTTCTTATAACCATTACAGCTGTCTGGTTGCCAGCATTTCCTGATGACCCCATGATCATTGGAACAAAAGCAGTAAGTGCTGGTATGATCAATAATTTGTCTTCAAATATCTGTAAAATATACCCTGTTAAGGTAGCCGATAACATTAAGATCAAAAGCCAAGGCAAACGACTTTTTACCATCGTCAATACCGAAGCTTCTAAATAAGATCCTTCAACTGGACGAATAGCTGCCATCTTTTGAATATCTTCTGTAACTTCTTCTTGTAGTACATCAATAATATCATCAATTGTGATTATCCCAATTAAGCATTGATCATTGTTTAAAACTGGTAAAACATCAAGGTCATAACGGGCAAACAAATGAGCAACATCTTCTTGATCGTCATATGTATTACATGATACGACGTGTTCATCCATATGATCATTGATGAAATCCTCACCGTTTGAAAATAATATATCCTCAGGTTTAATTGAGCCAACTAACCGTTTAGACTCATCGGTAACATAACAAACACTGATTGTTTCCGCAATACGACCACGAGTTCTTATTTTTCTTAAAGCATTATCAATTGTATCGTTTTCCTTAAGTTCAACATAATCGGTATTCATGATCGATCCAGCTGAATAGTCAGGGTAACTTAGTAAGGTATTAATTCTATTACGTTGTTCTTTACTAACACTCATCAGAATTTTCTTAACTAAATTAGCCGGCATATCGCTGATAAAATCAACCATGTCATCGGCATACATATTGACTAACATTGCTTGAATCTCATCATTTGAAAAAGCATCGATTATCGCTTGTTGTGTCTCAATAGTAAAATATGAGAATAGTTGACCACTTATATTCTTGTGTAGAATCCTAAAAAGAAAAAGGATATTCGACAGTGACAATTGCTCACTTAACGCTGCTAAGTCAACTATGTTAAATTCACTATATACTTCTCTTAGTTCATATAATTTTCTTTTATCAATTAAATCAAGTAAGTTCTCAAGATTTAACTCGTTCATATATTCCATCATGACACCTCCTTAACCATGTAACCATAATGCAGCTAATGAAAAATACGTTAATAAAGATAGCGCGTCACATGTTGTAGTAATCAAAGGAGATGCCATAACCGCCGGATCAAGTTTAAAAACTAATGCTAATAATGGAAATAAACCCCCAGTAAGTTTAGCGATCATAACAACAAGATACAATGAAATACAAACGATAAAAGCTACATCCAAACCAACATTCGGTACAAACAACAATATTCTTATCAAATTTACCGCAAACAATATAGCTCCAACAATTAAAGCCACATATAACTCCTTAAACAAAACACGGAAAAAATCTTTTACTGTTAGATTATCAACAGTAATACCTCTTATAACCATTGCACTTGCTTGACTACCAGCGTTTCCTGAAGTATCCATTAACATTGGTATAAAAGTAATTAAACTTGGTACCACAACCAACAAATCGCTGTTATTCGTGATGATTATACTACTTAGTGCATATGATACCATTAACAACATTAACCAGATTAGTCTACTTTTAGCTATCTTAAAAGATCCAACTTCCATATAAGGATACTCTAAAGGTGTGATAGCAGCCATCTTATGAATGTCTTCAGTCGCTTCTTCTTGGATTATATCAAAGACATCATCGATAGTAATGATACCTAACAAATGTTCTTGATCATCAGTGACCGCAATAACGCTGTCATCATATTTCTGCATTATCTTTGCGACCTCTTCAGTATCTTCAGAGGTCAAGACAAAGTTAAAATCAATATCCATTATATCTTTTATATATAGATATTGTTGTTCAAAAAGGATATCTCTTAATGTTACCGTTCCGATCAATCGTCCTTCTTTATTTAAAACAAAACATGTATTTAATGTCTCAGCTTTTTTTCCATGGTGCTTGATCTTATCAACAGCCACAAGAATTGTATCATCTTCATCTAACTCAAAATAGTTAACCGACATGATACTTCCTGCCGTACCATCTTGATAACTTAAAAGTTCATTGATGATTTTCTTTTGTTGAGATGATGCACTATTTAACACCTTTTTGCTTAGTGGTGCTGGTAGTTCTTGTAAGAAATCAATCAAGTCATCACTATATAAGTAATCCATTAAACTTTTTATCTCATTACTGTTAAAAACATTAAGTAGCTTTTCTACTGTCTCACTATCTAAATAAGAAAACAGTTGGCCAGTAATTTCTTTTGGTACTGTTTTAAATATAAATATAATATCAAAAACTTCCAATTCATTTACCAGTTCCGCTAAATCAACGATATTATACTCATCAAACAACATTCGCAATCTCAAAACATTTTTTTGATGAATAGTATCTAACAGTAGTTCATTCAAGCTCATTTCATCATTCATCGCATACCTTTCTAAGAAGGCTATTATTAACGAATTTTAATCATCGCAACTCCATCACCAATATTAGGATAATAGTTGACGTCGTAATCAGAATTCGCTAGTATCCCTTCCCTAAAATTTCTAATCTTTCTAATCAAATCTTTTGTACGACGATTATGAGTTTTCTCAGGATTATCTACTAATCCATGAAACAATAAATTATCGACAATCACAAAACCATTATTAGTTAAGTATCGCCGGTACTTGTCAAATAGGCCTTGGTATTGAGCTTTCGCAGCATCAATGAAAATCATGTCATATCGATTTTGATCTTGATAATCATAAGCATCAATATTGATACATTTGATCTGCGATTGTAAATTAAAAGCGTTAATG
>CAZKJS010000010.1:0-14749 GCA_964553255.1 uncultured Erysipelotrichaceae bacterium | reverse complement strand
AATGTACTTTACCGCTTGTTCATAACGCTCAATGTCTTTTTCAATAGTTGTGATCCTAACTTCCGGGTTATCTTTAGCCATTTGAATAGCTGAATAGCCTATTCCACTACCAAGCTCCAAGATTGATTTAACCTGATATTCTTTGATCACTTTAACCAAAAAAAGGATGCCGTCTTTGTGCATAATCGGTACATTGTTTTTAAGCGCATTAAGTTCTATATCCGCATGACCACTATCCACAAAACCACCACCTTTACTCATTTCATTATACCACTAACCCCTTTATAAGCGAAAGAAAAACAAAAAAAAGGAACAGTTTTTCCTGTTCCTTTTTCAGTTACACAAGCTCTAAGATAGCCATTGTTGCAGCATCGCCGCGACGATCGACTGTTTTAATTACTCTAGTATAGCCACCGTTACGATCAGCGTATTTAACCGCTAACTCATCAAACAATTTTTGTAAGGCTGTTTGACCAGTTTCTTTATTAACGATTACATTACGAATATAAGCTGCTGCTTGTCTACGGGCATGTAAATCGCCTCTTTTGGCTAAAGTGATCATTTCATCAACAACTGATTTAGCTTCTTTGGCTTTCATTTCCGTTGTTGTTATCTTGCCGTGAACGATGACATCAGTTGCCAAATTACGTAATAAGGCTTTGCGATGATCGGCTGTACGACCTAATTTACGATTATTCATGGTTATATCCTCCTATATTTGCTTACTCGTAGGATTTAAAGTTAAGACCATGTTCATAAATCTTATCTTTAACCTCTTTGAGTGATTTCTTACCCAAATTACGAACACGCATCATTTCTTCTTCAGTTTTCTGCGTTAATTCTTCTACTGTTTGAATACCGGCACGTTTTAAGCAATTGTATGAACGAACTGATAGATCAAGATCCTCAATCATCATTACCATGCCTTTATTAACGGTTTCACCACTTGCATCTTTAATCAATGAATCCATATCCTTAACCGCTTCATCAACATTGGTAAGGATATCTAAGTGTTCAATCAATATTTTAGAAGCCATTGCCAACGATTTCTGTGGTGTTATCGCACCATCGGTCCAAACTTCAAGTTCTAAACTATCATACGATGCATCTTGACCAACACGAGTTGGTTCAACATTGTATGATATTCTTTCAATTGGAGTATAGATTGAATCGGTATAGATGGTTCCTATTCCTTGTGATGAACCTTGATATAAAGCTTTATTCGCATCAGCGCTAATATAACCACGCCCATTACGTGCTTTAAGTTCCATCTCCAATACACCGTCTTTTTCCAGTGTGCAGATTACTAAATCTTTATTTAGTATTTCCACATTGGTAGGACAATCAATATCACCGGCAGTGATTGTTTTAGGACCATGAGCAGAAATCCTCAAGGTATAAACTTCACTGTCACTGATGGTCATGATCAAATCTTTGATATTTAAGATAATTGAAGTTACATCCTCCAAAATACCTGGTATTGATGTAAATTCATGGAAAACATTTTCAATTTTGATCGAATAAACTGCCGCACCTGGTAAAGAGGATAACAAAACACGTCTTAATGCATTGCCAATGGTTGTACCAAACCCTCTTTCAAGTGGTTCGATAACGAATTTCCCGTAGTGATTTGATTCAACGTATTCTAAGACTTTGAAATCAGCTCTTTCAAATTTCTGCATTAATTTTCCTCCTTTAATGTATTAACCACGTGGTCTCTTTGGTGGACGACAGCCGTTATGGGGAATAGGAGTCACATCATTGATGACAGTGATCTCTAAACCGGCTGTTTGAAGTGATCTAACAGCCGCTTCGCGTCCCGGTCCGGGACCTTTAACATTTACTTCAACATTGCGCATGCCGTGATCGATTGCGGCTTTACCCGCAGCTTCACCAGCCATTTGCGCCGCATAAGGTGTAGATTTTCTTGAACCCTTAAAACCAAGTGCACCAGCACTTGACCATGCGATCGCATTACCGCTATCATCTGTAATGGTAACGATAGTATTATTGAATGTTGAATGAATATGAGCTACGCCTTTGGCGATATTCTTACGTACTCTACGTTTACGAGTAGTTGTTTTTGCTTTAGCCATAATTTCTTTTCCTCCTTATCGTTACTTCTTTTTGTTCGCGACAGTACGACGCGGACCTTTACGAGTACGGGCATTGGTACTGGTTCTTTGACCACGTACCGGTAAACCTTTACGATGACGAATGCCACGATAACAACCGATTTCCATTAATCGCTTAATGTTCAAGCTGACTTCACGACGAAGGTCACCTTCTACTTTAATTTTTTCTACTACTGTTCTAAGTGCATTTACCTGATCTTCATTCAGGTCTTTTGTGCGTGTGTCCGGATTAATACCAGCAACAGAACAGACTTTCTCTGCTGTTGAAGCACCAATACCGAAAATGTAAGTTAATGAGATAACAATCCGCTTATCGCGCGGAATGTCTACTCCAGCAATACGAGCCATAATTATTGTTCCTCCTAGTTTCCTTGACGTTGTTTGTGTTTAGGGTTTTCACAAATAATCATTACACGACCTTTTCGTTTAATGACACGGCACTTATCGCACATAGGTTTGACTGATGGTCTTACTTTCATGTGTTCCCTCCTAGACTATTTATGTCTAAATGTAATACGCCCACGTGTTAAATCGTACGGCGAAATCTCAACGGTAACACGGTCCCCCGGTAAAATGCGAATGTAATGCATGCGGATTTTACCAGAAACGTGAGCTAAAATAATGTGTCCGTTAGATAACTTCACCTTAAACATGGCACTTGGTAACGTTTCTTCAACGATACCATCTATCTCAATAACATCTTGTTTACCCATTAATCATCCTCCTTTTTAACTTTTGTCAGGATTTCATATCCGTCTTTGGTAATAAGAACGGTATGTTCATAATGCGCGCATAGTGACTTATCTTTCGTGATTACCGTCCAATTATCACTAAGCACTTTGGTAAAGGGTTTCCCAGCATGAACCATTGGTTCAATAGCTAATGTCATTCCTTCTTTAAGAATAACACCATGTCCTGGTTGCCCTTGATTTGGAATGGCTGGATCTTCATGTAGATCTCTTCCGATTCCATGACCGGTATACTCAAGCGGTACTGTAAAGCCATGGCTATATACATATTCACCAATGGCATGTGAGATATCCGATAAATAATTACCGGGTTTTGCGAATGCCAGACCGACAAACAGAGATTCTCTTGTGACATCCAATAGTCGCTGCGCTGATTCAGTTATATCACCTACCGCAAATGTCCAAGCATTATCCCCATGATATCCTTTATAACTGGCACCAACATCGATTGAGATAATATCACCATTCTTAAGCACTGTTTTATCTGGTATCCCATGAACCAATACATGATTGATGGAAGCACAGATTGAAGCTGGATAACCATTATAATCCTTAAATGACGGAATTCCCATGTTCTCTCTTATGACTTTTTCAGCGATCTTATCAAGAGTTAAAGTGGATACTCCCGGTTTAATGTTTTCACCAACCGTTTTTAAGGCCAAAGCTGAAATACGTCCTGCTTCACGCATCAACTGTATCTCTCGCTCTGATTTAGTTTTGATCATTCAAATTCTCCAATGCCTTTTTTATATCTGCCCAGACCTCATTTATTGAACGTCCGGCGTCAACCTTTATTACTAATCCTTCTTTCAAGAAATAATCTAATACTGGATTAGTTAGTTTTTCATGCTCTCTAATTCTAACACTTAAGCCTTCGATCGTATCATCACTGCGATGAATTAGTGGATTACCACATTTGTCACAAACGCCTTCAATTTTACTTGGCAGTGTAACTGAATTGTAGATAGCACCACAACTCTTACAAAGACGGCGATTAACAATTCTTGGTGTTAGTTCAGATAAAGCAATCTCAAGATCTATTACAATCTTGATAGGACGATTAGTCTCAACAGCGATATCTTCAAATGCTTTTGCCTGCGGAAGCGTCCGTGGAAAGCCATCCAAAAGATATCCATCTTGACAATCATCTTGTAACAATCGCTCTTTGATCATCGCGATCGTTATATCATCAGGAACCAAAAGTCCCTGGTTAATATATTCTTCAGCTAATACTCCTAATTTTGATCTTTTAGCGATCGCTTTACGAAACATATCGCCAGTACTGATATGCGGAATGTGGAAATAATCTTTGACATACTTTGACATTGTGCCTTTACCACTTCCCGCAACACCCATGATAAGAATATTCAGATTACTCATTTCTTACTTACCTGAAAAGCCACGATATGATCTTTGAGTCAACTGACCACTTAAATCCTTCATCGTTTCTAAGGCTACACCAACGACAATAATAATACCTGTTCCACCAAGTGATACTGATTGTGGTAGTGGTGTCACCATTGGCAATAAGAATGGTAAAGCGGCAATAAATGCTAAAGATAAAGCACCCAACACCGTAATACGATTTAATATTACCGCAATATGTTTCTTGGTATCATTACCCGGTCTAACCCCAGGAATATAACTACCATTTTTGCTTAAGTTTTCAGCAATCTTCTCAGGATCAACCTGTAAAGATGTATAGAAGAAAGTAAACATGATAACAAGTGTAACATATAATAACAAACCCCAAGGTTGTGTATAATCTAACGCTACATCTAAGAATTGAATTACCCCATTGGTAGGGAAGAAACTTAGAACAGTTCGCGGTGCTGTCATTAATGCTGAAGCAAAGATAACCGGTATAACGCTAGCACTATTAATCTTTAGTGGCAGAAAAGTCATATCACTACGACTTCTTTGAACTGAGCTGGAAGTATATTGAATAGGTATTCTTCTTGTCGCTTGTGACATATATATAACTAAAACGATCAATAATAAATACATCAATACATAGCCAACAAAGATAATTAGACCCGAGGTCATATTAGTAGTTGTTAGTTCTTGATAAACACGACTAAATTGCCATGGCATATTTGATACGATACCTGCGAAGATAATCATCGACATACCATTGCCGATTCCTTTAGTCGAAATACGATCACCTAACCAGCACAAGAACATCGTTCCCGCAGTTAGGATAGTAGCAACATACAAATATACAGATACCGAACCATTAACGATTATTCCGCTGCTTACATCAAATGCATATGTCATAGTGAATGCTTGTACAAACGCCATAACAACAGCCAAATAGCGCGTAATCTTATCAATTTGTAATTTACCTTTTTGACCGCCCTTTGACAACTCAGTCAAATAAGGTATTACATCCATCGATAATAACTGGATGATAATACTGGCAGTGATATAAGGTCCAACCCCCAGGGCAAAGACCGAAAAGTCTTGTAGTGATCCACCACCTAATAAATTCATCATTTGAATGATTGAGTTTTGCGATACACTAGCTAATAATTTAACGGCATCGACCCTAGGTGCAGGTATTCCAGCGCCTAAGCGATACACTAACAACATTGCTAAGGTAAAGAGAATCTTTGTACGGATTTCTTTGTTCTTAATCAAGTTGATATATGTTTTGATCACTTAAATCACCTCTGCTTTTCCACCTGCATCTTCAATAGCTTTCAATGCTGTTTTTGAAAATTTGTGAGCTTTCACTGTCAAAGCTTTTTCTAATTTGCCTTGTCCCAATACTCTGACACCATCAAGATCCCGTTTCACCAAACCACTTTGTTTTAATAGTTCTGGTGTTACTTCTGTCTTATCTTCAAATCTATTTAAAGCATCAACATTGATGATTGCGTATTCTTTACGAGTAAAATTGGTAAATCCTCTTTTTGGTAAACGACGCCACAATGGTGTTTGTCCACCTTCAAAACCGATAGCTACACCACCGCCACTTCTGGCATTTTGACCTTTATGTCCTTTACCTGCAGTTTTGCCTTGACCAGATCCTTGACCACGGCCTAAGCGTTTGACAGATCTGCGTGAACCTTCATTAGATGTTAATTCATTTAGTTTCATATCTTGGCCTCCTATCTGATCTCTTCTAATTTCTTCTCACGTAACTTTGATACTGATTGAACTGTTTTAAGTTCACTCAATGCAGCTACGGTAGCTCTTACAACATTAATTGGTGTTCTAGAACCGATACATTTTGATAATACATCAGAAATGCCAGCTAATTCTAACACAGCACGAACTGGTCCACCAGCGATAACACCAGTACCCTCAGTTGCAGGACGAATTAATACTTCACCTGCGCCATAACGACCAACTATTGTATGCGGTATTGTTGTTCCAACGATTGGTACATTGATTAAGTTATGTTTAGCATCTTCGATCGCTTTTTTGATTGCATCAGGTACTTCATTAGCTTTGCCGGTTCCTAAACCAACGCGGCCTTTTTTATCCCCAATGACAACTAAGGCTGAAAACCTAAAACGACGTCCGCCCTTAACAACTTTTGTTACACGGTTAATGGTAACAACACGTTCTTCAAACTCTTTTTCGCGTTCTACTCTTCTTGGTCTGCGTTCCATTTTAAGTTACCTCCTAGAATTTCAGTCCAGCATCTCTAGCTGCATCAGCTAGCGCTTTGACTCTACCGTGGTAAATATAACCTCCACGATCAAATACAACGTTTACGATATTTTTCGCTAAAGCACGTTTGGCCAATTCAGCACCAACAGCTTTAGCAGCTTCAACATTACCACCATTCTCCATCTTTAGATCAACGCTTGAACACGCTGCTAAGGTCACTCCGTTTACATCATCGATAATTTGCGTATGGATGTGCTTACTTGAACGGAAGACATTTAGGCGGGGACATTCGGGAGTACCACTAATTTTTCTGCGTACGCGTTTGTGACGACGAATTCTTTCATCATTTTTACTAACTTTTTTAAGCATATATGTTCTCTCCTTTCCCTCTTTTTACTTAGCAGCCGTCTTGCCTTCTTTGCGACGGATCTTTTCACCTTTATAACGAATACCTTTACCAAGATATGGCTCAGGTTTACGAACAGCTCTGATATTGCTTGCAAGCTCACCAACACGCTGTTTATCTATACCGCTAACAGTGACCTCAGTTGGTGTTTTACAAGTTACTGTAATACCATCTTCAACCATGATGACAACTGGATGAGAATATCCCATGCTCATGGTTAACTTGTTTCCTTCAATCGCCGCACGATAACCGATACCAACGATTTCTAACACTTTACTAAATCCCTCACTTACTCCAACGATCATGTTGTTGATAAGTGCTCTGGTTGTACCGTGTAATTGCTTGATGTGTTTTTCGTCATTTGGACGAGAAACAGTTATGATTCCCTCATTGTTTTCGATTTTCAACTCCGGGTGAAACTGACGCGTTAGAGATCCCTTAGGACCTTTGACCGTCACCTCATTCGCTTTTGATATCGTTACTTCGACACCTTCAGGAATGGTAATCGTTTTATTTCCGATACGTGACATATTATTTCCTTTCTTATCTTACCAAATATAGGCTAAGACTTCGCCACCAACATGTTTGGCTCTAGCTTGTTTGTCTGTCATAACGCCATTGGATGTAGAAATGATTGCAATCCCCAAGCCATTTAATACTCGTGGAATTGAATCAACTTTTGCATAAACTCTTAAACCAGGCTTTGAAATACGTTTTAAACCACTAATAACCTTTTCATTATTAGCACCATAACGTAAAGCAATTGTTATCGTTTTCTTTGTATCACCCGATACAACGAAATTAGCGATATAACCTTCTTCTTTTAAGATCCTTGCGATCTCAGTTTTCTCTTTATTTGCCGGAACTTCAACTACATCGTGACGCTGTTGGATAGCGTTACGAATTCTAGTCAGCATATCAGCAATTGGATCTGTCATTGTCATAGTGATAGTTCCTCCTTTACCAGCTAGCCTTCTTAACGCCCGGTAATTGACCTTTATAAGCCAATTCACGGAAGCAGATACGGCATAGTTTATACTTACTCAATACAGAATGAGGACGTCCACAACGTTCACAGCGTGTATACTCACGAACTTTGAATTTTGCCGGGCGGCTACATTTAATTTTCATTGATGTTTTTGCCATTTACCTTGTCCCCCTACTTCTTTTCAAAAGGCATACCGATAGCACTCAGTAACGCTCTTCCTTCTTCGTCATTCTTAGCTGTTGTAACGATTACAACATCCATGCCACGAAGCTTGTTTACTTTATCGTAGTTAATTTCTGGGAAGATCAATTGCTCTTTTATACCTAAAGTATAATTACCACGACCATCAAATGAATGGCTGCTTACGCCACGGAAATCGCGAACGCGTGGTAACGAGATATTGACCAGTTTATCCAAGAATTCATACATTCTTTCACCACGCAAAGTTACTTTACAACCAATTGCCATACCTTCACGTAATTTGAAGTTCGCAATTGATTTTTTCGCTTTGGTGATAACTGGCTTTTGACCAGCGATTACGGTTAGCTCAGCTACAGCATCTTCCAATGCTTTGGCATTAGTGATTGCTTCACCAACTCCCATATTGATAACGATCTTCTCGATTTTTGGCACCTGCATTACTGAACTAAAGTTAAATTGTTTTTCTAATGCTGGTACGATTTCTTTAACATATTTTTCTTTAAGGCGGTTCATCTTTTATTTCCCCCTTACTTCAACGCCGTGCCAG
Organism: uncultured Erysipelotrichaceae bacterium; assembly: GCA_964553255.1. GTDB lineage: Bacteria > Bacillota_I > Bacilli_A > Erysipelotrichales > Erysipelotrichaceae > JAQUCI01. The sequence goes on along the minus strand of CAZKJS010000010.1, from coordinate 6,102 downwards.
TTTTAGCATAGACACGTGTTTTCTTTCCTTTTACTTCTTTAATGCTGATTCTACTAGCTTTTTTTGCTTTTGAATCATATGCCATTACATTAGATACATGAATTGGCATTTCTTTTTCTATGATACCGCCATCAGGATTAGCTTGGTTGGGTTTTAAATGTTTCTTACGAAGATTTACACCCTCAACGATAACTTTCTCCTCTGTCGGGAACACTTTCGTTACCTCACCGATTGTACCTTTATCAGCACCGGTTATAACGATTACTTTATCACCTTTTTTTATTTTCATATGTGCCTCCTTACAGTACTTCCGGTGCTAAAGACACAATTTTTATGAAATCTTTATCACGCAATTCTCTGGCTACCGGTCCGAAGATACGAGTTCCACGAGGGGTATTATCATCTTTGATCAACACAACTGCATTATCATCAAATTTGATATATGAACCATTCTCACGACGCACACCGTATTTTGTACGAACGATAACACCTTTTACAACATCACCTTTTTTAACGCCTCCTCCAGGAGTTGCGTCTTTAACTGTGCAAACAACAATGTCACCAATATTTGAATAATGACGACGGCTACCACCTAAACAGCGAATAACCAACACTTCTTTTGCACCTGAATTATCTGCCACGCGACATCTGGTTTCGTTATGAATCATCTTTCACTCCTCCTTCTGTCTTCTAGACAACTACAGCTTTTTCAACGATTCTCACTAAACGAAATCTTTTTGTCGCTGATAATGGACGCGTTTCCATTATTTCGACTAAATCACCCATACGGGCTTCGTTAGCTTCATCATGAGCTGTAAATTTGTTTGAATATCTTACTTTTTTACCATATAAATTGTGTCGTTTCGAAGTGCTGACTTCAACAATGATTGTCTTATCAGCTTTATCAGAAACTACTTTTCCACGATACACTTTTCGGTTTGATCTTTCTGTCATATCCTTGATCCCCCTTACTTAACCCCACTAAGCTCACGCTCAGTGATCACTGTCTTGATACGGGCAATCGTCTTCTTGACATCCTTCATCTTAGCTGAATTAGTCAATTGTCCGGTTGCTTGTTGAAAGCGTAATGTGAATAGTTCTTCCTTTAAAGAATCAACTTCTTTAAGTAATTCTTCATTACTTTTTTCTCTTATATCTTTAATCTTCATTACTATTCCTCCTCACCCTTCTTAACAAAGCGGGACTTGACAGGTAATTTATGAGATGCTAAACGGAAAGCTTCACGAGCTACTTCTTCGTCAACTCCACCGATCTCAAACATAACACGACCAGGTTTAACGACAGCTACCCAACCTTCAGGAGCACCCTTACCGCTACCCATACGAACTTCAAGCGGTTTCTTTGTTCTAGCTAAATGTGGGAAGATTTTGATCCAAACATTACCGCCGCGCTTCATGTAACGCGTCATCGCGATACGAGCTGACTCGATTTGACGGTTTGAAACATATCCACCCTCTTCGGCCACTAATCCATATTCACCAAAGGCTACTGCACGACCTGCCTTTGTCTTGCCCTCATAGCTAACGCGATGAGGACGACGATATTTTGTTCTGTTAGGCATCAACATAATTAATTACCCCCTTCAACATCCACCGCGGCTTCTGCTGTAGGTGCATCAGGAATATCACGAGGAGTGATCTCATGACGCGGACGACGGTTGTCACGTTGTCTGTTGTCATCACGACGCGGACGACGTCTGTCATTTGGACGTGCTATTTTTGGCGCTTCCGGCTCAGTTACCATATTACCAGGTAATACTTCACCACGACAGATCCATACCTTAACACCTAATTTACCATAGGTAGTCATAGCTTCATAAATCGCAAAATCAATATCTGATCTCAACGTATGTAATGGTGTTGTTCCTTCGGAATAACCTTCACTACGAGCGATATCAGTGCCACCCAAACGACCAGAAACGATCGTTTTGATACCTTTAGCACCAGCACGCATTGTTTTTTGAATTGCCTTCTTTTGTGCTGTTCTAAACGAGGCACGTTGTTCAAGTTGTTCAGCAATACCTCTAGCAACTAGATTGGCATCAAGGTCAGGATTTGCGATCTCAACGACCTTGATAAATACTGATTTACCATTAACGATTTTTTCAAGTTTCTTCTTTAAAACTTCAACCGCTTCACCGTTTGTACCGATGATAACACCTGGACGAGCTGTCCGAATGATAAGTTCAATACGGTTTTTTGATCTTTCGATCTCAATTCGAGAAACATAAGCAGCTTTTAATTCTTTAAATAAGAATGTACGAATTACCGCATCTTCCTTAACTAATGTTCCATATTCTTTTTCGGCGTACCAACGAGATTCCCAATCACGGATTATCCCGACGCGCATACCGATAGGATTAACTTTTTGACCCATTCTGCTTCCTCCTAGCGTTCCGCAACCACAAATGTAATGTGGCTGGTACGTTTCATAATCGGATGAGCACTACCTTTGGCAGCTGCTCTAAATCTTTTCATCGTTACACTTTCATTCGCGTAACATTCTTTAACAAATAATTTATCTTCAGTTAATTGGTGATTGTTTACAGCGTTACTGATAGCGGATTTTAACACCTTACTACAAACCTCAGCTGCATAATTAGGTTTAAACTTTAAGATTGCGGCTGCTTCAGCAACGTTTTTTCCTCTTACTAAATCCAATACGATACGCGCTTTACGAGCTGGAACACGTACTGTTTTAGCTATAGCTCTAACTTCCATGTTTTCCTCCTACGCTTTCTTGTCGTCGGAACCATGTCCGCCGAACTTTCTTGTTGGTACAAACTCACCTAATTTGTGTCCAACCATATCTTCGGTTACATAGACCGGCACATGCTCTTTGCCATTGTAAACAGCGAATGTGTGTTCAACAAACTGAGGGAAAATCGTTGAGCGACGTGACCATGTTTTGATTACTTCTTTTTTCTTACTTTTCTCAATTGCTGCGACTTTCTTTAAAAGATACTCATCACAGAACGGACCTTTTTTTAAGCTTCTTGCCATTTCATCTTCCTTCCTTTCGTTTACTTAGCATCGCGGCGTCTAACAATTAACTTATCAGAGGCGTTTTTCTTCTTGCGGGTCTTAACACCCAATGCTTTTTTACCCCAAGGTGTCATCGGTGCTTTACGACCGATTGGTGATCTTCCTTCACCACCACCATGTGGATGATCAACTGGGTTCATAACTGATCCACGAACGGTAGGGCGAATACCCATCCAACGTGATCTACCAGCTTTACCAATATTGACTAAGCTGTGGTCTTCGTTACCAACTTGACCAATTGTCGCTCGACAAGTCGTCAATATTTTACGAACTTCACCACTTGCTAATTTGACAGTAGCGTACTTATCTTCAATACCCAATATTTGCGCCGATACGCCAGCTGATCTAGCTAATTGGCCACCTTTACCAGGTTTCAACTCAACATTATGGATAACAGTACCTTCAGGCATTTTACCAATTGCTAAGCTGTTACCAACGATGATATCAGCACTTTCACCGGACATTACCATAGCACCAATTTGAAGCCCCTTAGGAGCTAAAATATAGCGCTTTTCACCATCTTTATAAGTTAATAGTGCAATATTCGCTGATCTGTTAGGATCATATTCAATCGTTGTTACTATTGCTGGTATATCGTTTTTATCTCTTTTGAAATCGATTAGACGATATTTGCGTTTGTGTCCGCCACCTTGGTGACGAGTTGTGATACGACCATAGTTATTTCTGCCGCCTTTGCTGTTAAGCGCGACTGTTAAGGACTTTTCCGGTTTCTTAGCTGTAATCTCTTCATTAGCTAAAGTTGTCATACCGCGACGTCCCGGGGTAGTCGGTTTGTATTTCTTAATCGCCATGGATTAATTCTCCTCCTTACGCATTTATTACGGAAATAGCGTTCTTCTTCCGTTTGGGTGATCTAAATTGAGAATACATCAATCTTGTTGTCACCAGCTAATTTGACATAAGCTTTTCTTGTTGCTTTTGTCTTACCAACGTAACGTCCCATACGTTTTTCTTTCGGATGGACATTAACGATATTAACCTTTTCAACTTTAACCTTGAAAATCGCTTCTACCGCTTGTTTAACTTCGGTTTTATTTGCTTTTGTCTTAACTTCAAAAACGACTACATTATTTGTCTCGTTTAATTTAACTGATTTCTCAGTCACTAACGGACGAACGATAATATCATGTAAACTCATTATGCGAATACCTCCCCGGCTAATTTAGCTGCCCCTTCGGTCAAGACTAACTTATCCGCATTCATAACATCATAGACATTTAACTCTTCAACTATTAAGAACATCGCATCAGGAATGTTACGCATAGCTAAGTATGCATTGTCCCAATCTTCACTAGCACTTGCTACAAACAGAATCTTGCGACTTAAGCCTAACACGCTCATAACTTTGACGAAATCTTTTGTCTTAGTGCTACTTAGTGCTAAACTATCAACAACTTTACAAGCGTCATCAACAACTTTTTGTGAAAGTACGCTTCTTAGAGCTAAACGACGAACTTTACGATTTAATTTAAAACCATAATCACGCGGTTTTGGACCAAATGCAATTCCACCACCACGCATTTGAACTGCACGAATACTTCCTTGACGAGCGCGACCAGTGCCCTTTTGTCTAAAAGGCTTACGACCACCACCCGATACTTCACTTTTTGTTTTTGTGCTGTGAGTTCCTTGACGCATTGAAGCTCTTTGCAATACAACGGCATCAAACATAGCTTGTTTGTGCGGCTGAATGCCAAACACTTCTTCAGCTAGTGCGATATCGCGTAACTCTTTGCCTTCAAGGCTATATACTGTTAGCTTAGGCATTTATTACTCCTCCTTCGCAGCGGCATAATCGACTAATTCAGCTGCTGTTCTAGCTGCTTTTTTCTTCGCCGCAGATTTTACGACAACAAGACCTTTTTTCGGTCCTGGCACATTTCCTTTAACTAATAAATAGTTATTTTCAACATCAACCTTGATTACGACCAAATTTTGATTTGTGGTAGTCAGACTTCCATCATGACCAGCCATATTGGTACCTTTATTAATGATACCGTTATTACGTCCAATCGTCGCCAATGAACCGACTCCTCTATGGAAGCCTGAACCATGAGACTTAGGACCAATCGTTTGATTGTGTCTTGCGATAGCACCAGTAAAGCCTTTTCCTTTTGATATTCCAGAAACGTCAACAACTTCTCCGGCTTCAAATAAGTCTGCTTTTACTTCCGAGCCAACAGCGTAACCTACCATTTCATTGCCACGAATTTCTCTGACAAATTTCTTTGGACCAGTATCTGCCTTTTTCGCATGTCCGACGGCAGCTTTAGTAGCGCGTCTTTCTTTTACATTTTCCATCCCTAATTGAGTTGCCTCATAACCGTCAGTTTCAACGGTCTTTTGTTGTAAGACAACATTCGGGGTAACTTCTATTACAGTAACCGGGATCATAACACCCTCAGTAGTAAATACCTGTGTCATTCCTAGTTTTCTTCCTAGTATTCCTTTCATGTCTTCCTCCTACAGCTTGATCTCGATGTCAACACCACTTGGCAACTCTAATCGACTTAATGCATCGATCGTTTCTGCTGATGGGCCAACAATCTCAATCAAACGTTTGTGTGTTCTTACTTCAAATTGTTCACGTGAATCTTTATACTTATGTACCGCTCTTAGAATAGTAATAATTTGTTTCTCTGTCGGTAACGGTACTGGTCCGACAACTTTCTTTGCTCCATGTTCGTTTGCAGCTATTACGATTTTTTCAGCTGCCGAATCAAGAGTTCTGTGTTCATACGCTTTTAAGCGAATACGCACGCTGTTTTTTGCCATGAAAATCCTCCTTCTGTTTTCGTTGGTTCAAGACCAACCCGCTCAATGCAAATTACCTGACTTCTCACCAATCATGACAACGCCTTTCAGTGTGTCAGCAACCTTGCACGTCAATGCGGTAGCTCCAGTATTATAACAAAAAGCACTTACTTATTGCAAGTGCTTTTTTTTGATATTTAATTAGGGGTTAGATTCTAAAAGTTAATTCCGTTTTGCTAAAGAAACCGCGATAAGTCTAAGA
>CAZKJS010000009.1:4696-40894 GCA_964553255.1 uncultured Erysipelotrichaceae bacterium | reverse complement strand
GTATTCTTCTAACCAAATAAAAAAGACTGTTAACTTATTTTGTCAACAGTCTGAATAAGCCGAATATTTCGGCTTATTTGATGCTTTTTATAAGTTTGTCATTAACAAGTTTAAGATAGTTGGTTTCATTGATACTTAAACTATTGATATACGCTAATAATTCATTGAGATTAAGGGTTTTAATATCATTGACTTCAGCTTTGTTAATCTTGCATTCAGTAAAAGCTAAAGCAGAGTAAGCTGTATAGATGTCAACAATGTAACCATTATTCAAACATCTTCCAAGATAATTTAAATCATTTTTATCAAGGGTTAAACCTAATTCTTCTTTGGTTTCTCGAACTACCGCATCACTACTATTCTCATCGCTTTGTACTTTACCACCAGTTATGCACCAAAGACCAGGAAGCTCTTTTTTATCAAACGCCCGTTGTTGAAGTAAAAAGTTCTTATCTTTATCATATAGATAAATATGAACGGCTAGAATTAGTTCATCGTCCTTTATTGCATCAACTGTTTTAGCATAGCCTTTTGATTGACCATTTTCATCATACACTGTAACTAACTCAGCCATTGTATTAACGACGATAGCCTGTATTAAAATCTACGACATTGCGAAGTGGTTTATCATTTAAAAATGCATTTAGATTGCTTAGCGCTAAATCTACTAATTTTTCACGTGTATAAGCGAGATTTCTTCGACCTGAAACATGAGGTGTTATTTGGACATTTGCCATTTGCCATAAGGGGTTATCTTTTGGTAGTGGTTCTTCCTCAAATACATCCAGTGCTGCACAGAACATTGGTTTGTTTCTTAAATGAGCGATCAACGCTTGGGTATCAATAGCGCTACCACGACCAACATTGATAAGTAAGGCATCATCTTTCATTAAACCTAAACGTTGCTTGTTAATAATGTGATGAGTTTCTTTAGTGTTTGGTAAACTACATGCAATAATATCAGCGTCTTTAATCAAGTCATCGATAGCGTCCATTTGATGTAAAGATCGTAAATAAGCTGGTTTAACCCCAGGAGTTCTTTTTATCCCTTTGACTTCAGCGTTAAGTAGATACATTCTTTGAGCGAAATTATTACCGATATCACCAAGTCCAAGAACCAACACCTTACTACTAAAAATTGATCGATTTTCGCCTTCACTATCCCAAACGGCATTTTGTTGGTTTTGATAATGTTGGTTAAATCGTTTATAGAAAAATAAGACACTAGCTAACATATGTTCGCTTATACCCATGCCATAACAACCGGTTGAATTGGTTAGTGTGATCTTATCTTTAATAAGAGGGTGATTTGCGACCTGATCACTTCCAGCTATACTAAGATGTAGATATTGCAAGTTTTTAACATGATCTAGCATATTATGTGGTACATTGCCAATGATCACATGAGCATCAGCGACATGTTTTTCAGCTAAATCTTTTTGTTGAATAAAATGATAGTTATCATTACTATTTTGAAATAGTTTTTGTTGTTGTGGTGTCAGTTCCATTGTTACAAGTATATTTCTCATACAGTGTCCTCGTTTCTTCTTTTATTATACCTTTTTTGGACGATTAAGACATAATAGCTAACTTTATTTTAACATGAGGGGTTAAATGTAAAAATGTAAGCGTTATCTTGTTAAATATATATAAATTTAAAAAAAGAGTTTGTTATAATACGGTGGGAAGGTTCAAACAATGAGTATTACTAACATTTTTTCTTTATTAGGTGGATTAGCGCTATTTCTGTTTGGTATGAACATCATGGCTAGTGGTTTTAAACACTTGGCTGGTAGTAAACTGCAACAGGTTCTTGAAAAGCTAACGAGTACACCATTGGTGGGATTAGTAGTAGGAACATTAGTAACTGCTATTATTCAAAGTTCAAGTGCTACAACTAGTATGCTGGTGGGCTTTGTAAATGCAGGAGTAATGAGCGTATCGCAGACTGTTGGTGTTATTATGGGTGCTAATATTGGCACTACGATTACGGGGCAGTTGATAGCATTGAATTTTGATTTGATAGCACCTTTGGTCGCATTTATTGGTATGGTGTTTTTTATCTTTATGAAGAAACCAAAAATAAATGCCATTGGTGAGATCTTGATGGGTCTTGGTTTCTTGTTTATTGGTATGAAAATGATGAGTGGCGCTATGTCACCATTACGGTCATCACCATTCTTTTTAGATTTGATTCAAACAATGAAAAATCCTTTAGTAGGAATATTGGTTGGTGCTGTTTTCACGGCTTTGATACAATCATCAAGTGCTTCTGTAGGCATTATTCAAACAATGGCAAAAAGTGGTGTTTTAGGTGTTGCTGATGTTGTTTACTTTAATTGTGGTCAACATATAGGAACATGTGTTACAGCAGCTTTGTCATCACTAGGATTGAATCGCGACTCTAAAAGAGTAGCTATGATCCATATTGTCTTTAATGTATTAGGCACATTAATGTTTACGGTTATATATATGTTGTTACCGCTTGAAGAGCTGTATATTTGGTTAGCACCAAATAATCCAGTGGCACAGATTGCGATCATGCACTCAGTGTTTAGTATCACAACATCATTGGTTTTATTCCCATTTGGAAAGATATTGACCAAAATCGCATATTTAATTATTCCTGATCGTCATTCTGTTAAAGACTTGAAACTTGAGATCACTCCTCCTCCTCATGGTAAGGAAACGGTCGTTGGTAATTTATTTGGTATAAATGTTGAGCTTAATCATATGTATAGTTTAGTCAGAGATAATATTGAAGAATCGATGGTAGCTATCTTGGATGGTCGTTCAAGCTTGGAATTTGTTAAGAGTAATGAAAGCAAGATTGATGCTATTCATCGTGGTATCATCAAGAACATTTCACGCACTATTTCAGCCAATATATCGGTTGATGAATCAAATGTAGTATCAAGAATGTTCCAGATAAACAAGGATATGGAACGAATGGGTGACCATGCATTAAACTTAGCTGAATCTTGTGATTATTTATCGCGTCGTAATCTAAAACTTACTAATGAGATCATCGCTGAGTTATATGAAATAAATGAAGTTATCCTTATGAGCTTAAATGCGATTGATCGTATTTCAAGCATAAAAGAAGAGTTCCGATATGAAATCGTAACCCAAAATGAAGATCGTCTGGATTATATGTGCTATAACTTCCGTGAAAACCAGATCAAACGGATGAATGTTGAAAAAGAGAATTTTGAAGTCGGTATCATTTACACCGAAATATTAACAGATATCGAACGAGTTGGAGATCATATCTTTAACATCGCTCGTGAGTTATCAGTTAAAAATTAATAGTAAGATAGTGGTCCTTGGTAATCAATTTCAGTGAAACAACTGCCATAGGCGAAGATGTCAGGGTGATCAAGTGGTAGTTGGCGGATACGAATTTGTGGGGTTACATCATTAGGGATGTTTCCCTCAATTGTTAGTACAAAATCGATACCGTATTGATGAACTGTTCCGATTACCAAACCAGTATGATCCGGATAACCGTTTTTGCTAGTATCAAACAAGATAATATCTCCTTTAATAGGAGTGTAATTGCCGGCTGTGAAGTACCGGTTTTCTTTTTTATACCAAAGACCAACAGCATAAGCTGAATCTTTCCATGGATAAATATCATCAATATAAGTAGTGTTAAGTTCTATTTCTGCTTGTTCAAGACAATACATGACAAATTCAGTACACCATTGGAAAGTAGGGTTTCCAAAACGTTCGCCATATATTGTTATGCCATCAACAACCGGATATTGTGGTTGGCTATTAGCGATTTCAATCACTAAATCAATATACTCTTCGAAAGGACTTTTTTGTACTTCGCTTTGACTATATGTAATCAAACGACCTTGAGTAGTTTTAGGCTTTGAAGTAAGTTGAAAAGATCGATAAGCAACAAAGAACACGCTGCTTAGGATAATGATAGTGATCAAAAGATTTAGTAATAATTTCATATTGAATTAACCTTTTTTACAATATAGCATACTAAAACCTAAATTGAAAATATAGCGATTAAAAAATCTGAGCAAGTTGAAATTAGCAAGATAATCTCATATAATATCAAAGTGAAGCAGTGATCAAATAAAGAGTTGTTAAATTTGACGTAGTTCTTGATCAAGATGTTTCAAAATGTGCGACGGTGGCGGAATTGGTATACGCGCGCGTTTGAGGGGCGCGTTCTTCACAGAGTTCGGGTTCGAGTCCCGTCCGTCGCACCAACTTAAATTAAAGCCAATAGGCTCATATATAGTGGTTGATCAATGAGAATTATTTACTAGATTATCGTCAAGATTCGAAATACAATAAGTTGTGTAGCCGCTTATTATAATTAATCATAGCTGTGGTATAATGAGTTAAATGGATAAAAGGAGTAAGTTATGTTAGATTTTCTAAAATCAATTGATAGCTGGGTTTGGATTGTTGTAGTAATGGTTTTGTATCTAGGATTTTATCTTTATCGTAATATCAAAACATATAATAAAAATCGAACAAAGATACTAGACTTTCAAAATGCTTTAGATGTTGGTAGTCGAGTTGTATTAAATTCAGGTATTCACGCAACGATCAAAGAACTTAATCGCAAAACCGCTATTGTTGAGATTGCACCCAAGATAGAGATATTGGTTGAAAGGTTTAGTATTGCGGCTTTAGAGAAAGAAGTTGAGTTAGAATCAGAAGAAACCGAGAAAAGTGAATAAAATTCAGTTTAAGGCCTACCTATAGAATAGACACGAGAAATGTGACTTTCTATAGGTTTTTTTATTGAACAAAGCCAATATACTAAAAATTTAAATAGAATGAGGTGCTGATTTTTTATGTTTCTTGGCTAATTTATTAACCAGTGATTATAATGATAGATGATAAAATCAACAAAATGATATTTAAATGACCTAAATGTATTAAAATGGATAAATAAAGATAAATATATTGCAAAATATGATAAATGTGTTATTATAAATATAATTTGATGAATATGAGAAGAGTCAATTTGTATTATTTCATTGTTATTTAGTTTAAGTTTAGGAGTTAATTATAATGATAACTATATTAATGTATGAAATGAAAGGAGATTCATACGAAAAAGCTCATATCATCAGTTTTATGTTTTGGATTGTTTGTTTGCTTTTCAGTTACTAAGTCTTACGCAAGTTTTGAAAATGACAAGGTAATGCTAAGCGAACTGAAAGAATATTGCATTGAGGATATTCATCAGTTTTCTAATAGCGGATCACTTGATGATTATGAAGATATTGATACTTTGGAAGGGAGAGGAATCTTACAGAAAGCAGTGATATTCATTGTTAGATCGATAGTAAGTGGAGCGATATTTGAAGGATTTAAAATAGTGTTTAGTAATATTTCCAATATTCAGGCTGCTATCTTATGGATGAATGAAAATGGATTAAATACTTCAGATTATAATATTACTATTAACAGAGTTGTTTATGATAATGGTTGTTGGCAGCCAGAGTTCCCTAATAATCCTTTCTGTAAAATGATTCCGACAAAATAAATATGAATGCATTAAATGAATTAGCTGATCGCATTGAAAGCTATAAGAAATCCGATAAGAAAAGCCAAACCTACATTTATAACGGTATTACTTATCAAAAAAACTTCGTTCAAGGAGTTGCTGTTTTTGCTTTTTTAAACTTATTTTTGGCGATATTGATCATTATAGTATACAGCGAAACGGTAGGATCTATCTTTAGTAATAATAGATGGTTGATCGCAATTGCGCTTATAGCAGTAATGTTGATCTTTATACCGCTTGTGGTATTTGTGATCGCGGATAAGAAACAGTAATAAATAAAACAGTGGCTATCATTTGAAAGCCACTGTTATTTATTTAGTTAGAAAGCAAAGTTGCCATCAATAAAGATATCGTAAGCTAAGCCTTTAGCATCGTAGCCAACTATCTTCATGTCGCTAGTTCCAAACATAAAATCGATGTGGATGGTGGAGAAATTTAAGTTGTATTTTTGCCAATCGGCAAGATCAGTGTTTGAACAACCTTCGATACAACTTGGAAAACCTTTACCAAGAGCTAAATGGCAGGAAGCGTTCTCGTCATATAAAGTATTATAGAATAAGAGTTTAGATTGCGATATTGGTGTTTTATCTTCTACCAGAGCGACTTCGCCTAAATAACGTGATTCCTCATCAGTATCAAGTAAATTATCAAGCAACGCTTTGTTTTTCTTTGCGAAATGCTCAATGACTTTGCCGTCTTTGAACTTGAAGTAGAAGTCCTCAATTATCGCTCCGCCTATCTCAAGAGGCTTAGATGCGTAAACAATGCCATTGACACGATATTTATCAGGACAACTACTAATCTCTTCGGTTGGGATGTTGGCAACAAACTTAACTTCTTCACTAGCGCTTTTACTAAAACGTGCATTTGGGTGTAATCCAATCCAAAGATCAGTTCCAAGAGCGTTAGTAAAATGAAGACGATCTAATTTAAACTCGTCAAGTTTTTGACCATATTTTGTCATATCAGCTAAATGTTTGTGCCAATTCTCTAATGGGTCATCTTGATAATTTACTCGACACATCTGATAGATAACATCAAACATCTTATCAAGTGCAACCTGCTTATCATCGTCTGGAAACAGGGTTTGTGCCCATAGGGGGTTTGGGTAAGAGGCGATGCACCATTGAATGTTATCTGATGCAATATATTGACGAATATTATTTCGTAAGTCATTTGTGAATTTTTGTAATGCACTGCTGGCTTCACTATTAACGTCACTATATAAATAAGGATAAGCGGATTTGATCAATAATGAGCAGGCGTTTTCTTTAAGATAAGTAACACGCGACTCTTTTTGCCATGATAGTACCGTTTCAATCAATTTAGGATCGACGTTTAAGCATCGTTGCTTATCGACATAGGCATCAGTATAAAATACGACAACATCTTTTGCTTGTTTCTCGAAGGCTATCTTCGTACAAGCTTGAACAAGTTGATAAGCGTCAACGGGGGCTTCAATGATCAAATATTGGTCTTTCTTAACATTTACACCTAGTTCAATTAGTAATCGGGCGTATTTATTTAATCTTTGATCACTCATCACTTTTATTCCCTTTACATAAGTAAATATTATCTTGACGGGTAGTCAAATAAACCGCTTTATCTTTTAAGATCACAGCCATATCTTCTTGGCCAATCTTACCATCTTCAAAACCAATATTGATATCAACAGTAAAGACCATTCCTTCTTCCATGTTGCCTTCAACTCTTCCTAGATATCGTTCCCATCTTGGTCCCATCATTACTCCACCATCATGAGTTTCGCGACCTACTTGATGGCCAAATCCAAAGTTGAAATCTGGAAACCCCATCTCTTTTATCGCAGCTCTAGCGGCTTCATCTGGTACATAAGCTGGCGTTTTTGGGCGCATATATGATAAACCGATGTCTTGGGCTTTTTGTATATTGGCTAAAGCATCCTTGTATACTTGAGGAGCATCTACTTCATCATCTTTTAAAATATAATATACACGCTGAATGTCAGAGCAATAACCATCCACTCTAACACCGAAATCAAGTGTTACAAGTTCACCTTTATGGCATTGGTGATCTGTCGGTCCTGAATGACCTCCAGCAGCTCCTTTCATCATTACACCGGGATTATGTTTTAATTCCCAAGCATTATCTTGTTGATAGAAGGTGATACGTTGTTGACAGAATTGATGAATATCAATCTGACTTTTTCCTTCACATATAAAGTCTTTAGCTTCCAACAGTATTTTTTCAGTGCAAGCGATTGCTTTTTTTATCGCTTCAAGTTCTGAAGTGGTCTTGATGCCTCTTAGTTTGTTGATGATTTTCTCAGAGCTGATAATTTCATTTTGATAACCATACTCTTTGAATAGTCGTTCTAAAAAAAGAAACATACCATGTGTTAAACCATCGCTGGCGACATCACCTGAATAGTTTAAGGCAATTACTTGTGGCTTTAAGCGATCTAGTATCTTAAAGAATTCTTCTTTAAAAGATTTGTCATAAGTTACTACTTCATCATATAGTTCTTGTTGACTCATACCGTAAGCATCAAGATGACCAGCTAAGCAGATACAAGTGTCTTTTGTGATCATAATAGCGGTGTTACCACCAAATTGAATTGTTGATAAAAATGGTAGAACGGGTTCAGAATTCATCACCGTCTCACGACCGATTGTGATCCAAAGATCGACGTTTTCTTCTTTAAGGATGTTTTTTGCTTGTTTAATTTTTTCTTGTTGTAACATGATTGCTCCTATCTTTATATCTCGAATAATTCACGATCAAACTTGGTTAAGAATTCAGCGCCAGTTTCGGTAACTAAGATCATATCTTCAACACGCATATAACACTCGTCGACAAAGAACATCTTAGGTTCACTGCAAAATACCATTCCTGGCTTTAAAATATAATCAGTTTCACGATTGATCATTGGATGTTCATGACAATCAATGCCAATTTGATGTCCAAGGTTGCCACGATCCTTAAATCGTAAATAGTCACCATAACCAAGTTCGATAGTTTTCGCTAAAACAAAATCATATAGTTCATTGACATTAGTTTGATAGGGTTTAATTAGACTCACCATAGCTTGTTGTGCGGCCTGTAAGGCTTTATAACCATCTTTGACAAGTTGTGAGGCTTTGCCAAAATAAACGGTTCTTCCCCAATCACTACAATAACCATTGCTCATAAAACCAACATCAAAGGCAATAGCAGTATTGAAACTTAACTCAGTATTGCGATCAAAAGTCAATGCATCTTTAGCTAATTGTGAATTCAGTGGTTTGAAACCACATGTTGGTGGAAATGAAAGATCGCTAATGTTATGATCTAAACCATATTTCATGATTAAGTTTTCGGCTTCATATTGCTTCATTTGCTCTTTTAGATTGTTGATGACAAAACCTACAGCTTCATCAGTAAACAAAGCTAATTGTCTCAAAGTAGCAATTTCAGATTCATCTTTAATGCATCTTAAATCATTTAATAAGTTCTCAGCTTCTAAAATCGTTACATTATTATTAATAGCAAGTAACATTTCTTTAAGATAATCATGGCAAGCATAACCGATGCCAATCTTATTTGCGTTAATATACGGTGCTACTATATCCTCAAGTTGATCCATATAACATATGTTAACATTAGGATATTCGAAGAATACCTTCTTTAAACTAGGTATACAAAAAATAGAAAGTTGTCCATCTTGTCGTAAGTATAATACAGCTTCAGGGACATTGCGGAAGTTTGAATTGCCATTAATGTTATTCATACAAGTACGTTGCCAGAAATAGTCTTTTTTATCTATCAAATACTGGAAATTGGCACTTGATGCGTAAAGAAGGCCTTCTATACCTTTCTCATGCATTAGTTGTAGCGTTTTATTGATTCGTGTTTGTTTCATTTAATTACCTCGCATATAATAATATAGCATATAATGAAATAATTTACATATAATGATGAAAATGCGCTGAAAATAAAATGTGAAAATTGTGAAATAAAACTTGATATTGTTACAAATCTAATATATTATTAATCCAAGTTTTCTATTTGGAGGTATGGTGATGGCGATCTATAAGGAAAAGTTTACGATAGCCTTTGATGCATTGAAAAAAAACGGGATCGATACTTGGATCGTTGCTGGACATGAATCAGCAACCAACTCAGAACCAGTCTTAGCTTGCTTAGGTGATTTTGAGTTTATCGGTTTTACAGCTTTGATATTTAATGCTGATAAATCAAGTGCTGTTGTATGTACGCCTATTGATGCTGATGGTTATGATCGCCTTAAAGCTTTTGATGAAATTATACCGTTTCCACTAAGCTACGCAGAAACGCTTAGGGATTATTTAGAAAACAAAAAACCAAAAAGAATAGCTTTGAATTATTCTTTGAATAATCCAGCTAGTGATGGATTATCGGTTGGGGTATACAACGTATTACAAGAAGCTTTCACAAAACTTACTTACAAGCCAGAGATTATCTCTGCTGAACCAATCATAAATCAGGTTAGAGGAGTTAAGCTTATTGAAGAACAGGCGAAAATAGCGAAGGCTTGTGCTTGTGCTGAAGAAATATTCAATGATGCTAAAGGCTTCATTAAAGCTGGAATGAATTGTCAAGATGTATATGGGTTCTTCCAAAGCGAGACCGAACGTAAGGGTTATGGTTATTCTTGGCCCAAATCATGTAATCCTGGTGTGTTCTCTGGTTATGGTTGTCCCAGCGGTCATATGGGCGCTCCTGATTTCTTGATCAAAAAAGGTGACTTAGTTAATATCGATTTTGGTATTATTGTTGATGGTTATAGTTGTGATATTCAAAGAATGTACTATGTTCTTGATGATGATGAAACTGACGCACCAAGTGATCTAAAGGAAGCATTCTATACAGTTAGAGACGCTATCGCTTTAGCAGCGAAAGCGCTAGTACCTGGTATTACTGGATTTGAAGTTGATAAAGTAGCTCGTGATTATATCTTAAGCAAAGGTTTTCCTGAATGGAATGCGGCGCTTGGCCATCAATTAGGAAGAGTAGCTCATGATGGTGGTCCATTATTGGCTCCTGAAAGGCCTAGATATAACCGTCCCGAATTAATTCATACCCCCTTATCAAAAGGTTTTGTATTTACCTTAGAACCGGGTGTTGTAACTCGAAAGGGTCGCATTGGACTTGAAGAAGATGTAGTAGTAGATGATACCGGTGCAAGATTTCTTACGCCACCACAACAAGAACTATATTTGGTTTAGAAAGACAGGAGACAGATCATGTTTAAATATACGATGAAACGCATACTGATAGGTATGTTGACAATGTTTATCTTAGCGACAATAACCTTCTTTATGATGAAAATTATACCTGGTGATCCGTTTTCGCAAGAGAATAGAGTTTTATCACCCAAAACATACGCAGCACTTGAAGCTAAGTATGGTCTTGATAAACCAGTTTTTGAACAATTTACTATTTACTTAAAGAATGCAGTTACTGGTGATTTTGGTGAGTCAATCGCAAAGACTGGTCAACAAGTTACCGATATTATAAAGCGAAGAGCACCAGTTACAGCTCGTTTAGGAGCCGTTTCATTTGTGATTGCCTTAACAGTAGGTATTACCTTGGGTGTTATTTCGGCATTAACTAAAAAGCGTTGGGTTAACAGTTTGATAACTGCCTTTGCGACAATTGGTGTTTCTATTCCAAGTTTCTTATTAGCCATCTTGGCTATGATCGTTTTTGGAGTAACGCTGCGTTGGCTACCATTGGTTGGCTTAAAGACTCCTTTGCATTACATTCTACCATCGATTGCCTTAGCACTTAATCCGATATCGATGATCACTCGTCTTACAAGATCAAGCTTGAAAGATGTTATGAGTAAGGACTACATTGTTCTTGCAAAGTCGAAGGGAACTTCCGAGTTATTAGTAATAATTAAACATGGTTTAAAAAATGCTTTATTACCGGTAGTAACTTATTGCGGTCCTATGTTTGCGTTTTTAGTTACTGGTAGCTTTGTGGTTGAGAGTTTGTTCTCAGTACCTGGGATTGGTATGGAGTTTACAAGTAGCGTTATTAATCGTGACTATACATTGATAATGGGATTGACCTTGTTCTTAGGGGCTATTGTTATCATTATGAATATTGTGAGTGATATTGCGGCGGCGATGATTGATCCGCGTATCAAGTTAGGAAAGTAGGTGTAACATGTCAAACATCAATGATTTAAAGTTAAGTGACGATCTGTTTGAGAAGTTACCTGACAGTGAGAAAAACTCTGAATTTATCGCCATGGAAAGTAAAACTTTCCTTCGTGATTCATGGAATCGCTTTAAAAAGAATAAACTAGCTTTGTTTGGATTAGTATTTGTATCTGTAATGATCTTATTTGCAGTATTTGCGCCGATGATCTCTAAATATTCATATGAGATGCAAGACTTACAGAATCGTAATGCTCTTCCAAGTTTAGAACATCTCTTTGGTACTGATAAATTAGGTCGTGATATTTTTATTAGAGTAATGTATGGTGCGCGTATATCACTTGCGATTGGCTTTGCGTCAGCGGCTATCAATCTAGTTATTGGTATAGTCTATGGTGGTATTGCTGGGTATGTTGGCGGTAGAGTCGATATGATCATGATGCGTACAGTAGATGTTATATACTCGGTTCCTGGTTTATTATATGTTATTTTGATTCTTATGGTTTTTGGTAATAATCTTGCTAGTATGCTAATAGCGATATCGGTTACATCCTGGGTTAATATGGCAAGACAGGTACGAACGCAGGTAATGTCGCTCAAAGAGACAGAATTTGCGATGGCTGCAAAAGTAATAGGTGCTAGTCACTATAGGATATTATTGAAACATTTAATTATTAACGCGATTGGTCCAATCATTGTTTGCTTAACGATGATGGTACCACAAGCAATCTTTACTGAATCATTCTTAAGCTTCTTGGGAATTGGTATCTCACAGCCACAATCAAGCTGGGGTGTATTAGCTAGTGAAGCGCGTGGCTTAATTCATACTTATCCGATTCAAATCATTTGGCCGGTTGCGGCAATGTGTTTGACGATATTATCTTTAAACTTTATCGGTGATGGTCTTGGTGAAGCATTGGATCCAAACAGTAAGTAAAAGGAGGGTGAACTGATGGCTTTGTTAGAAATAAAGAATCTGTCTACTGAATTTGTGACAGAACAGGGTCGCGTACAAGCTGTGCGTGATGTATCAATCACCCTTAATCAAGGTGAAGTATTAGGTATTGTTGGTGAATCTGGATCTGGAAAATCACAGACTATGTTCTCATTAATGGGTTTGTTAGCTGATAATGGTGAAGTAACTGAAGGAACAATTACCTTTGATGGTAAAGATATATCACGTACTAAATTTAAGAATAAAAGAGAATATGAGAAAGTGATGCGATCTATTCGAGGTAACACAATGTCAATGATCTTCCAAGATCCGATGACTTTCTTGAACCAAGTATTAAAGATCGAAACACAGTTGGTTGAACCGCTGATGAATCATAAAAAGATTTCGCGAGCTGAAGCTAAGAAAGTAGCTTTAGATCTTATGCGAAAAGTAGGAATTCCATCACCTGAGAAAAGGATTAGTCAATATCCGTTTGAATTCTCAGGAGGAATGAGGCAAAGAATCATTATTGCGATTGCTCTTGCTTGTAATCCAAAACTGATTATTGCGGATGAACCTACGACAGCGCTTGATGTTACAATTCAAGCTCAGGTACTTGAACTAATTGATAGTTTACGTGAAGAAAGCTCATCATCAATAATCATGATCACTCATGATCTTGGGGTTGTAGCTAAGCTTTGTGATCGGGTAGCTATCATGTATGGTGGTAAAATTGTTGAGATTGGAACAGATCAAGAAATATTCTATGAACCAAAACATCCTTATACATTAGGATTACTAAGTTGTATCGCTAATCCTGAAGATGATCTAGTTGAAGAGTTACATCCAATTCCAGGATCACCACCAGATTTGTTGAATCCGCCTAAAGGCTGTCCGTTTGTTGATCGTTGTGAAAAAGCAATGCGTATATGTAAAGATCATATGCCGGAAAATACTGTCTTTAGTGATACCCATCAATGCCGTTGTTGGCTAAACCATGAAAAGGCGGTGTGATAAATGAGTGTAAATCCAATATTAAAGGTTATAAACCTTAAGACATACTTTGATGTTACAAAAGGTTTATTTGCGAAAAAACAAATCGTCAAAGCTGTTGATGATGTAAGTTTTGAAGTAATGCGTAACGAAACATTTGGTCTTGTTGGTGAGTCGGGTTGTGGTAAAACTACACTTGGTCGTACCATCGTAAAACTATATGATCCAAATGAAGGTAGTATTGAGTTTGAAGGAAGAGATATCGCTCAGATTAAGGGGAAAGATTTAAAAGAGTATCACAAAGATGTTCAAATGATATTCCAAGATCCTTACGCCTCTTTAAACCCTCGAATGACGGTTGGCGAAATCATTAAGGAACCCATGAATATTCATGGAATATATGCTTCAGAAAAAGAAAGAGAAGCCAAAGCGGTTGAATTGTTAAGAATTGTTGGCTTAAAACCAGATCATATTCGTCGTTATCCCTTTGAGTTTTCGGGGGGGCAAAGACAAAGGATTGGTGTTGCGCGTGCCTTAGCATTAAATCCTAAGTTTATTGTTTGTGATGAACCTATATCAGCGTTGGACGTATCAATCCAAGCGCAAGTTATAAATCTATTGGATCAAATCCAAGAAGAAATGGGATTATCTTATCTGTTTATTGCCCACGATCTAAGTATGGTTAAACATATCTCAGATCGCATCGGTGTTATGTATTTGGGCCATTTGGTAGAGTGCGGACCTAGTAATGAAGTATATCATCGTCCGTTGCACCCTTACACCGTAGCATTGTTGTCGGCGATCCCAATACCGGATCCTAAAATAGCGAAAGCAAAAAAGAGAATCGTCCTTGATGGGGAGATACCTAGTCCGTTAAATCCCCCGACCGGATGTGTATTCTCGACTAGGTGTTCTAAGGCTACTGAAAGATGCCGTCGCGAGACACCGCAGATGGTAGAAGTTGGTAACCGACAAGTTTCATGTTTCTTATACGAAAAATAGGAGGAAAGAAAATGAAAAACACATTGAAGAAAATTGGTTTATTTGCACTAATTTTGGCGATGAGTTTAACATTGGTCGCATGTGGCGGTAGTGGCGGAAAAGACGAAGTTACTGAAGTCACATTTACGTATGCGGTCGGTGGAGAACCTGATGTTTTGGACCCTGCAGTTGGTTCAGACAGCGTAACATCAGCCATTACTAACCAAATTTATTTCCCATTATTCTCAATTGGTGATGATGGTTCATTGGTTTATAACGCTGTTGAAGAATATAGCGTTTCCGATGATGGATTAGTTTATACATTCACATTAGTTGATGATAACTACTGGTCAGATGGCCAAAAAGTTACAGCTGGCGATTATGCCTTTGGTATGAAACGTTCAGTTGGTATGGGAGCAGCAGACTCATATTACTCATATTTTATCTTTGATTATGTTAAGAATGCAAGAGCATACAGTGATGCGATGGCTGATGTTGCCGACATGGTTGATATCGGTATCGAAGCACCAGATGACAAAACATTGATCGTTACTTTAGAAAAACCGATCGTTTACTTTGCTAACTTAATGACAGCTGGCGTATTCTATCCATTAAGAGCTGACTTCGCTACAGAGCATGATTCAACTTGGTCACTTGATCCGACTGTTCCAACAAACGGTCCGTTCCAAACAACTAAGATTGATAGTGCAGAAGAATTCGTCATGGTTAAAAATGAGTTCTTCCCATTTGCAGATGATGTTAAGATCGACAAACTAGTCGTAAAAGTTATGCCTGATATGGATGCTCAATTATTAGCATTCCAAAACGGTGAAATTGATATGGCTACATCTGTTAACTCAGACGTCGTTAATATCTTTGCTGGCAAACCAGAATTAGTAGTAACTGAATCAGTTCTCAACTACTTCGTATTGTTTAATGCATATTCAACAAGTGCTCCAGCATTGCAAGATGTAAGAGTACGTAAAGCTCTACAATTAGCTATTAATCGCGATGATATCATCACAGCGCTTGATGCAGGATCTAGATTCTATCCATTGTTCGGTTTTGTACCTAAAGGCTTCTCAGGACTTGAAGGTGATTTCCGTGAAGAACAAGATGCTAAAAATGTATTAGTTAAAACTGATCCTGAAGCTGCAAAAGCTTTATTGGCAGAAGCTGGATATGATGCAAGCAATCCGCTTAAGTTTACTTATTACTACAATCAAAATGCTATGCACGATACTGTTGCGCAAGTTATTCAGCAACAATGGGCTAGTATTGGTATTGAAGTAACATTAAAGACTGGTGAAATCAGAACATTCTTTGATGATCGCACAAACGGACTATTTGAATTAGCACGTCATGCGATGTCAGCAGACTTTATGGATCCAGCCACATATCTTGATATGGCAACTTCTTGGAACCAAGCTGGCGTTTCTTGGGGTGATGAAACTTATGATGAAATGATCTTAGCCTCTCAAGGCGAAACCGATCCAGCAGTACGTTTACAGTTGTTACATGACGCTGAAACATATCTTGTTCAAGAACAAGCATATACAGTACCGCTATTTGGTTACTCAAGTGTTTACCTGGTTAAAGCAGGAACAACAAACATTTCTTACAACCCTCAAGGTAGCTACTTCTTGTGGTATACCGTTGCTGGTAAGTAAGCAAGTTTATTAATCTAAGAGCCTAAGCTACGGCTTAGGCTCTTATCTTTTAGTACAAAGGAGCAATATATAATATGAATCTTGATTTAGAGAAAATTCCTTTAATTTATAAAATTATGAAGGAAAAACAGATTGATGCTTGGTTAATCACAGGTCGCGAAACAATTATGCGGTCTGAGCCTATCTTACCGGTTTTAGGTGACATGGATTTTATAATCGCTACAACCATCATCTTTACGCAAGATAAATGTATTGCTATTGTTTCTCCTTTAGATGTCGAAGGTTATCGCTTGATTAATGGTATTGATGAAGTGATTGAGTATAAGACAACTATGGAAGAAACAATCAAAGAAGTATTAGCTGATTTAAAGCCTGATTGCTTAGCATTAAATTATTCTAATAGTGATGCTAGTAGTGATGGATTAACTGTTGGTATGAAAATGATGCTTGATCGTGCACTTGCAAGCATTGAATTCAAAGGTGAGATCATCAGTGCTTTTCCTATCGTTTCAAAGATTAGAGGCATAAAGACCTCAAGTCAAATAGCTAAGATCAAAGACTGTGTCTTAAAAGCGGATGAATACTTAAGAAGAGTGCCTGATATTTGTCATCCAAACATGACTTCAATTGAGATATTTAATTTCTTACATGAAGTTGCGTATGCTGATGGTTATAAGATGAGTTGGGCTAGCTCACAATGTCCAAGTGTAATGGTTGACCCAAATGTGCCACAGGGACATGGCGGAATTACCGATACGCCACTTGTGAAGGGATACTTGGTGAACATTGATTATGGAGTAAGCAAAGATGGTTACTGTAGTGATTTACAACGTATGTATTATGTTTTAAAAGATGACGAAACTGATGCTCCTGAAAGGATCAAAGAAGCTTTCTACTTGGTTAGAGATGCTATCAAAGCCGCAAAGGAGTTTATGCGTCCTGGGGTTACTGGCTTTCAAGTAGATCAGATTGCCCGTCATATGATAGTTGATAATGGCTATGATTCTTGGAATGCTGCTCTTGGTCACCAAGTGGGTCATGTTACTCACGATGGCGGCACCATCTTAGCTAATAGACGACCACGATACAATCGTAGTGAGTTAATTGATACCCCACTTGATGCAGGTAATGTTTTTACGATTGAACCGGGAATAACACTACCAGAAGGCAGGATAGGTATTGAAGAAGATGTTGTGATTACTGCGGATGGCTGTGAATGGCTTGGTGATCCGCAACAAGAGTTAATATTGATTAGAATTTAAAGTGAGTGATCTAATCACTCTTCTTTAATATAGGGGGATATATGCAAGTAAGATCATTGAAAGAGCAATATAAGATTAAAGATCAAATTCTTAAAGAAAGATTAACTGTTACTTTACAACCAATAATGGAGGAGTGTGGTATTGATGTTTGGTTGATACCAAGCAAAGAGTATAATGAAGACCCGCTTTTTTCAGTAATGACACCAAGTGGCTATCCAACAGCACGTCGTATTAGTATCTTATTATTACATAATGATCATCAAGAGGTTAACTGTTATAGTGTAAGTTTTCCAGATGCTGAACTAAATAAATTTTACCAACAAGCTTGGGATAAACAAACACAAACACAGTTTGAAGCACTTAATGAGTTACTAGCAAAATGTGATCCCTCAAAGATTGGTCTGAACTATTCAGCTAATTATGCCTATTGTGATGGTTTATCTGTTGGGCTGCATGAAATATTGAAAAAAGAAGTTGCGCCTGAATTTTGTGAGAAGTTTGTTTCAGCTGAACTATTGGGAGTAAGATTCTTAGAAACTAGATGTGAACTGGAAAAGAAGTACTATTCTGAGGTTATGGCTGTTGCGATGGATATTATAAGTGAAGCTTTTTCTCGTAAGGTTATAACACCAGAAGTAACTACTTGTGAGGATGTTGAATGGTTTATGAAGGAAAGCGTGAATAAACTTGGTCTATCGTATTGGTTTGACCCGACGATTGATGTACAAAGACCATCGGGGATGTTCAGTGGTGATGCTAAGATTATAGCAGGGGATCTGATACATTGTGATTTTGGCATAGTTTATTTAGGTTTATGTACAGATACTCAAAGATTGGGTTATGTACTTAAGGAAAAGGAAGTGATGATCTTACCGGAATTAAATGTAGGAATGGAAGAGAATAATCGTTTTCAAGATATTGTTTGTGATAATATGAAAGTAGGATTAAGTGGTAATGATGTTTTTACTAAATCAATTGAACAAGCAAGTGCTGAAGGAATAAAAGCGATGTTATATACCCATCCTCTTGGCATCCATGGTCATGCGGCAGGTCCAACAATTGGTCTATATAGTGATCAAAAGCCACAACCGATCAAGGGAGAACTTTTAGTTAATGATAACACTGCTTATGCGCTTGAATTAAACACTAAAAGAGCAATAACTGGTTATGAGAATGAGGTGTTCTTCTTTACTGAAGAAAGTGTATTGTTCGCTGATGGTAAGGTTGTATATCTTGCTGATGATCGAGATAAGATCATTGTGATATAGGAGGAACTATGTTGAAGATAGATCAAGATTTATTTTATCAATATCAATTTTTATCTAACCTTAATTATAACCCAACTAAAACGATCGCTGCTTTTGTTAAGTCAAATGTTAAGAATGATGCTAGTGGTTATGATCAATTTATCTGGTTATATGAAAAAGGTATGTTTCGACAATTAACAAGTGGTGGTAGTGAGGGTAATTACTTTTGGGAAGATGAAAGCAACATTCTTTTTATTGCTGATCGCGAGAATAAGAAAGATCAACTTCAAAGCGATATTTATCGTATCAATGTTTTTGGTGGCGAAGCTATTAAAGCTTTTAGTTTACCCCTTCAAATTAATACAATAAAGGTTCTGCCAGAACATTATTTAGTAATGGCAACAGTTGATCGTGCTTATAGTGATTATCATCTGCTAGACGAAAAACAAAGAAGTAATGTTAAAAAAGAGATATCCGATAATGAAGATTATCAGATAATGGATGAATATCCTTATTATTTTAATGGCGCTGGTTATATTAATGGTAAACGGAATAATCTATTTTTAGTTGATAAAAAATCTCTTGTTATAACTAGTATTGCTCCGGTCACATTGGATGTTGAATCTTTTGATGTCAGTAAAGATAATCAAACAATTATTTTTAGTGGAATCGATTATGAGACGTTTAAAGGTAAATGGTCACAGGTTTATGAATATGATATTGTCAAGGGTAAACTTGATACACTATATGATAAAGTAGATCTACAGATTGGTAGAGTTTTCTATTTCAATGATAAGATAGTACTTGCTGCTACCTATGCTAAAAAATTTGGCGCAATGGAAGCTAACCAATTTTATGAACTAAATGAAAAAGAAACTAAGTTATGGCTTGATAATGAAGGAAGTCTATACAATTAAGTTACAACAGATTGTCGCTATGGAAAGAATAAAAACTTTGATAATAGTGGAGTTAACCCATATTTTATTTCTGTAGTTAATTCTCATAGTGAATTATGGTGTCTAAACGATAAAAGGATTGAAGTATTAATTGATAAAGAAGGAAGTTGTGATGATTTTAGTGTTAGTGATGATCATATACTACTAATTGGTATGTATGATCAAAAATTACAAGAAATCTATCTTTATAAAAACGGTGAGTATCAACAACTATCATCGTTTAATGCAAGTGTCTTAAAACAACGCTATGTAGCTAAACCACAAGCGTTGACGGTGGTTAAAAACCCATTTGCGATTGATGGATGGGTATTACTACCTATCGATTATGATCCAAATAAGACCTACCCCGCAATCCTTAATATCCATGGTGGACCAAAAGCCGCATATGGTGAGATATTCTTTCATGAAATGCAATACTGGGCATCATGCGGTTACTTTGTATTTTATTGCAATCCTCGTGGTGGTGATGGTAAAGGTAATGCTTTCGCTGATCTTAGAAGAAAGTTTGGCACTATTGACTATGAGGATATCATGGATTTTACTGATTTAGTACTAACAACATATCCAATGATTGATAAATCAAGGATTGCGGTAACAGGTGGTAGTTATGGTGGATTTATGACTAATTGGATTATTGGTCATACTGATCGTTTCTGTTGTGCTGTAAGTCAGAGATCAATCGCAAACTGGATCACTGAAGTAACTGCTAGTGACTATGGTATCGATTTTGTGATCGAACAGGATTTTCCTGATCCTTATGATTGTGTAGATGAACTATGGCAAATGTCACCATTAAAATATGCACATCAAGCTACTACACCTACTTTGTTTATTCATTCTTATGAGGATTATCGTTGTTTGATCCAAGAAGCGATGCAGATGTACACCGTATTGAAGTGTCGTGGCATAGATACGAAAATTGTTGGTTTTAAAAAAGAAAATCATGAATTATCAAGAAGCGGTAAACCAAAACATCGTAGTAAGCGATTGTTTGAAATTACAGCTTGGATAGATAAGTATACAAATAAAAGAAAAGAGGACTAATATGGAATTCGATCTAAGTAAACCCCATTGTTTCTACTTCAATGAAATAGCTATGATACCACATGGTTCAAACAATGAGAAAGCACTAAGTGATTATTTAGTTGCTTTTGCGAAAAAGCATCAATTGGCATTTAAACAAGATGATATGTTTAATGTCATTATCTATAAAAAAGCAACTAGTGGTTATGAAAATAGTGCACCGTTGATGATCCAAGCTCATATGGATATGGTTTGTGAGAAGAATAAAGATTCTAATCATGATTTCTTAAGTGATCCGCTAAATTTATATGTTGAAGACGGACTACTTAAAGCAAAAGGAACAACACTTGGTGCTGATGATGGTACTGGTGTGGCTTATATGCTTGCTATCTTGGCTGATGATAAGCTAGCTCATCCGCCGCTTGAGTGTGTATTTACCGTTCAGGAAGAAACTGGACTTTATGGGGCGATGAATTTAAAGGCTGAGGATATTTCGGCGCATCGTATGATTTCACTTGATGGTGGTGGCGAAACTAATACATTACTTTCATCAGCTGGTGGATGTCGTGATCGCGTTGTTAAATCGTTATCTTGGCAAACAAACAGTGATGAAACCTACCAATTATCAGTGCTAGGCTTGAGTGGTGGTCATTCAGGTGGAGAAATAAACAAAGAAAAGGGTAATGCTAATAAACTTGTGATTCGCATGATCAAAGAAGCACAACTTGAAAATGCTGATATAAGATTAGTTAGTTATGATGGTGGCTTAAAAGAAAACGCTATTCCGCGTGAAGCAGATGTTGTGTTTGTGTCAAAAACGCCACTAACAACTCTAGCAACTTTATTTGAAAAATCAGCTAAGGATATTAAGGAAGAATTAGAATTTAGTGATGCTGGCTTTAAATACATTCTTAAGGAAGTTACTAAGGTAACATCTTGCTGGACTGACAAATGTAGTAAAGAAGTGATCGACATGGTTTATCTTTTACCAAACGGATTTAAAGCGCGTTCGATGGCGATTGAAGGTTTAACAATGACGTCATTAAACTTAGGGGTTGTAACGACTGAAAAGGACCAATTACAACTAGCTATCTCAATTCGTTCGGCACTAAAAAGTGGTATTGAAAACTTGATTAGAGAAATTGCTTGCTTATGTGAAATTTTTGGTGCATCATACTCTATTCATGCTTTCTATCCAGGATGGAATTATTCTGAAATATCAAATATGCGTGATACATTAACAGCAGTTGTTAAAGAACTATATGATGTAAAGCTTGAGTTGATAGCTGCTCATGGTGGTTGCGAATGTGGTGTATTTAAAGCAATGTATGATGATATGGATATCGTATCGATTGGACCCAAGACTAAGTTTATTCATACACCAGATGAAGAACTTGATCTTGCTTCGTTTGATCGCACATATAAGTTACTGACAACATTTGTCAGTGCTCTAAAATAGGAGGTAAATATGAAAAAAGGAATAGTTGTAATACTTAGTGGAGCTTCTTCGGTTGGTAAAAGACCAATCCGTCATGCTTTAATGCAAGATCCAGAACTAAGCTTATTCTATTCAGTATCAATGACAACAAGACCAAAAAAAGAAAAAGAAATTGATGGAATCGATTATTACTTTGTCACTCATCAAGGTTTTGCCCAAGCGGTTAGAAATCATGAACTATTAGAATATACAGAATTTAATGGGTATTATTATGGTACTCCTAAAAATCAAGTTGAGTTTCTAATTGAGCAAGGTAAAAATGTGTTAATTGAGGTTGAAGCCCAAGGTGTAGGTCCTATCAAATTAAACATACCTGACGCTTTAGCTTTCTTTGTCATGCCTAAAAGCTTTGAAGAATTAGAAAAACAGATTAATCTAATCTATAAAGATGATGAAGCAAGTATCAAAAATCGATTGAATAAAGCCCGAATGGATATGGAACTAGCTCCACTTTTTAACAACATCGTATCTACTGAAGATGTTAACACAGCAGTTGATCAAATTAAAACAAAAATCCTTGCTGAAATTGCAAAAAGAGTATAGGCGATGGATCAGTTTAGAAGGCAGAAATTTGCTTTAATGCTTGTAAGGGTTGGCGTTAATCTGCAACCAAATCAATACTTGATCATTCAAACTATACCAGAGGCTCTTGAATTAGCACAGGAAGTAGTTAAAGAAGCTTTTAAGGCTAAAGCAAAGGATGTTATTGTCTTTATTGAAGACCCTATGATAAATCATAGTAGAGCTTTATCAGCAACGACTGAAGAATTACGACTTGTGCCTAATTGGAAAAAAGAACAACTTGAGCATTATTTACAACAAGGGGCATGTCAGTTAAGCTTGATGGGTAGTTATCCAACATTAAATCATGATGTCGCAAGTGATAAGCTATTAGCTTTAAGTCAAGCAAGTAATGATGTACGTAATGTTATTAGAAAACACATCCATCAAGGAACGCTCCAATGGAGTGCTACCGCTGTTGCCACTGTTGACTGGGCTAATAAAGTATTTCCAGAGTTAGAGCCAGAGAAAGCTTTTAATGCGCTTGAAGATGCTTTGTGTAAGATGGTTAGAGTTGATCATACTACTGATGTCATTAGTAACTGGCAAAATCACATCGTAGCTTTAAATGAAAGAGCAGATAAACTTAATGCTCATAACTTTAAATCACTTCATATAACCAGTGAACTTGGTACTGATATTCGTATGGATTTAGTAAAGGATCATATTTGGACCGGAGCTAATGATCTTAGTATTGGAGCTCACAAAGTTAGTTATGTAGCTAACATGCCAACTGAAGAGGTTTTTACCGATCCTGATTGTTTTAGTACTAATGGTATCGTTTATGCTTCTTATCCGCTTTTAATCGCAGGTAAGGTAGTTAGTGATTTCAGTATCACTTTCAAAGATGGCATAGCGATTGACTGTAGTGCAAAAAGTAATGTTGATCTATTGAAAGATGCCTTATTTAAAGAAGAAGGAACATCTCGTCTTGGTGAAGTGGCTTTAGTAAGTAAGAAATCACCAATCAATCAAATGCAAAGGATATTTTATAATGGTTTGATTGATGAGAATGCGGTCTCACATCTTGCATTTGGATCAAGTTTTCCTGGCTGTATCAAGAATGGGTTAAATATGACAAAAGAGGAGTTATTGCGAAAAGGCGTTAACTCAGCAGTATCCCATAATGATTTCATGATTGGTACTGATGAGTTTAAAGTGGTAGGTATCAAAGCTAATAATGAAGAAGTAGTTATCATGCAAAATGGTGATTTTGTTATTTAAAAGGAGAATATATGGCAATATCTAAAGAGAGTTTCTTAATTGAAGACACAGTATGTTCAAGCGAACTAAAAACTAAAATTTATTCTTATCGTGACCAAGAGAAAATTCGCAATCGATGGCTTAAGTATCGTCTTGATAATGTATTACCAATGATCATGAAAAGAAGTGGAATTGATCTGTGGGTTGTATGTTGTCGCGAATACAATGAGGATCCAGTTTTAACCACACTTGTTCCTTGTGCCATGATGACAGCACGAAGAACTACGATCTTAGTTTTTCATTTAAATGATGATAAAACAGTTAGAAAAATGGCTTTGACACGACCAGGTGTTGGTCTTGATGATTATTATGAAGCAGTATGGACTAACCCTAAAGGTGCAAATTGGCAGGATGGTAAATCACTATTACCAGATGGCAAAGATGTTAAGAAGATAAATGGTCCAGAAACCCAATTTGAGTGTTTAGCACGTATTATCAAAGAATGTAATCCCCAAAAGATAGGTTTAAATGTATCTGAGACTTACGCTTTTGCGGATGGCTTATCTAAAAATCTCTATGATCAGATAGTTGCTGAGTTTGATCAAGATATGATGGGTAAAATTACTCCAGCTGATGAATTATGTGTGGGATGGCTTGAAACACGGATTAAAGAAGAAATGGCAGCTTATACTGGTATCATGCAAATTGCACATAGCATTATCGCAGAGGCTTTCTCTTCGCGTGTTATCACACCTGGTATTACAACAAATCGTGATGTTAAGTATTTCATGTTACAACAAACGATTAATCTTGGTTTAACACCTTGGTTTGATTATGAGGTATCTATTCGCCGAAAAGATGTTGGTGAAATTTATGAAGAAGCGATTATCATGCCAGGTGATCTTCTACACTGTGATGTTGGCATTAAATACCTTAACTTATGTACAGATACGCAAGAGAATGCTTATGTCTTAAAGCTTGATGAAGTCGATGCTCCTGACTTTTTAAAGAAAGCTCTTAAAACGGTCAATCGTTTACAAGATATAACGATAAGTAGTTTTAAAGCTGGTTTAACGGGTAATGAGATATTGAAAATAGCGCGTGAAAAAGCGATAAGTGAAGGCATCGTTCCTTGTATCTATACCCATCCAATCGGTCATCATGGTCATGGCGCTGGTCCAACAATTGGCTTATGGGATATGCAAAACGGGGTAAAAGGAACAGGTGATTATAAATTATATAATGATACCTTTTATTCGCTTGAACTAAATGCGAAAGTTGAACTTCCAGAATGGAATATGGTCTTGACATTAGGCGCAGAGACTGACATTATGTTTACTGATGACAAAGTTCATTATGTAGCAGAAAGACAGGAGTGTTTTCACTTAATTAAATAATATGAGAAAAATATCGATAAATAGAATGTATTTGTTAATGGGGTTATATTTCATTGTGGCAAATTTTGCCCATCCGATAACCCCCACTTTTATTCAAAACCTCGGTTTAAACGATTATATGTTTGGGGTAGCTTTTGCGGCAATGGCGCTGACCAATTTCTTATTTTCACCTTTTTGGGGAAAACTTGCAAGTAATGTCGGTAGCACAAGAATTATTAGTTTTGGCTTTATTGGTTATGCTATTGCCCAGGGAATCTTTGGTCTAGCTACTACTGAAGCTGGTATCGTTGTTGGTCGATTACTAGCTGGTCTTTTTAATGGTGCAATCATTGTCAACCAAATGATTTATATTATGGACAATAGCACGCTTGAAAATAGAGGTCGTAATTTGGCAATTTCAGCCACGATTACCTCAGTTGTATCACCATTTGGGTATTTGATTGGTGGCGTACTTGGTGATTATTCTATTCCCTTGACCTTCACTATTCAGGTAATTGGCTTACTCATTGTTGGTATTATTAATTGGTTCGTCCTTGATGATAAACCGATTAGAGATAAACAACCACTTAAAGAATTAGTTAAAGATTCAAATCCTGTTAGGATTGTTATTGACGCTAAAAGTTTATTAACACCTGTATTGATCAGCTTCTTTGTTGTTGCGATCGCAACCTCTTTCGCTAGCATTTCTTATGATCAATCTTTTAACTATTTTATTAAGGATCAATATGGATTTCCACCTTCTTATAATGGGTTTTTAAAAGCAATTGTAGGCTTTATCACATTGATCGCTAATTCAACTATTTGCATGTGGTTACTAAGAAAGACAGATATTAATAAATCAATTATTTATGTGCTATCAATCTGCTTAGCGATGATGATTTCGATTGTAATGATCAATGACATCGTTC
This sequence comes from uncultured Erysipelotrichaceae bacterium, assembly GCA_964553255.1. Classification (GTDB taxonomy): domain Bacteria; phylum Bacillota_I; class Bacilli_A; order Erysipelotrichales; family Erysipelotrichaceae; genus JAQUCI01. The sequence goes on along the minus strand of CAZKJS010000009.1, from coordinate 14,546 downwards.
CATTTATCATAATCAATGTTATCTTCTTTGGTTTCAATGCGGTATACTTACCACTTATGCAATCAATACTAGCGAAGTTTAATCGTAGTGAGGGAAGTGGTGGTGTATTGGTTGGAATGTTTAATTCAATGCGTTCATTTGGTATGGTTGGTGGATCTTTGTTTGCTGGATTTATATATACCGTTGGTCCAAAATTAGCTTTTGTATTTAGTGGTGTAGCTTTCTTTGTTAGTGTTGTGTTTGCTTATATTTGTTATGTTCAAATAAGTAAAGAAAGAAAATTGGCTAATGATTAGAGTTCTAAAAAGAACTCTTTTTTTTATTTATTGTTTTATTATATACTTATACTAAGGAGCATAATTGGCTGATGAATTATGGTATTATCTTAGCTTTATCAAGCTTAATACTAATATCATGCAATCTTTTAGGTAATAAGCTCGCACAGAAGCTTAATCTCAACAATAAGATACAATATACTTCTTTTGGTTTTGTGATTTTAATGTCGTTTTTGTTTGTGTCTTATTTACCATTAGTTTGGTTCAACATTGCCACAAGTATCATAAATCTGATCTTTATTCTCATAATGGTAGGATTGTTGTTTGTGACTATGATAATTAAAGGTAATAAGTTCAGCTATCAAAAAAGTGATCTACTTATTATAGTTGTGTATGTTGTGATAATGATAATCTTATCAACGCAGGTTGGGCTTAGTGCACAAACCAGTGATTCAAGTTTTTACTTCACCATTGTTCAAAGAAATATCAATAGTGAAGTAGTTGGTCAATTTTTAGGGTACAGTGGTGGTATCTATGAACATAGTGTTATTGGTATCCAGTATCTTTATCAATCGTTTTATCAGTTCTTTTCGGCGATATTATGGCTTTTAAACTTGATCTTTAAAAATGTTGTTATTAATAGTGCTGTTTATATGTGGACAAGTAATATTTTGTTTTACTTTTTAAGTTTTGAAGCAATTTTGAACATCAAGAAACTTACAAAAAATACCAGTGGTTTTATGATGAATGTTGTCTTTATTGGTTTATACATTCAAACGCTCTACTATAATATTACATTTCCACATGTTGGAGTTATTTTCTTAACTAGTTTGATAACTAATTTAATCGTTATTCTATTTGCACATTTTAAAGAGGGGATGCAAGTCAATCCGTTGGTAGTTGTTTTTTATAATATCGCGCTGATCAGTTGTGCAAGTACGGGTTTTTTCTTAGGATTTTTTATAGTGTACTCCTATATAATGATGAGTTTATTTTTCAACCTGAACGAAATAATTAAACACATATATTATTTAGCATTACCAACCCTTATATATAGTATTTTGTTTATGAATAACATCATCTTCACTTTCATAGTGTTGTTTTTTGAATTAATATTATTACTGATTGCTTATTTTAGTAAGCATAAAATTCATTTTACTAATATAATTAATAAATGTGCAAGAATTATGATGATACTTGTACCGTTAACATTTATTATCTTAGGAGTTATTAAGTATCAAAATTCTTATTTATCAGTATTAAGTCATTTCTTCGCGCAACACTCTGTTTATGATCGAGTTGAGGATTATTTTGTTTATAAAGGGATTGGTACAACCCTTATAAACTTCTTATACTATTTTTGTCTTGTGGCTTTATTTTTAAAAAGTAAGACTAAAAAGTTAGCGGTTATGTTAGTGATCATTATCATCACCTTCGCCAATCCCTTTGTTTCACCTTTTGTAATGACATATATAACAGGAGTTGAAGTTTATCAAAGGATCTTTTACTTAGTGTTTAGTTCTGGTTTTATCATGATTGGAATAGATATAATCATAGAAGCACTAAAAGATAAGAAGATAGTGCAGAAATTATTTTTCATTATGATTATCGTATTAAGTTCATATTCTACATATCGAAACATAAGATATGGGTATCATCCATTTTTCAAAACTACAACTAATTTCAATGTCTTATATAAATTAGATCAAAATGTTGTTGATACTGGTAATGCTTTGAAATACATCATTGATGATGAAAAACTATCTTATCCTAAAGTGATATCACAAACTGAAGGCTTATTGATCATTGAACCACGGATCACGTTAATGAATGGTATGGTAGAGAAAAGTAATATTGATGCTGCATATCCAAATGATCGTGATATGAAGGATTTGTTATCAATATTTTACAAACCATTATATGCAGGTGATGATCAAACTAGGCTGACATCGAAGTATCAAGATGTTGATGACATACTTTTACGCACCAAGATAGATTTTATTATTGTCGATAAGAGTCTATATGTACTAGATAAAGACAACCAATGGATACCTCTGTATTACTTCTTACTTGAATCATGTGCAATTATGTATCAAAACGATGAGTATGTAATTTTTAGATATTATCACTAAAGCTAATTGTAGGACATATTTTAAAGATATGATATTATTAAAAAAAGGAGTAACTGGTTTTGAAGCCAATTATAATTGTACCGGCATATAATGAACAAGATAATATTTTGGATGTAATATCTAAGATTAAACTTTTAGCTATTGATTATATTGTAATAAATGATAGCTCTTTTGATAATACAGCTTTAATACTTGATTTAAACGATATTGATCATATTGATCTACCTTGTAATATTGGTATAGCAGGAGTTGTGCAAATGGGTTTTCGTTATGCGATTGAAAGTAATTATGATGCGGCTGTTGTAGTTGATGGTGATGGTCAACATCCACCTATTCATATTAAACCATTACTTGCAGAACTTGAAAAAGGTTATGATTATGTTATTGGTTCGCGATATTTAAAAAAGAAGAAACCATGGAGCATGCGGATGCTTGGAAGTCGTTTGATTGGCTTATGTTTATTTATAGCTACTGGAAAAAAGATCAATGATCCAACAAGTGGTATGCGTGCAATTGGAAAAAGCGTTTTAGAGATGTTTGCCAAAGACATGAACTATGTTGCAGAACCAGATGCGTTAGCTTATTTGATAAGAAAGAAATACCAGATAAATGAAGTTCAAATTGATATGGATGATAGACTAAGTGGTAGTAGCTACTTTATAGATCCAATCAAATCAATTAAATATATGACAAGTGTGATTATTAGTATTTTAATCATTCAGTTACTAAGGAGTAGCCATGAACATTAGACTTCAAATTGTTTTAGTCTTGGTCGCTATCATAACAACAATCATCATTTTAAAAAACATCTACAAAGCACAAATGGAAATTAGATACACTGTAATATGGATGCTTTGGGCATTTACACTGGTTTTGTTAGTGATTTTCCCACAAGTTTTAGTTCCTATCGCGGCTTTTTTAGGCATTTCAACACCGATTAATGCTTTATTTTTCATTAGTGTTTTCTTAAGTCATATTATGATCTTCTATTTATATAAGAAGCTTTCAATACATTATGAAGCAATTAAGAATCTAAATTATGAGATCGCCAAGCTAAAGCAAGAAGGTGATAAATATGAGCAAAGAAAGTAAGAAATTATTAGCTTTTACTGGAGCTTTTGTACCATTCAATGATACTGTTACACTTATGTCTTATAAACACTTAAGAGTTTTAGATTATCAAATTGATGTAATTGCCTTACAAGGAAAAGAAGATAACTCTATTGTTGATGAGCTAAAAAATGATCCATATTATCAAAAATTCAACGTATTATACGTGGCATCTTATGATAAGACCATTACAGGACTTAGTAACAAGAATGTGATCATGGGTGTTTATAACATAGTTAAGTATATAAAAGGATGTTTAAAGCAGTTTGATAAAGAAGACTATAAAATAATATACTCTTCATCGATTCCTTCATTTACGCATCTTGCGGCCTATATTATAAAGCTTAGACATAAAGATGTTCATTGGATAGCTGCTTTCTCTGATCCTTTGATAAACTCACCATATAAGAAAGATGATGAAAGAATAAAAGAATATAATCCAATCATCAAGTTTGGTTTTTTTCTTTACATCTTTATTTATATGAATGACATATATGAAAAGATAGCGATGAAGCAAGCTGATAAACTTGTGTTTATTAGTGAACAACAAAGATCATTTATGATAAAAAATGCGAAAGCAAAGGACACAAATAGTCTATTCAAAAAAACAACTGTGGTTCCTTTAACTTATATAAAAGAATGGACGGTATATCAAAAGCTTTTAACAGAAAACTCAACAAATAGAAAACAATATCCTTTGATAGCTGCTCATTTTGGTAGAATCTATGGTTTACGTAAAATAGATGTATTTATCAATGCTTTAATAAGACTTAAGAATAAAATACCTAACTTACACCAATTTATAGTGTTTCATTTCTATGGCGAAATTAGTGAACGTTACTTGAGAAGGATTAAAGAGGTTAATCTTGAATCCTTATTTATGTTTTATGATAAGGTGTCGTACGCAGAAGCTAATGATAAGATGACTGGTTGCGATATTCTTCTTCTATTTGATACCATCACAAAAAAGGGTGAAGAACAACCATTTTTACCCTCAAAAACACTTGAATATTTAATATTGAGAAAACCAATACTAGCGCTAACACAAGACAACAGTCCGGCGTTTGAACTTTTACAATCTTATGGGCACAACTTCTGTACAGATAACGTAGATGAAATGATTTCGTATATTATGACTCTAATTAAAGATCTACCAAGCTATAGTTATGATGTAAATAATCTCGAAAATGAAAACGTTGTTAAGATAGCTTGATCAATGTTTAAATTTGATGTTTGATGTTGTATAATGTCATAGTTATGCGAGTGTAGTTCAATGGTAGAACATCAGCTTCCCAAGCTGAATACGGGGGTTCGATTCCCCTCACTCGCTCCAAATAGTGATGAAATGGCTTATTAATATAAGCTTTATAATAATATTGATGTTGATGAAATCAATGATTAGTAATACTATATAAGCAGATAATAAAGAGAAATTAATATAATGAACAATGACACTATCCAGTTAAGATGGCAGAGTAAAATCTCAATTTTCACAAATACAACTATTTTAAAACAGTTATTTATTGCGGTTGGAATACCTTTTTTAGTAGTTATTTTTGTGTTATTAATGTTTAACCAACAACCGCTATACACTTTTATTCTTATTGGTTCTTTGTTTTTACTAACTGCGCTATTGATAAGGGTTTTATATAGGGGAGTTTATGAAGTAGAGTACTTACTATATGATGATAAGATTATAAGTCGTACCGCTACTTCTCAAAGAAAGAAGAACAATATTGTTAATCGATTAGCGATATTTCTGGGAATATTAAGTGCTAATCCTACAGTTATCGGTGCTGGTATGTTAGCTAATGCAAGGCAAAGTGAAACTCTAGCCTTTAATAATGTAAAAAAAGTTAAATACGAACCTAGCAAATATACGATAACACTTTTTGGAAAGCCATTGATCAAACTAATAGTTTTCTGCGATAAAGAAAACTATCAAACGGTGGCGGATGTTATTGCGACAAGAATAAAGTAATAGCGTAAGTAAGCGCACAAATTAGATTTATGGTTATCATTCATGAAATGCCTTTGAATGTTTGATATAATGACTTCAGTGGTAAATTATGAAAAATAGAGGATATATAGGAACTTATGATGAAAATGGTAGTGAAGGTATCTACCGTTTTGATTTTGATAAAGGAAACTTAACTAACGTTGAGTTATTTAGTCGTATTAAAAACGCTAAATATCTTCAATATTATCAAGACATGATAGTGACGATTGGGGATATTGATCAAAGAGCTGGTATATATCTTTTAGATTTAAGTGGTGATGTCATTGACTCTTTAGCTTATGAAGCTGTGACTTCCTGTTATGTGGCTTGTTTAGATAACAAGATCTATACAACCAACTATCATCAAGGAACCGTAACTGAAATTGCGATAATTGAGAGAAGACTATATCATCTTGAGACGGTATTGGTAGAAAATGGCGCAGGATGTCATCAAATCATTTTTAGTGACGGCTTGATATACGTACCATGCTTATTAATTGATGAGGTTAGAATTTTTGATGAAGAACTAAATGTTGAAAACACCATATACTTTCCAAAAGGTTTTGGCCCACGACATGGTGTGTTCAGTATGAACAAAAAATGGCTGTATGTTTTAGGTGAATTAAGCAATGAGATCGCGGTAATAAATGTATTAGAGAATAAGATTGTTAAAACAGTTACAATCTTAACAAAACAGGATCATCCTGCTCCTAAAAGCGCTGCTATCAGGCTGAGTCATAATGGTTTGTTTCTATATGTATCAACACGTGATGAGAATATTATATCGGTGTTTAAAGTTGTAGAAGATGATTTAGAATTGATTCAAACGATATCATGCAAAGGCGATCATCCTCGAGACATATTGATTGTTGATCAGTATCTGTTGGTTGCGAACCGAAGAAGTAATGAAGTGCTAAGTTTTAAGCTGATTGATGGATTAGTAGATATAGAAACATTTTCTCGTATTGTCGTTAATGAAGGCGTCGTTATCGCCATGGAGGATTAAAATGAAAAGTAATATTGGTGTTGTAGGCTTGGGTGTTATGGGGAAAAGCTTAGTCTTGAATATGCTTAATAACGATATAAGTGTTTCAGGATACAATCGTAGTACTAAAGCGATTGATGAACTTAAGGCTAAAAACTATGCGCATTTTCAGGGGCATACCGATCTTAAGGATTTTATAAACTCGTTAAGTAAACCAAGAATAGTCCTATTGATGGTACCATCTGGTGAAGCGGTAGATGAGATGATTACCCAGATACTACCTTTGCTAGATCAAAATGATATCATTATGGATGGTGGCAATTCATTTTTCAAAGACAGCGAACGAAGAAGTGTGGCACTTAAAGAAGTGGGCATTAACTTTTATGCGGTTGGGGTATCTGGTGGTGAAAAAGGAGCGCTGCTAGGACCAAGTATCATGCCATCCGGTGATAAAGAAGTATATCAAATCATTGAACCGATTCTAACTAAAATAGCAGCTAAGAAAAATAATGAACCTTGTTGTCGCTATCTTGGTAGGCTTGGGGCAGGTCATTATGTAAAGATGGTACATAATGGCATTGAATATGCGGATATGCAGCTTATTGCTGAAACAATATTGATAATGAAAAGAGCTGGATATGATAATGAGTTTATCGCAAATACCTTAGAAAAATGGAATCAAGGAAGTATTCAAAGTTATTTGCTTGATATAACATGCAAGATCATGAGAGAAAAAGAGAATGATCAATATTTAGTTGATTTGATCGAAGATATTAGTAATCACAAAGGAACTGGTAAATGGACTGCTCAACAAGCACTTGAGCAGGATGTAAATGTTTCTTTGATCAGTGCAGCATTTATGGCGCGACTCATGTCTGGTGTAACAACAATGCGGGATACTTTTCAAAATAAGACTAAACCTAAAATCGATATTGATATTGATGTATTAAAGAAAGCTTATGGTTTGGGTAAAATCACTGCTTATGCTCAAGGTTTTGCACTATATCAAGATGCATCAACGCGTTTTGATTATCAACTTGATCTTGAAGCGATTGCTACGATATTTAGAGCGGGCTGTATTATTCAATCAGAACTATTAGAAGAGTTAAGAGTTATCTTTAAAGAGCAACCTAAGATAGAAAACATTTTACTTGCAGATCGTTTTAGAACCTGGTTTGATAACGATATTGATGCATTACGCCAGATAAGTGCTCTTGCTACACTTAACGCTTTGCCAACACCTTTATATCAAGCGGCCGCTACTTATTTAAATCAGTTATATGCCGATCATTTAGGGGCGAATATCATTCAAGCACAAAGGGATTTCTTTGGCGCTCATACATTCAAACGAATTGATAAAGAAGGAATATTCCATCATGAATGGGAATAAAATCATTAATAATAGATATATTATTTTTGGAGGAACAGGGGATCTTACATATCGCAAACTAATTCCAGCTTTTTATAACATGTTGATCAAAGGGAACTTGAACGATGATGATCAGATAAAAATTGTTGGTAGACGTGATTTAAGCATTAATGATTATGCTGAGATGATAAAACCTTGGATCAAATCAAATGCACGCTTTCCATTTGAATTGGAAACTTTTAATAGATTAGTAAGCATAATTAACTACTGTAAGATGGATATCAGCGATATTAATGAATATCAAAAACTGAAACACAATATGGAAGATAATAAAGCTAAACAAACAATTGTTTATTTGGCAGTTGCTCCTAAATTGTTCAAAGTCATTACTGAAGGCTTATTGAGTATTGATCAAACAAATGTAAGTATTGTTATGGAAAAACCATTTGGTGATACTCTTGAAGAAGCTAAAGCATTAAATCGTTTAATACAGGATTGTTTTAAAAAAGAAAATCTTTATATGATCGATCATTATCTTGGTAAAGAAATGGTAAGAAATATCTTAACAATACGATGTGCTAATCCGTTATTTGAGAATGTCTGGGATCATAAACATATTGAGTCTGTTGTTATTGAAGCTGCTGAAACAGTTGGTGTAGAAAATAGAGCTAATTACTATGATCATACCGGTGCATTGAAGGATATGGTACAAAATCATTTGTTGCAATTATTGACCATTGTTGCTCTTGATAATCCATCTGATATAGCTTCAATCAAAAAACAACAACTTGATATTCTTAAATCTTTATATATTGATAAGACAGTTGGAAAAAGCATGATATTAGGTCAATATCAAGGCTATCTTAATGAACCCGATGTCAAAGTTGAATCAACAACTGAAACTTTCGCTGCGTTGAAGTTGTATCTTGATTTGCCGCGGTGGCACAAAGTGCCTTTCATTATCACAACCGGTAAAAAACTTAATATTAGAAACACTGAAGTAAGAATAACGTTTAAACAACCAAATAAAGATGTTGCTAAGAATGTGTTAGTGATAAAAATTCAACCCATGGAAGGTGTTGAATTAGCGTTTAATATCAAGACGCCTGGTAAAGAAAATGGTGTGACGGAGGCGAAACTTGATTTTTGTCAAAACTGTAGTGATATCAATCGTTTAAATACGCCTGAAGCTTATGAGTGGATGTTAGAATCAATTAGTGCTAAAGAACAATTTTGGTTTAGTGAATGGGAACAAATTGAAACTAGTTGGCGCTTTATTGAAGATTTACATCTTAGATATAGAAACGATGGTATCGCTTTATGGTATTATCCCCCAGGAAGCGATCAAAATGATAAAGTGAACATGTTACTTCAAACAGAAACCGACTAATGTCGGTTTTGTTGTTTTGCGAGTAATTAAATATATAAAAATATTATAAATGATAATAAAATGACAAAATAATGTTTACGATAACAAAAATTATTGTTATAATATCAATGTTTAATAATATTCTACACTAAAGGTTAGGTTGATTTGCGCTATTCACTTATGTTTAGAGATAGATGTACCCATGTGCTTGATGAAAGAAAGGAGAAAAATGAAAAAGCTAGGATGTTTTCTATCAATATTTGCGATTATGTTTTGTGTTTATAATCAACCAGTAAAAGCGCAAGAAGAACAGTTACGAGCATATGCTTATCAAATGCCGGTTTATGTTGAATGTACAGGTCGTTTCATAAGTAAGAAGATTTTTGGATTTTTTACCACGAATACTCCAATCACCGGCTCATATTATGTTTATGAATATGATGAGATTGCTGAAAAAGTCTTTTTTTCGATTACATATAATTTAAGCAATCAAGGAATATTCAATCCATTTCGAAGTAACAGTTATTCCTACGCCTTTACTGAAGTGTATCAAATTAAAACTGAAACATGTCCATCACGAACTTAAGGAGATCAGCAATGTTTGAAAAAGT
>CAZKJS010000009.1:0-4669 GCA_964553255.1 uncultured Erysipelotrichaceae bacterium | reverse complement strand
CTGAAATAGAATCTACCGATCTTTATTGTCCTTTAATTAAAAAAACAGCGAATAATATTAATGATTGTGATTTCCGCTGTTTTTCCTTTGATTAGAATGAATGTATATTTCGAAAATAATAGTATATGGCGTGATGCATTAAGTAATGATATCGTATTACTTAAAGAAGATGCTATTAAAGCACAAGCTGCAGATTTTGATAATAATATAAAAAATAATGAACAAATAAAACTGACTAACTTGTTCAATAGTATAATTGCTATGGAAGAAGCTTATGAATTTAAAGATTATGAAAAAGCCGCTACATTATTCAATGAAGTTGCATTAATGCTTGAAGGTTTTCAGAACAATGTTGAACTAAAGACGTATTTGAATGATAATTTTAGGGTTAGATCATTAACAAAACTTGAAAATCAAATTAACTATAATGTACTCAACTTAGACAATATGAAACCAAGTAGTGCATCCTTGTTTGGTTTTGTTGGTGCCCTTGATTATTTTTATTATTTCTATACCCATAATACATACTTCATATGGGCTTTTATCATCCTTTTTAGTTTAGATTATCTAACGCGTTTAAAGAAATGCAGTGAAGATAAAATAAACATAGTAAAGGCATTTAAGGATGAATGGTATAGAGTTATTGCTAGTTACACTATTGGATTAATGATTTTTCTAGTCTTTCTAATCATATTTAAAGGAGTGGGCAATGTAGATAGAGGAATTAGTTATTTTAGTTTATCAATGAACAAAACATTACGTTTTCCTTCGTATCTTTTAGTGCTTGCGCAAATGCTCTTTCATTTCTTAAACTTTGGGATTGTACTTGCATTGATCACATTTTTAAGTATTATGTTTGATAATAAGTACTTTAGTTTAATACTAACGATAGTAATTTGTGGCATGCTTTATATGATGATAACATCATCATTTGGTTCATTTATTCCTTTCACTTATGGTGATTTATTATCTAATATTCATAGTAGCACAAACTATCATTTTCTTGATCCTAACAACAAATTATTGATAAAAGACACTGGTACACTTATGAAAGGATTAAGCGTAAACATTGGATTGATTGTAATTTTATTAGGATTAAGTTTACGATCAAGCTTGAAAACTGAAAACACCTAATTAAACACCTTCGGGTGTTTTTTTGTATATCGATTTAAAATCTTATCAAATCAAAAAGCTAATAGTATGGTTTCATCACAACTTAAATTAAGCTATGCTTTATGGGTTAAACCTTTTATTAATAATTTATTAGATAGAATATATCAAACCCTTTTTATATTTAACTTTATGATATAATCAAATAAAGGTAGTATTTTCATCAATAATTAGCGATAAAATTAATAAAGATAAATTTAGGGGTAACATTTATGTTAAAAAACAAAGTAATCTTTATATCAGGTGGTACTGGATCATTTGGACAAGCTGTAATGAAAAGATATATTGATACTGGTATAAAAGAAATAAGGATTTTTTCGCGTGATGAGAAAAAACAAGATGATATGCGAAAAGCATATCATAATGAAAAGTTAAAGTTTTATATAGGTGATGTTAGAGATATAGCTAGTGTTAAAAACGCTATGCATGATGTAGATTATATCTTTCATGCGGCAGCGCTTAAGCAAGTACCGTCTTGTGAGTTTTTTCCACTTGAGGCAGTGAAAACAAATGTTATTGGAACCGATAATGTACTAACGGCAGCGATTGAAATGAAAGTTAAAAAAGTAGTCTGTTTATCAACTGACAAAGCTGCTTATCCAATCAATGCAATGGGCATCTCAAAAGCGATGATGGAAAAGGTTTTTATTGCTAAATCAAAGACGGTTGATCCAATGAAAACATTGATATGTGGAACAAGATATGGGAATGTGATGGCATCAAGAGGTTCAGTGATTCCTTTGTTTGTAGAGCAAATAAAAAACGGTTTGCCGTTAACAATAACTAATCCATATATGACTAGATTCTTGATGAGTTTAGATGAAGCGGTTGAATTAGTTGTGTTTGCCTTTTAACATGCCCAAGCTGGTGATATCATCATCCAAAAAGCGCCAGCAAGTACCATTGGCGACTTAGCCTTGGCGCTTAAACAATTATTTAATGTTGATAACACAATAAAGATCATTGGCACCCGTCATGGTGAGAAACGATATGAAACCTTGCATAACAGGGTAGAAATCGAAAGTGCTCATTCAATTAATGTGAAAACTTATAGTTTAAAAATGGGTGAAGCTTTAAATCTTTCCAAGACAGAGCTAAGCAAGCTCACTGAAGCAGCATACCTACATGATATTGGTAAGATTACCCTTGATAAAGAACTCTTGATTAAACCAACTTTTACAAGTGAAGATTATGAATTAATGCAACAACATCCGGTAGTTGGTTATCGTATCTTGAATCTATTTGATGATATGTTGGATATAGCGGAGTATGTTTATTATCATCATGAAAGATGGGATGGTAAAGGCTATCCGATTGGATTAGTATCAAATCAAATACCGATCATATCGCGTATAATCGCGATTGCAGAGACATATGATCGTATTGTTAAAAGTAATCAAAATCCTGAAAAAGAACTAAAGGACTATGCTTTGAAAGTAATAAAAGAGGGCGCAAACAATCAGTTTGATCCAGAACTTGCTGCGTTATTCTGTTGCTTGTTTGAATAATATATAATTAGTTGAAGGGGTTAAAATATTAACCCCTTGTCGAATTATTAAGATAATCAACACATGTTAACTTCCATTGGTTGAAAGAAACCACAATGAGGTATAAAATATAAACATGAATAATAAATATTTTCGTTTGAAAAATATACCAAATGGGTATATAATCGATTAGTTGTTAGGAGGCTTAAGATGGTTTTAGAGAAAGATGTCAAAGAACTGGTAGCTTTTGATGAAGAGATCAAGACTAAAGTCGATAAAGCTCACCAAGCGAAGATCAGCTCCAGACAAAGAGTTGCTGAAGATAAGAAAAACATCACTGAAGCAACATGGAGTGGTGTGAAAAAAAGAGTAGTTGAAGAAAAAATCAAGCTTGATGAATATATAAAACACGCTACTGCTGAAAACGAAGAAGAGTATCAAAAAGCGAAAGAGCGACTTTTAAAGATGTATGAAGAGAATAAAGCAAAATGGATAAATGAATTAGTAAATAATTCATGTAAGTTGTAAGTATGAGTAAGTCTACCAACAATGCGATCATGGCAAAAGCCAAAGCAATGTTTTGATCAATAAGAAAACGATTGCAGAGATCGCAACATATTTGAAAAACGAAACCTACTTTAGTTCTTGTTTGAAAGATGTTAATGAGTCACAAATTCATCGTGGTCGTTTAGAAATGTTGATCAGACAAGATTTATTTACGCGCTATTCACGCTTGATAAGATATGCGAATGCGGATGATGAAAAGGGTTTTTTCCGTTATGGTATCTTAGGTGCTGAAGTTTTGCAAATCTTATTATGTGCGCGTATGCTTAAAAACAAAGACAACGTACAAATGATAGCTAAGTTACCACTTTTCTATGAGAAACATATTGTGTTTGATATTAATCAGTTGACAAGTGTTAAGAATCTTCAGGATCTATTAAACATATTACGTAAGACCCCTTATTACGATATTGCTTTCCCCTATATATCAAGTAGTATTGATAACTTCGATTATACTGGTCTTGAGACAGCGTTAATGTCTTATTATTATGAAGAGGTATTAAGACTTGTTGATAGCAATTCTAAGATCAAAGATCAAAAAGCAATTCATGAGATATTTGAAACTAGAATTGAGCTTGAAAATTTAACTAAGATATATCGAATGAAACGTTTCTTCAATGGCATTCCAGCACAGATAAAAAAGATGTTGACGCCGACATACTTAAAAATTCCTAAACTAAAACTTGATCAAATGATTGATGAGTTAGATGCTGCAGGATTTTTACAAGAATTAGGAAAAAGTCATTATGGCAAATACATAAATCCTGATAACTTTGTTTTTATGGAGTATCATACAAAGATTATCAGCTATCAAATGCATAAGAAATACATGGATTTTTCAGTAGACCCGGATTTAATCTTATTGTGTTATATGAACTTAGCTGAAACCGAAATTCAAAATATCGTTGATATCATTGAAGGGGTTAGATATAAAATCCCAACAGAAAGAATTAGCAGCATGCTGATAATGTAAAGGAGTAGAAAATGGCAATAAGAAAGATGGCTTTTGTGCAAATTAAAGCAACAGCCGATAATTATAAAGAAACATTGATCAGAACGCATGAATGTGCTGATTTTCATGCTGAGTTAGCAGCTGAGATCATTGATTTGGAAAATGGTGATTCAGTTTTAGAAGATGATGGTTTTTATCGAAACGCTATGAACGATATTCGTCATCTTTCAGATGGAGCTGGATGTGGTATCACTATTTTAGATAAGATCACAAAGTTTACTGATGAACAAGTAAAAACATTCATAAGTGAACTTACTGAACAGTTTACGGTTGTTAATGAAGTTACTGAAGCAACTAAACTCAATGAAGACGACATGCATGCACTTGAAAAACTTAAAGCGATCGGGCTTGAGAAAATTCATGATTGTACATATCTGCGATTTGGTTTTGGACGCTTAACCAAAGAGGCTTACAAAAAACTATTCTTACATGATTC
>CAZKJS010000008.1:33916-44433 GCA_964553255.1 uncultured Erysipelotrichaceae bacterium | reverse complement strand
ACTCTAGTAATTAAGTCATCTTTTTATAAATCAGCATTTACTATTAGAATTCACGTGGTTTATCCGTCTTTTTGTCTTAGTTAGATTTAATTCTGGTCCAAAGATCAGCGATTACTTTGCGCATTGCTTCATTGTTTTTGAAGCTTTCATCAAACTCATAGCCAAGTCTTGGCTCATAAGCAATATTTCCTTCATACTCACCATCAACACCAATCATTTGATCATATACTGCTTGTACTGGTGAAGTATAACCTACATAAGATGAGTTAGCAGCTGCAATATCTTCATTTAGCATGAAATTAATCCAAGCATGAGCTAAATCAACGTTTTGGCTATTCTTGTAAATTACCATACCGTCAAACCAAAGATTTGTTCCTTCATTTGGCATAAAGAAGCTCATTTCTTCATTCTCGCTCATGATATAAGCAGCATCACCACTATACATAACAGCAATGTCCTTATTTCCAGCGATCATAGCATCAATACTATCATCTGTTACATAAACAGGATCCATTGTTTTAGCAATATTAGTCAACCATAAAGCTGCTTCATCAATCTCAGCTTGTACAGTTGTATTAGCTGAATAACCCAGTGCTTTAAGGGCGATCATAAATGCATCTCTTTCAGAATCATAAATAAAGATTCTACCTTTATAATCTGTATTGGCTAAGATATCCCAACCTTGTTCTATTAAAACCGTTTCATCAACTTTAGTCGTATTGTATAAAAGACCTACTGTTCCCCAAAAATAAGGTACAGAAAACTTATTACCCGGGTCATAGCTTCTATTTGTGACACCAGGGATTAGCGCGTCGAAATTCTCAATCTTACTTAAATCAAGCTCAAGTAGTTGATCTTCAGATATCAATCTTTCGATCATATAATCACTTGGTACTAAAACGTCATAGTTTTCACCACCCATTAACTTGGTGTACATTTGTTCATTGCTTTCAAAGGTATCATAGATTACCTTGCAGTTAAATTCTCTTTCAAACTCGGTGATGACATCTGGATCAATATATACTCCCCAGCTGTAGACTTTCAATTGTTCTTTTGGTGTATTTGAACAACCAAACATTGTTGCTGCTAATAATACAGCAACCAATAATACTAGTATTTTTTTCATTCTAATACTATCCTCTCTTTCTTCTTAAATAACGGAATAATATTTATCGCGATCAAGATCACTGTAACCAGCAAGATCATGATCGATGATAACGCATTAATAGTGGGATTGATCCGTTTACTCATCGTATAGACCAATATGGAGATATTTCTGACACCATTGCCAGTAACAAAATAAGATATAACAAAGTCATCAAATGACATTGTAAATGCAATCAATGCGCCTGAGATGATGCCTGGCATGATCTGAGGCACGATAACCTTGATGAGTGCTTGCCATGGTGTAGCTCCTAAATCCATTGCTGCTTCAGCAATATTAGGATCAAGCCTTCTTAGCTTCGGTAATACACTTAAAATAACATATGGGATACAAAAGGCGATATGAGCAAGTAACATAGTCATAAACCCTTTAGTGATTGATAAAGTAGTAAATAATAACATCAAACTAATAGCCGTAACAATATCTGGATTTAAGATCGGTAGGTTATTGATGTTTAACACAATCTCTTTGATGATCGGTTTACTATTACTAATTCCAATAGCTGATATCGTTCCAACGATCGTAGCGATGATAGTAGAAATCAAAGCGATAGATACTGTTGTTGTTACCGCACTGATAATGGAGCGATCATGAAATAAGTTTTGATACCATTGTAATGAAAACCCACTCCAGCTGGTAAGAGAACGTGAACTATTAAAAGAGAAAATGATCGTCAAAACAATTGGTAGATAAAAGAATATTAACGCAATAGCGATCATCAAAACTGGTGATATCTTTTGTAATTTTGATTTACGCATGTTTTACCTCCTTTTGTTTACCATTATCATCTTGATCGACTTTTCGTGTGAAATACATACTGATCAAGATAATACTTGCCATGATCAATGAAATAGCACTACCAAAATTCCATTCACCTACTGTTATAAACTGATTTTCAATCAAGTTACCAATCAACATATATTGGCCCCCGCCTAAAAGTTTGGGAATAACGAAGGTCGATACAGATGGTAAAAACACTAAGGTAATGCCAGAAATAACACCAGACAAGGAAAGTGGAAAGACTACTCTTTGAAATGTTTGAAGTTTATTAGCCCCAAGATCGCTACTTGCATCAATTAATGCTCGATCCAACTTTGCAAGTGCCGTATAAATCTCTAGAATCATAAACGGTAAAAAGTTATAAACCATACCAAGTATGACCGCAAAATCAGTATACATTAAGGTAACTGGAGCTAAGCCAATCTTTGCTAAGAAAGAATTGATGATACCATTATCTGATAACACCGATATCCAAGCGTATGTTTTGACAAGCGTATTTATCCACATAGGAATAGTGATCAATAACATTAAAAGTGTTTGCATTTTAGGTTTAGCGCTAGCAATGCTATACGCAATTGGATAGCCCACAATAATGCTTATTATTGTGGTTATAAAAGCTACTTGTAATGACTTGATCAAAACTTTGATATAAACACTATCAAAAAACTTCAAGAAGTTATCAAACGTAAACTGAACTGTTATTACATTATTCCCTCTAATAGTAAAAGCATAGAATAAGATCAATAACATAGGTATGACGATAAATGCCCCCATCCATACCATATAAGGCTTAACTAGATTCGCAAACGTCTTCATTAATATGATCCTATCTTGTACATAACATGAATATCTTCAGGAAAGAAGTGGAGGCCTACTTCCTTACCGATCTCTGTAAAATCAGTTGTATGAATGATGAAATCACGATACATTGTTTCAACAGAAATCTCATAATGCACACCCTTAAATATGATTGAGCGAATAATCCCATTGATCTTTCCCATCTCAGGAACAACAATATCGATATCTTCAGGACGAATGACAACGTCTACATCCTCATTCTCTTCAAAACCATAATCAACACATTCAAATTCAATATCATCAAATTTAACTCTATAGTCATCAAGCATCTTAGCTTCGATTATGTTAGATTCACCGATAAAGTTAGCGACAAAGCGATTCTCTGGCTCATTATAAATATCAGTAGGTGATCCAATTTGTTGAATCTCACCATTATTGATAACAACGATCTTATCACTCATAGTTAGAGCTTCTTCTTGATCATGTGTAACGTAGATAAAGGTAATACCTACTTCTTTTTGAATCTTCTTTAGTTCATGTTGCATTTCTTTTCTGAGCTTAAGATCAAGTGCTCCTAAAGGTTCATCAAGAAGTAAAACCATCGGTTCATTCACTAGTGCTCTTGCAATAGCTACTCTTTGCTGTTGGCCACCAGACATTAATGTAACTGACTTTTCTTCATAACCGTCAAGTCCAACTAATCGCAACAACTTAGTAACCTTTTGCTTGATAATATCTTTACTTTGTTTCTTGATATGTAAACCAAATGCGACATTGTCAAATACATTCATATGAGGAAAAAGCGCATACTTTTGAAATACCGTATTAATCTCGCGTTTGTATGGTGGTACATTACTAATCTCGATATCATCAAAAAAGATCTTGCCTTCGGTTTGATCAACAAAACCACCTAGAATCCTAAGCAATGTTGTTTTGCCACAACCAGATGGGCCAAGTAAAGTTACAAATTCATTTTCATTGATTTCAAGATTAATTCCCTTTAAAACCAATTGTCCGTCATACTCTTTTACGATGTTTTCAAATCTAATCAATGTGCGCATAGGTGTATTTCCCTTCTAAAAGATTGGTGGTGTGCAGATCCATAATACTGTTGCGATCTGATTTGTTTCATTTTTAAGATAATGACTATCATTACCTTTGATATAAAAAGTGTTTCCTTTTCGGATGGCATGTTTTTTATCGCCGTTATATAAAACAACTTTACCAGCTAATACATAACCAAATTCTTCCCCCTCATGTGGACTTATGGTCTGTGATGTTTGATGGGGTGATAGTTCAATCAAGATTGGTTCCATCTCGTTTTTTTGAGCGTTAGGAACGATCCAATTGATAACTAATCCTTCACGATGATCAACGAAGAAATCTTCTTTACCAAATACGATCTTTTCGTTTTTCTCATCTTTAAAGAATTCGGTCATCGTTAATCCTAATGCCTCAACAATATCAGCAAGTGTTGTGATCGATGGTGAAGTTAGATCTCTTTCTAATTGCGATAAAAATCCCTTAGTCAGCTCACATCTACTAGCTAACTCTTCTAAAGTAAGATTATTTCTGGTGCGTAATTGCTTAATGCGCTTTCCGATTTCCATGATAGCCCCCTGTTTAGTATTAGTAAACTAAATATTTTATTTAGCAAACAAATATATTATACATAAATTATTTTAGATTGCAAGTATTTATAAACATTTTGTTTAACAAAGTTAAACAAAAAAGAAAGTTCCATAACTTTCTTTTTTGATATATTTTATAAAGCTGAATCTATTAATTGTTCAAGCATTGCTTTGCTTTGAAATCCGACAACCGTCTTAACGACTTCAGCATCTTTAAACAAGATCAGTGTTGGAATTGACATAATGCCATAGCGTTGGGCAAGTGCTGGCTCATTATCAACATTCACCTTAACGATCTTTGCTTTATCTTGATAGCTATTGGCAAGCTCTTCAAGTACTGGTGCGATCATTTTACATGGTCCACACCAATCTGCGAAGAAGTCAACTAATACAACACCCTCTTTTATCTCTTGATCATATTCATTTGCAGTTACAATTTTCATACTTACCTCCATTTATTTAATTATAACATAATCTTCCGTTATTAGTTTTTTGATGCACTAATAAAGCCGATTGATTAATCGGCTGATGTTTTATAACTTCGCAGCTGCTGCTTTATCAATGATGACAACAACATCATTATGTTGCTGTAAAATGCTTGCTGGTAAATCTTCGGTTTGTGGGCCTTTGATCATACCATAGATAGCATCTTGTTTTGATTCACCACTTGCGATCATTAGTACTTTCTTTGCTTTCTGCATGATCGTACCACTTCCCATTGTTATCGCATGTTTGGGTACTTCATCCAAAGAATCAAAGAAACGAGCGTTATCTTCTCTTGTTTTATCATCAAGTTCAACGATATGGGTTTTTGAAGTAAACGCTGTACCTGGTTCATTAAAGCCAATATGACCATTTCTACCAATACCTAATACCTGAATATCAAACATAAATGGTTCCATTTGTGCTTCATATAACGCTGCTTGCTTATCAATATCACCATCACTGCTTGGAATGTGAATATTCTCTTCCTTAATATCAAGTCCTTTAAACAAGTTTTCATGCATAAAGGTGTAATACGATTGAGAATGATTCTTAGGAATACCAATATATTCATCTAAGTTAAAAGTCACTACATCCTTATAAGATGTACCATTTTTATGATGGTCTTCAACCATTAGTTTGTACATGCCAACAGGACTACTACCAGTTGCCAAGCCCAAAACGGCGTTTGGTTTTTCTGTTACCAAGTCGCGAATGATCGTGAATGCTTTTCTACTTATTTCTTCATAGTTTTCACAAATAATTATTTTAAACATTTTTTCTCCTTTTTTGTAAATAAGCGTATTGAACTAATCTACGTTGTTTTACTTAAGACTACTCATTTTTGGTACTCTTAGCGTCAATCCATCTTTGATCAACTTATATTCTATCATAGATGCGGTATTTGTTTCACCATCGCAACCATATAATACTGGATTATCCGTGATCAATGTAACATTGGTTGAACGATAAAAGTCAACTTCAGGTAAACCAACATGCTTTCCTTTAAAATATTGCGGTAAGAGCTTCAAAATCCTTCTTAGACGCATATCTTTAACTACACATACATCTAACATTCCATCTTGAATATCCGCATCTGGTGTTGGTAAAAAACCACCACCATAGAACTTGCCATTCATTACGGCAATCAATAAAGCTTTTGAGGTTAAAACCTGATCATCTAAAGTCATCTTTATAATGATGGGATGTGGTTTAACCACAGTGATCAGAGCAGCCACAATATAAACCAATGAGCGCGGTATTGGATACTTACTACCAATCTTATTAGCTAATAAGTTTACATCCGCATCTAAACCCATACTTGATGAGTTTAAATATCTTACATCATTTGCCATGCCGTAATCAACCTTAACACTTCTACCCTCAATGGTCGCAAGTAATGTTTCTTCAACACTTTGCGCTGTGTATTTGATCATCTTAAAGTAATCATTGCCTGTACCATTTGGAATGACAGCCATCGCAACACCCTCATTGATACCATTTAAAATTTCAAAGGCAGTGCCATCACCACCAATACCATAAACGCAAACATCATCATCTTTAGTGAATGATGACGCAATCTTTTGCGCATGTCCTTTTTCTTCAGTGATTATGATTTGATAATCGTCGGTGTTTTTGAAGTAATTTTTGATCATTGGCACTAAACGTTCTGAGTCTTTTTTACCAGCGACCGGATTAATAATAAAAACATGTTTCATAATTGTTCCTCGACAACCTGTATTCTACCATTATATCATCTCAAGAAAAAGCCTCAATCGTTTTAATTGAGGCTTAAACGAAATTTATTGGCTTAAAGCATTTCCTCACCCAAGACATAAGTCTGTTTTAAGGTGTAATCATCATTAAATACGGCAATATCAGCATCGTAGTTAACATTTAAGTATCCCTTACGATGACCAAAATTTAGTAATTTAGCTGGATTACAAGTTACCGAGTTGATAGCCGTAACTTCATCAATCTTAGCTTTTTCAATTTGATGCTTTAATAACATATTTAATTTAGCACTTGAACCAGCAAGTGTTCCATTGGGAAGTCTACCAACCCCATCTTCACCAATAATGACAAAACGATCTTTCATTTGTCTTTCTCCTGGTGGCAAACCTTTAATTTGTACGGAATCAGTAACTGTGATTAGCTTGTCTTTGCCCTTGATACGCGCCAATACATTAGCAACATCTTTATTAACATGTACACCATCTCCAACAATCTCCGCATACATATCATCATAATACATTGCGGCACCAACAACACCTGGTTCACGATGATGCAATCCTAACATACCATTAAAAGTATGAGTAAAGATTTTAGCACCAGCCGCTCTTGCCTTTGTGACGATATCAAAACTAGCGCCAGTATGCCCCAAAGCAACAACTAAGCCTTGAGCAACACAATGACGGATAAAAGTCATATCTTCATCAAGTTCTTCTGGCGCAACCATGACATAGATCAAATTACCTCTAGCTGCTTTTTGGTATTTCTCATATGTTTCAAGTGTTGGTATCACTCTAAATGCGAAATCTTGCGCACCTCTAAATTTTTCACTGATGAATGGTCCTTCTGAATAAACACCAAGAATATTTGTGCCACGGTATTTTTGTTCCATCACATTAGCGACTGCTTCAAGACCCTTAAGAATATTCTCTTCACTAGCACTTGATGTTGTTGGCAGAGTACTAGTAACGCCTTCAGTCGGAAGATAAGCCATCCAGTCTTTAAGCCACTCTTCAGTCGCATGATTGGTATCATTTCCATTAAAACCATGATTATGGATATCGATCAACCCTGGAGTGATTCTTAGATCCCCATAATCTTTATCTACTTTAACGTGATCATAAGGCATTACTTTTGTGATCTTGTCTTTGGTTATTTCTAGTTGTAACGGTCTGAATGCTTCTTCAAACCAAACTCTTTTACTTTGAATTATCATATTTTTCTCCTTTATAGTTGAGCTTTTCCTAAACTATATGTCTGCTCGATATTATATTCATTATCTAATACTACAATGTCCGCGTCATAACCAGCAACTAGTTTGCCTTTATGATCATCAATTCTTAACATCTTAGCAGCGTTAAGTGATACCATGTTGATCGCATAGTTAACTGGAACCTGCACATATTCAATCAAATTTCTTAATCCTTCATTAAACCTTAATGAACTACCAGCCAAGGTGTTTGTACCAACTAAGTAGGCACTACCATTAGCTCTGACTTCAACACTTTGACCACCAAGATCATATATACCTTCAGGTGATCCCTTACATCTTAATGAATCAGTGATCATGACCGCGTGGTTAGGTCCTTTATCCATAACAAAGTTATTGATAGCTGCCCAATGCACATGATTACCATCAGTGATGATCTCACCATATACTTCTTTGATTCTCATAGCTGCTCCAACCAATCCTGGCTCGCGATGATGAAATCCCGTCATACCATTAAATACATGCGTCATGCTCATAGCACCGTTAGCAACACCCATTACCGCTTCTTCATATGTTGCACCTGAATGTCCAATCGATACTACCGTACCATTTGATGATGCGTATCTTGTTAAAGCGTAATCTGGATCTTTCTCAGTAGCCAAGGTAATGATCTTAATATTACCTTCAGCCGCATCTTGGTATGCTTTAAATTGCTCAACTGTTGGTACAACGATAAATTGTTCCGGTTGGGCACCCTTAAATTTGGTATTTAAGTATGGACCCTCAAAGTTAACACCTAATACTTGAGCTCCTTTTTGTTCTTTTCTCATATATTTAGCAACCCCAGCTAAAGCATTGGTCAAAACATCAACCCCTTGCGTTACGGTAGTTGGTAAAAACCCTGTAATACCTTCTTCGGGAAGATGTTTAGCCCACATTTCTAAGCCTCCACCTTCACCATCATTAGTATCAAAACCATAAGCTCCGTGACAGTGAACATCGATCATGCCAGGAATGATGCGCGAGTTGCCATAATCCTTATCAACCGCCTTGGTTTGATATGGATATATCGCTCTAATTATTGAACCTTCAATTTCGATTTGTGCTGGTACAAATTGATCAGCCAGCCAAACCCTTTTACTTTGAATAAGCATATCTATTCCTCCTATTGAATAAATTATAGCACAATTATATATATATTATGAATCAATATGCACAAATATTAGTTTATACTAACCACTTCTTCTTTTTGTCTTGATCTTATTACTTTCTCTTTTAAAATACGGTTTTCCCTTAACTAGACAATGTTCATCATTACCGATCAAATCCTCACGTTTTGCTTGTTGTAAAGCCTTAATGACTAGTTCATGATTATAAGGATTATTAAAATGCAACAAAGCTCTTTGAAGTTGTTTTTCTTGTAGATCTTTAGCTACATAAACCTTTTTCATGGTAAAGGGATCAATCTCTGTATAATACATGCAAGTAGCTGCTGTTGCTGGTGTTGGATAAAAATCCTGTACTTGCTCAGGCAGATAACGTTGCTTTTTAAGATATAAAGCCAATGCGATGGCATCATCAAGGGTACTACCAGGATGCGAACTAATAAGATAAGGAATTAGATATTGGTCTTTTTTAAACTTCTGATTCTTTTCTTCATACATAGCCACAAAACGATCATAAACTTTACGGCTTGGCTTATGCATATATCGCAGTACATTAGGATTTATGTGTTCTGGTGCTACTTTAAGCTGTCCTGATATATGATGTTGAACTAACTCATCAAAGAAGTCTTCATTTTTATCATAAATTAAGTAATCATATCGCAGTCCTGATCTAACAAATACCTTTTTAACTTCTGGAAGTGAACGTAACTTCCTTAATATTGCTAAGTACTCACTATGATCAACTTTTAAGTTGTTACATGGTTCAGGATACAAGCACTCTTTATCAACACATGTACCATGTGTTAGTTGTTTATCACAACTTGGTGTATAAAAATTAGCGGTAGGACCTCCTACATCGTGAATATACCCTTTAAAGTCTGGTTGTTGAATCATCTTTTTTGCCTCTGCGATAATAGATTTAGCACTACGTGATGAAATAATCCTACCTTGATGAGCTGTTAAAGCACAAAAACTACATGAGCCAAAACAACCACGATTACTTATGATACTAAATTGAACTTCATCAAAAGCAGGAACATGCTTATACATTGGATGGGGACGATATTCATAATCACGATCATAAGTATCATCCATTTCTTGTTGACTAAGAGGTAAAGCTGGTTGATTTACGACAATATACCAACCTGGATACGATTCAATTAATCGTTTCGCATTTAAGGCGTCGCGATTATCATGTTGGATCTTGAAACTTTCACAATACTTCCTCTTATCTTCTTTTATCGCATTGATATCAGGTAATAATACCGCATCAGTGTCAAGCGTCTTTGTTTTATAAGCTGTTCCTCTTATATAAGTTAAGTGTTCAACTAATAGCCCACTATCAAGCGCCTCAGCTATTTCAACAATTACTCTTTCCGCCATGCCATAAACTAATAGATCGGCTTGCGAATCAATCATGATACTATTTCTAACCTTATCATCCCAATAATCATAGTGCGCTAATCTTCTAAGCGAAGCCTCAATTCCACCAATGATCACTGGTATATCAGGAAATAATCTTTTAATGATCTGGGTATATACAATGACCGCTC
>CAZKJS010000008.1:0-33906 GCA_964553255.1 uncultured Erysipelotrichaceae bacterium | reverse complement strand
CTTAGCTCCATCACTGTATTTATCTTCTTTACGTCTTTTTTTGTTTACAGTGTAATGATTTACCATTGAGTCAATGTTTCCGGATGTAACTAGAAAACCCAAGCGCGGTTGATCAAAAACCATAAAATCATCATCATTTTTCCAATTAGGTTGGGCGATGATACCGACCTTAAAATTATGTGCTTCAAGCACTCTTGATATGATAGCAACCCCAAAAGACGGATGATCGACATAAGCATCTCCACTGATCAAGACAAAATCGACTTCATTCCATCCTCTTGCCAACATTTCATTTTTATTAATTGGTAAAAAAGCCATTTATTCACCATAGTAATTCTTGATGATATCAAGTTCTTTCTGCGTTATACTAATACTTGAACCATGTCTAACATCATTTTCAGGAAGTTGATATAAAGTTTGATCAAACCAAGTTAAATCATTGTCTACACCTAAATTTGTGAAACATGCAACATAGAATTTTTGTTGCTTATACATATCAATATATAAATAACTAACATTGTCATTTTTAACAATAAATGGTCCTTCAACATTTCTTAGTTTGAATATGAATTCTTTATCATATAGTTCCCAACCACTCTTAAGCAAGGTTGTCGTCTTTGCCATAAAAACACTCTTTGAATGCTCATCTTTATAAAACAACCAAATCTCACCATCTAAAGTTGTAAGTGTACCATCAATGATTGGATACTCAGTGTTTATCAAACTCGAAACATAACTTACATTTTCAAAATTCTTGGTTAAAACATAATATATATGACCTTCATGAGCATTTTCTCCATTTGGATCAGAAAAATAAACAACATAGTTATCTTGATCTTTATCGTAATAGAACTCAGGTGCCCATGCCCTATTTCCAGTAATATTAAGGAATGGGTCATATACACTTACTTTTAAATTGCTAAGTTGATCAAAGATCACTAGGTCTTTGCTTTTCCAAATATAAATATCTGGGTTGTCCCAACCGTGAGTTGCAAGAATGATAAAATCACCATTTTTATCTCTTCCAATAAATGGATCACGAACTCTTTTCGACCCAACTTCAGTGGTTAACACATTTTCAGTGTTTTTTAAAGCTATCCAATTTAGTCCATCATAACTATAAGCTAGTCTAGCATTTTCTTGTTCGTGCTCACCATTAAAATACGACATTACATATGCTACGTATTTATCCATTAAAATAACTTTGAAAACCTCAGTTTCGCTATAGTTGCCACTTTTAATCGTAGCAATTAATTCTATTTCTAACTTATCTTCTTCTTGTGTCTTCAAAATACGATTATCCACAATCGATACATTTTCATTATTTACATACCATTCAACTGTAGCCTCATATTTATCAAGATAGGTTAATAATTCATCTCGATCATTGATAATAAACCCGATTTCATTTTTTAAATATTGAATTGTCCTTTTTACTTTCGTTTCATCATTGTTTGCTAATATTTTGAACACATAGTCATGTATAAATGCTTGATTATTTATTGACATTGTTGCTTGCAATTTTATATCTGTGTTTTCGCTAACATCAGTGCTTAATAACTTTCCTGCATTATCAACTAAGTTGGGGTGAGAACTCTCCCATCTTAAATTTATATCGTTAAACTTAGGTAAAACCAAATCGCTAACAACATCATCACAATTAGTGAAGTAGATGCTGTCGAAAATAGAGCTTGGCAAATCATCCTCATATAAGTGCATAATTTCATCATGTTCTAAAGCGTAATTGTAAATTGCAAATTTTCTAAATTCACCAATAGCAGTTGGATCTTCAAAAATAACACTTCTACCAATCAACATAATATTGTTGTTTAAGTCTCTAATATCATATTTAAGTCTACCTTCAGATATTAATTTGCCATTCAGAAATATTTTCAGTGTTCGATTATTCACAGATACAACGATATGTTCATATTTACCCACTTGAATTGTTTCTTTTTTAGAGCTATTGAATCTTTGAACACCCTGACCATTATCGATAGAAAGAGTTATCCCAGTTGACTCATTATCGGGATTGCCTGAAGTAGCTAATTGCATAAAATGGGACTCATCATTTCCTAATGAAAATAAGGTCGTCCACATAAAATTACTTTCAAGTTTAATCCACATGGATATAGTAATATTTTTACTTTTCTTAAAAATGTCAGAATTTACTTCATAAAATTTTTCTTCTGAAAGAACGAAGCTCTTATTAATATCGTCAATTGTTTGAAGAGAATCATCTCTTCCTTCAAAATACATTACCTTTTTAACGTTAGAACTACATGCTGTTAAAAGAACCACTACAAACAATATAAATAAACTATACACTAATGAAATGCTAATTGCTTTGTTTTGGTTTGTTTTGCTGTGTTTCATTTAACCGTCTTTCTACCATACATATTAATTCTAATAATATAATCTATTTTACTATCTCTCCATAAGCTACGACCTTGATTCCAGCAGCGTTTCCTTCATCAGTATCTATATGCATAGCTGCCGCAAAATCATTACGCACTCTTACCACAACATCACCATATGTAGTTGTACGATCAGCCGTCTCAATCTTTACACTAACAATTTCACTGTCTTTAACATCTAATCTAACAGCATCTTCCGCTGTAAGGTGAATGTGTCTTTTAGCAGCGATCACACCTTTAGTTAAAATAACTTCGCCTTTTGGTCCAACCAATTTACAACCATTAGTTCCTTCAATATTACCTGACTCTCTTACTAATGCATCAATACCTAAACTACGAGCATCGGTAAGTGATATTTCAACTTGTGATTCTTTACGAGTTGGCCCAAGAATACTCATCGCCATCTCACCTCTACTACCAACAACCATCACTTTCTCTTCACAAGCAAATTGTCCTGGTTGTGATAATTCCTTTTTAGGTGTTAATTGGTATCCTTCACCAAACAATATCGCCAAGTGCTCATTACTTAGATGCATATGTCTTGCGGAAATTTCTACTAATACTTTCTCTTTCATATCTGTCCTCTTTCTCTTAGATTATAAGATTATTCATTACTTTATTCAATACAGTTGACTAACGCTTAGCGAAGTAGTCAGTCTCGATTATGTATGATGAAATCTCCATTGTTTTACGGAAATCATTTACCCAATATAGCGCTTCTTCACTTGTCATATCATTTTTGACAGTTAATCCATCAATATAGCTGTACACAAAATCCTTCGATATTACTGTGCCATTAACTGTAAAGTAAAATCCAATATAGTTTTCATCAAAGATATCATAACCAAACACTTTTGTTCTATCATATTCAATATTAAACATGTTCATTAATGTCGGTAAGACATCAAGACTGTTGGCATACTTTTCAACTACTGTTGGCTCTAAGCTTCTATCCCAAATGATAAGTGGTATCGTAACCTTTTCAATATTCAATGTTATTAGTGTTTCTATATTTTCAGCTTCACCATAGCCTTTGATCATATGATCACCAAATAACACGATTGTTGTATTATCAAGCCTACCATAGGCTTCAAGAGCATATAGTAGTTTTTCAACCCCGCGATCAAGACTCATACACTTAGCTAAATATGATTTCGCAAATTCATTTAAATCAGGATATATCAGTTCAATCTCTTTTACATAAGTCATATACTCATCAAAAGCATTTTTGGACATAGTAGGATCTTCAACTGTTATAAAATTATATGGTTGATGACCACTATATGCGATTATATAGCTATAAAATCTTTCCTTTTCCGCAATGATCCAAGAAGCATGATTTAACATTACATAATCTGAACACATGTTTTCAAGTCCCATCTCAACTGGTTCAAAAAACATATCATAAGCATCATTACCATAAAAAACGTCTCGATTATAGTAGGTGCCATAATTGTTATGATAGATATCAGTTTGATAATCATTAGTTTTAAATAGTTTGGCTAAAGTGACTGGGTAGTTATTATAAGCATAAGCATGCATCGTCGCAAATCCCCCAGTAACAGGATAAAGACTGTTTTGTATCATGATCTCTGTATCACTTGTTGAACCAGGTAAAAGTGGTGCATCAAAGTTCTCAAAAGATACACCTTCTTTATATATCTTATATAAAGTAGGAGTTAAAATAGGATCAATGCCCATATTTGTTAATGATTCACCTTGAATAATGATCAAATTTTTATCAGCTAAAACACCAGTATATGTGTTAATTGTTGTTTGATCATATTCTTTACTTAATAGATACGATTCAATCGCGGCCTGTTTTTCGTTATGATCCTGTAAAACCGGTTTTAGTACTACATTATACAAATCATTCATTAAAAACGCATTAACGCCAAATTTGATCACATAAGCTTCTGGTGATGGAATCACATCATATTGATAACGATCTGATTCATTATAAGTAAACGAATCAACATCAGTTGCGCTTAGTTGTTACTGAAACGAAATGTTAAAGAATATAGTTAACGCAAACAATGTTGTACCAACTAATATGTTGATATAAAGACTGAAACGGTGAGCTGATCTAATCTTATAAAATAGAAAGGTGATAATCGCCCAAATTACAAAGTATAGCGCTAATACTAAATAGTCATTTAACTTTATCAGCTCAAAAACACTACTCATGACCCCAGTTACTTCATTACGCATTGAAAACGCATATTCAATATAAAAATAAGTCTGAAAACCACGAAAAAAAACAATCTGCCCTAATACGTAAAGACCATATATTAACATAGTGATAAAAAGAAATATCATCCATATACCAAGCAAACTAAGTACGATCATTAGTTGATGATAAATGCCATATTCTGGTAAGCCAAAATATACATTCAACAATAAACCATATAAAAAGATCAGTATTCCGACAATTAGTTTAAGCCTAAAATCGACAACATATTGTTTACTGACCTTATCAAATATTTTTTTTAACATAAATACACTCCTTATCTTAATCGTAACAGGTTGAGTCCTCTTTTCACTAAATCACGAAATGAAGAAAACATTGCATAATAGACAATAAATAGTATTAATACAACACTTCCCCCCAATATTACCAAAGAAATCACAAAATGTAAAAGCGAAGATGTAACAAATACTGCTTGTGAGCGATATAAAATGTAGAAAGCATATGATAGAAAAACAGCTAAGACTAATCTTACAAAGAACACACGATAGTATTCTATCGGATTAACTTTAAACACCTTTTCAAATACTAGTTTTGGATTATAAGTCAGATCAACAAAATAATAAGTCATTAAAGTAGCCAATAAGATGCCAGTGATTCCCAATACTTTTACCAGTAAAAGCGATCCTAAGACCTTAAATAGTGTCATTAGGTAGGCATTTTTCTTAGCATCAATAAATAATCGATTAGCATCTCTTATAATGATGATAGCTTCACGTTGAGTTAGATAAAACACATTTAAGGCAAATATCACAGAGATACTAAGTGGTAATATATATGATTGTTGATGCATCCAAATATAAACAAACTGATCCAAAACAACAAAAATACAAATGCTCAATACTGACGCAAAAAACAAAGTAAACTCATAATATTCTTTAAAGACTTGGTATGATTTTTCATTATCACTATTGAATAGATTACCAAAACTATTGATGGGTGAAGTGATGGCACTATGCACTATCCTCAATGTTGCTTCAATTAAATAGTTATAAGCACCATAAACACTCACAGCCGTTAAGTTTATAAAACGCGAAATGATAATACTATCGGTATTATTAATTGCTAGAAAGGCAAGTCTTTGAATAAGAGTGTGTTTGGCATTTTTCATAAAGTCAGCATTTGATTTAATGCTTTTATCAACCTTAAGCCATGGATAATTTTTAATCGCAATCTTATATGCCACAAAGTTACCAATGATCACATTTAGCCCTTCAATCACAAAAATGATCACATAAGGTAATTTTAACATGATCACTATGATCATTAATATCATTCTTATAATAGCTACCAATTGAATCCAGATACTTATACGATATTCTTTTTGATCAGCGATGATCAATAAACTTGGTGGTAAAATGAAGTATGATAATCCAAAAGGTAAAGATAATACCAAAAACAAACCAATTATTACCCCAGATGGTAATGATGACTCAATAAATATTGGCATGATCAATGCAACAACAAATCCAACAACAATCATCAAAACCCCAATTTTCTGGTAA
Organism: uncultured Erysipelotrichaceae bacterium; assembly: GCA_964553255.1. Classification (GTDB taxonomy): domain Bacteria; phylum Bacillota_I; class Bacilli_A; order Erysipelotrichales; family Erysipelotrichaceae; genus JAQUCI01. The sequence continues at coordinate 27,736 of CAZKJS010000008.1, read as the reverse complement.
ATACTTCTTACACCTGAAAATATCTTATTGAGCAATGAGCGATCATTATCGGCCAAAGGTTTATATAACAACTGTCTAAAAGCTAAAGAAAAAGCATGTTCGCTAATATTGATATAATTGATTATATTAATAAATACAAGATAAAGACCATTGATATCAGAACCATAGAGATCAATAAAAAGTCTAACCTTAGCAAAGCCTAAGATTGGTATAATAAATCCCGAGATAATACTGACCAGAAAATTATAAAATGAGTTCTTGGTGCGCATAATTTAACCTTTACTATTTATTGTTGACTTTAAAAAGTTAGTTGTATGAATCCTTCCACTCAAATATCACAACCGCATCAGGGTTGAGTCCATAATACATCTTAAAGGTATCGAAATGATATTCATCACCAACTTCGATATCAGCACTATGGATTGAGTCAACAGGCATACGAGGGATATGGATTTCATCAATATCTGGATTATCTTTGTAATATTGAATGATAGCTAGTCTTTCCTTCTGAATCTGTCTTACCTTGTCATATCTTAAACGATAATCATTAGCACTTTGACATATCAATATAAATAAAGTTAATGATAAAACCAATATGACATTACCATCACTAAACTTTATTTCATTAAAGAGTAATACAATGGTAATAATTATAAAATACACAAAATAAAGTGAAGATCTTGAACCAAAGATTGGCGACAATAACATTACAACATTCGCAGCCCCGCCAATAATGATATAGAAAAATATCTTTTGTCTAGCTTTGATATTGTCAATCAACTTGTAAACTAAGAATAAAACAACGAGAACATAGATCAGCCAGAATAACCAAACCAACGGATTATTAAGCTCTAAGAAAACATTCATAAATGTAAGATTAAATGTTGTTGCTAATTTATTAGCACCAATAACGGCAATAACAGTCAATAAATAACCAAACATCATGATTGAACCACCAATGGTTTTAACATTCCAGTTCTTTAACACTCTTTTATATAATAAAGCGATCAAGACAAAAGTAAGAACAAAAATAACATAACGATTATCAATAAATGTATACCTGATGAATGCTGGCATATTATCAATAATCTTGGTAAATATACCTTGTTGATTCCATATGGCGTGATCACGTAATAGTCGAGCTTGTGAACCAGGTGATAAACGCATGATCAATAAGCTGATACTACTAAAAAACATGTTAACAAGTAAACTCTTATTAAAAGTGTGATAATAATAAAAGTAATAAATAAGCATGATGATTTGAGCACCAATAATAGCAGCGGCGATATTTTCCATCGTTAATCCGATATAAAAAACAATAGCTGAGCTAAGATATGTATGCCATCCTAATTTATTCTCTTTTTTAAAGATCGTTTTCTTTTCAATGATCAAAAAGTAGATCAATGAAAGCATCAGTGGGATTACATAAGTAGTACCCATGATCCATGTATATGTTTCCATCCTTAGATTATTACTGACTCTTAACATTAAAACAAGTATCAACAAGCCACTAATAATATATGTTCGCTGTGAAGATGATAAGAAGGTAATACAAAGGAGGATAAGTAAAAAGAATAGTGGATTCAAGACATTCCATAATCCTTTGTTAGGAGCCACTAAAAAGCCCCACAACTCACTAAAAAATCTACCTGACCATGTTTGATAAAATGATATCGCCGTCATAAAAGGATTACCTTTAGTACCATTAATCGCATAACCCCAATCATCACCAGCCAAAGGTGTAGCTTTAGTGATGTAGTAAAACAAAGCAAAGATAAATATACCAAAAACAATCAATGCAAAGCTATTGATCTTTTTATTTTTAAACATATCATAGAGTTTACTACCTAATACATCATAATTCTTTCTTATTTTCTTAAGCAACGCCAACACCTCTACTTAACTAGGTCATAAAACCATAACAACATCTTAAATCGACGATAATAAAGTAACATGTAAACAATACGATTCTTAAAATTATGATCATACCTTAATATTTCTTTATACCAATTAAAAACCCTCAAACTTATTTCCTTGACATTTCTTTCAAGATAACTTACTCTGTCTTCTTTGAACTCTCTAATTCTTAAAGTTGTAAGCTGTAATCCATGAATCAAATAAAGCTCATCAATATATGGCTTAAGTTGTTTCTGCATCTGCGGTTCACATTTTTCATTGATATAAGCATATGTTATATCAATACACTTATAAATATCAAATATTTTTTCAGAACCACTATGCATTATTGATCCACTTCTTTGAAAATACTTGTAGAAAGGATGATTTACCTTAGTAATTATCTTAGCTTTTAAAATTACTCTCGGTATGGTCGCTAAATCTTCATACCACAAGCCTATTGGAAATTCGATATCAGTGAATAGCGTTTTTTTGTATAGTTTATTACACGCACTATTATTGATCTTTATGATCTCAGGAGTATTTTTTATCACAACTGTATCAAAATCACCACCAGATGAAAAAGCTATCTTACCATCTTGGTGATGATACTCAAGATCACATGCGACGATATCAGCATTGGTATCAATTGCTTTAGCGTACATGCTTTTTAACATATCTAAATCAATCCAATCATCACTATCAATAAAAGCAACGTATGTTCCGATCGCTTTTTTTATACCAAAATTGCGAGCATCAGAAAGCCCACCATTGACTTTTGAGTATACCTTAAATATATGTTGGTACGCTTCAACATAACTTTCACATATTGCAAGTGAATTATCTGTTGATCCATCGTTCACCAATATTACCTCGAAGTCACTAAATGTTTGATTTACTAAGGAATCTAAACAACGATTTAAGTATTCAGCTACATTGTAAACAGGTACGATCACACTAATGCTTATCATTGTCTTTTCTCCAAGTAAAAGCAGTAAAAAGGTGCCGTTAGTGGCGATAATGTCTTGATGAAGAAACGATTTTTAAGGTCTATCTTTTCAAGATAGCGATTCTTACGCCATTTGGGAAACTCATCATTTATCATTTTAAATGCCTTAGAAAGCATCTCTTTATGTTTACCACTTCTTAAAAACCTAAATGCCCCAAAGTACATTAGATATTCAATAAATAAATACTCTATCTCATCATAGTAACGCTCAAGATTATCATTCTGTTTTAGATCATCAAGCATAATCTGCAGTATCTTAAATATATCATGCATTTTTGAATTATATTTTGTTTGCATGATTGAATTAGCACGTTGTCGATAGTTAACCCCCACCTCTTGTACCCAAGCTATCTTATTAGCGTTAATGATTGCCTTAATACTTACTGGGACATCTTCATACCATAAACCTAATGGATATCTTAATTTTAATTCGGTGAACAACTTAAAACGATATAATTTATTCCAAGCAAACATCGGTGATAGCAAAGCTGCTTTTTTATGATCTTCATTCCACACTATGTTCAATCCTTTGGATACAAAGGGCTTAAAAGAATCATCTTCAAAGAAGTATCTTAAGTCGCTCACCACTAGATCAGCGTCTTGTGAAACAGCTTGTTCATACATCAATTGATACATGTTTTTTTCAGCATAATCATCACTATCAATAAAACCAACATATTCAGTTTCAACATAATTTAAGCCATAATTACGGGCTGATGATAAACCACCATTTTCTTTTTCAACAGCTAATATCAGATCCGGATAATTAATGGCGAAACGATTGATTATTTCTTTTGAACCATCAGTTGAACCATCATTAACAATAATGATACGGATATCGCGAAAAGTTTGTTCAACCAGCGAGGTCAAACATTGCTCAAGATGTTGTTTGACATTATATACCGGAACAATAATACTAATCTTTTTCACACTTTAACCTCCAACTTCATAGTTAATTACAAGTTTATATCTTCTTTTTAATTATATAAGCATAAACAAGTTTTGAAAAAGTCTTTGTAAATAACAAATGATCTTTTATTTTATCAAACAATAGATAATCATTATATTTGCGATAATACTTCAATAGAAGCTTTTTGTTTGGCATTAACTTTTCAATAACAGTATATAGTTCATCAAGTGCCGTCTTAAGTTCAGCTTTATCAGCTTTTACCTTGGCAAGTTTATCATTTATGATGAATTTGTACCCTTCAAAAATTCGATAATAAAATACTTCTGGTACATTATTATATGTTGCTACTTGATCTAAAATGGCTGTAAAGACAATAGTATGAGCTTTGATCACACCTAACTTTACATCAGTGACTGTATTTCCAACCCGATCGATCAAATAATACGCCAGTGGTTGTCTGGTAAATAGTACTTTTTTACATTTGGCCAGTGCTAGAAAATACAAAACGTTATCTGTAAACGATACCTTTGTTGGGAATTTAATATTAGCAATAGTTTCTGTCTTATATAGTTTGGCATGCGGACTAGGATCGATAAAGAAAAAATTACTAAATCCTTCATGCGTTTGATTATAAACGCGCTCATCATCAATATTGAATTTTTTAGTGTTGTAAGAAACGTCATAAACCTGTTCATCATTATCTGAGTAAACTAATGTTTTGGCACCAATCACCATATCCACATCATTTCTTTCCATTAGTTTAAGTAGTGTTTCAACTGTATGCGGATAAAGATAATCATCAGGATCACAGATCATCATGTATGGTGAACTGATCACTTCCAATGCTTTATTTAATACTGAACCATAACCACCATTTTCTTTGACTATTGATTTAACGATCGGATATTTAGCCACAAACCGATCGATTATTGGTTGTTCATTAGCTTTTGAACCATCATTAATAACTAAGATTTCATAATCATTACATGTTTGATCTACTAAACTATCAAGACACTTTTCAATATAAGCCTCTACATTATAGGTTGGAACAACAATCGTTACTTTACTCACAATATTTTCTCCTTTAAATTACTTTTAATATGAGCTTTATTTCAACTTCCCTCTTAATCGCCTAAACTCAATATATAAAGTTAACAAGAAGCGATTCAGATATATGAAGTCTTGCTTTTCTTTTTTAAGTTCGTATATAGCCGCTGGGAAATCAGGAAAGTAATACTTAATGAATTTATAACTATCATTAATAAATTTCTTCACAAATTGATAGTCAGTAAACTTATCTATCTTTTTCATTGAATTAAGCATGTTAACTACACATAGATATTTAAGCGGTTCATAATACTTAACAAAAATATCATTTTGCTTATAAAACTCAAGATATTCGATGTTCATATCTATTATATGATAAATCTTTTTATCATACTGTTGGGTTATGTTGTTGGGTCGATCAACTAAGTAATTATATAATGGTTTATTGACAAAGCCGATACGCTTAGCTAAGTATAAGAGTTTTGGTGTTGTACCTAGATCTTCTTGATGATATCCAACCGGATATTGTATCTTATTATCAGAAAAAAGTGTTCGACGATAAAACTTGTTCCAAGCAGCGTTATTAACATAACAAAGTAGTTCTGGCTTTTCTTCTAGGTTATATACAAGCTCTTGATCAAAATCATTGGCTATGATCTTGCGTGTATTATCAACAACATATAACTGATAAAAATCAAAGATCACAATATCTAGCGCTAATGATTCAGCCTTATGATAAACCTCACTTAAAACATCTAGTTCTACAAAATCATCACTATCAATAAACATAACATACTTAGATGTACATCTAGCCAAACCATAGTTACGTGCATCTGATAAGCCACCATTTGGTTTGATAAATGATTTAAAACGACTATCCATTGCGACAAAGCTCTCAACTATTGCTTGTGAATTATCTGGGCTGCCATCATTAATACAAAGAACTTCAAAATCTTTGAAGGTTTGATCTTTGATCGAGTTTAAACATCTTTCTAGATAATTCTCAACGTTATAGATGGGTAAAATAATACTAATTTCCGGCATTTTTTTCTCCATGTGCTTTATATGAATTACTTACACTATCTTAACTAGTATATCACAGAAGACATCAATCCAATGACAAAAAAAGCATCCTTTCGGATGCTTATTGATATAAGGTAATCGTAATTGCCCTGATGATTCTATAATCTCTTTCACCAGCGCTTACAGACTGTACAGTGATCTTATCAATCAACGAACTATCACTGCCCTCTGGTCGATCTATTCGAATATAATTGACCATTGACATGTCTAGGTTTATATCATTCATGTATGCTTGAAAATCACTCAAATACAATCCAACAAAATTCGGTAAAGGTGTTGGCACTTCGATACCATGCGATAATGTCACAAATATTCTACGATTAATACGATAATTACTAGTATCAGATGTTAATGTATCAAAACTGCCATCATCTTTTTTCACTCTGACAATAATTACTTTATTAGCATTTGCTGTATCATAAACGCGTGATATTTCAGGTTCAGTTATCCATCCACTACTCACAAACCAATCTTTAACTGTGGTTTCACCACTTAATGTTAGCAATTCTGAGACTCTTAAGTTAGCTTTAGGATAGTTAAAGAAGTAAACAGTTATCTTATTGTTAACTGATCCCCATTTTGCATATTGACTGACGCTTTGCGCACCAATCTTATTTGCCATATTAGCATCATAAGTGACTCCTTCGATGGTTGATGTATTATCGACATATACTACATCAACAGTTATTTCTGGATGATCAGACTTCCATTTGTCGATATTAGCTTGTGAAAAACCAATAAACTTCGGCACAACATAAGAATCAGAACATTCAATGTATTTTTGATTATCAGAAATCGAACAATCTAAATCTTTTTGAATGTACGAAATTTCAAGTTGATTAATATTGCTTGTCTTAACACCATAATTAACGCTTTGATAAACAACCCTATGATGAGCATACGCTTCATCATACAACTTATCACCATATACAACCGGTGTTAGCTTTAAGGTTATCCATTGTCTTGTTTTATGCCATTCTTGTACATCTTCCAAAGTCCAAGCATTCTTAACCATCGCCATCATAAAGTCTGGTAGTTTCTCATGAACTTTAGGTTCATTATACTCATCAGGCGTAAAACTTACTGGCCAGTAATAAGGATATAATATATCAAAATTAGCGTTGTAAAACTCACTTAATTTTTGATCTATCTGTAAATTACGATTAATATATGCAACATTGTCTTTGATTGAGCCATTATAAAGTTTGTAAATCCATAGTGGTAACTGTAACCCTTCGTTGTAAGTCCAAGATTCATAACCGACAATTCTTGTCGATATGATCTGGAAGATACTTGTACTATTTACTCTTCCAACATAAGTATTGTTCAGTGAATCAAACCCAAAATTAAGCAATTGTGTCATTTGGCTCAAAGACATATTGGTGCTAACGTTAGACCCAGCTGCTTTAACAACCGATAATGCTTTATTCAAATCTTTCATTTCTAAAAGCGTTGAAAACAAATTAATGATTATCGTTTTTTGGTTTTCTTGTCTTGTAAAATCACCTTGTGGCATATGATGACGTTCGCGAGCAAAAGCAAGCACTTGTTCACCATTCATTAGTTGATAGCCTTTATCAACCCATACAGTATAAGTTCCTCGATCATAAGAAGCTGTTTGACCAATAAAGCGAACTGGTGATGTTAACCATAAGCCACCAATAGCATCAACAATTTCAACTACTCCTTTGAAGTTAACCTCAACAAAGAAATCTATTTCAACATCAAGTAGTTGCTCAACTGTTTTAATAGTACAACTTCTACTTACAACTCGTGCATGATTGATCTTATCAGATTGATTGTTTTTATAACAAGCAATAGGAACAAAACTATCTCTTGCAATATTAGTCATTGTAACAGTCATTCTTTGTGGGTTAAATGAGGCTAAGATCAATGAATCAGAACGCTCTTCATCAACACCAATAAGTAACATTGTGAACGGTTCTTTAGTAAGATCTTTATCAACAGCTGCCAATCCATTAGTATCTACTTCTTTTGAATATGTATGGATAATTCTTGTCTTATCAAGATAGTCTTGATAGCCATCATTCACCACAAACATCTCATAATAATTATCCGGAAGTGCTGCTACATCAACTTCTTGATTAAATAAACCAAGTAAAAGATCATTATATGTATCAAAAGGAACAAGTTCGATTTTAATATTTTGATTCTCAATTTCTTCTAAAGCTAATACATTTCCAACCTGAAATGCTTCATTATCAATATATCCAAATTTATTACTTTGCTTTAGATCATCAATCTTCTTAATGATCAAGTTGTCATAAGTAACAAATGCCACAGTAGCTATTTCTTTTTCTGTACCATCAACAATTATCTCATCAATACTATCGTTAACACTTTTAATATAATAAACCCCATAAGCAACCGCAAAAGACAATACCATCGCTAGTGAGATCGCTATTATCTTAAATACATTTTTCTTTGTAAAGAAACCATAAATAGTTGTTAAGTTTATCAATAAGATAACTGATATTAAGATAATGGCTATCATAGTAATTAATGTTGAACTGACTTCAGTGTATCTGGTTAAAAGCACTACAAAATATAAACCTAACAATGTAAATATCACAGGAAGTACTAAAGAAAATATGTCAACTAATTTATTTATCTGTTTTGTTTTCATTTGCATCACCTATTAATAATCTTCATGATAGAAAGCTACTTCTAGTCTTCCTTCACGATTAACGACCATAAAATTACCATGACTTGGTAGCTTTGATGTGTCGTAGTTTTCACTTTCTGCATAATTCCATGTTGCATTAATCAAATAATAATCATAATATGCGATCTTGTTTATAGTTTCATCAAGATCATAATCATATTCGCTATACTCATGCTCATATTTTTCTTCAATATGTCTATTTGTAACAATGGTGATTTCAACTACTTCAGGTAGATTTTCTTTACCATATTGCTTGATCAACAAGTCTAGGTCTGCATAGTAATATTCTCTTGATTGGGCTTGTATTCTCAAGTAATGTGGTCCATACACATAATCTAATCCACCAACATCATAACTTCCACGTTTATTATTCCAAGTGAAATAATCAGCCACAAAAGATTTAACAACAAGAGCAGCTAATGAACTTAACTCACCATCAACTGTCATATCATCAATACTATTACATAATTTCGCTAAGTCCTCATATATACTGATTTGAAAGTCATTGGCGTTAAATGGCACTTCATATAAGTCTGTTGAATGTTTTGTTTTAACAGTTCCAATAGTGCCATATGTGTCAATGTATCTTTTTATGAAAATACCGGAAACAACGATAGCCATAATCAAAACAGCAGCGATCGAAGCGAACAATATTTTAATCGTATTCTTTTTTTTCTTCATGTTGATATCCTATCTAGTGCATAATATTCTAACACAACTGCCATATAGTGTCCATTTAGTGAAGTTAGTAATCTTTTCACGATTACTATTTTAGCTTAAAAACGGAAATAAATAAATGGATTATAGCTGCTATTAACCAAGAATACAATACAAATCACTAAAACAAGGATCAAATAAGCGTCAAATACAATACCAAAATACGATTTATCAAGCAACTTAAAGATCCTATTAAATAAAGGCGTGGCTGCTATAATACCCATGAAAAGATAAGGTAAAAGATAAAACAAGTTGTTTGACTCAAGAAACGCTTTATCAAAATATGGTAACTGTGCAAACATATTGGTAAAGAATGATTGAATTTGAGTAAGATCACTACTATTAAAAATAACAAAACCAAATATCACAACCACTAATGTAAATACATGATTGAGTATTTTAACTTTCTCTAAATAACGCAACAGAAATACTTTTTCAATGATCAAGAAGAAACCATAATATAATCCCCAAGCTACAAAATTATAACTTGCTCCATGCCATAGACCCGTTAGCATCCAAACAATCATAATGTTCAAATACCAACGCGCTTTACTCACCCGATTACCACCAAGCGGTATATAAACATAATCTCTAAACCATGATGATAATGATATATGCCAGCGACGCCAAAAATCTGTGATCGACTTAGCAATGTAAGGATAATTAAAGTTTTCAAGGAAATTAAAACCAAAGATTTTACCCAAGCCAATTGCCATATCGCTGTAACCACTAAAATCAAAGTATATCTGTAATGCATAACTGATCGCTCCTAACCAAGCAATCATGAAGTTGTAGTTAACTAATTCAGTCTTTAAAAAAACACTCTCTGCTAATAAAGCTAGATTATTGGCAATAATAATCTTTTTACCAAGTCCAATTATAAATCTTCTAATACCATCAGCCACCATTGACAAGCTTTCTTTGCGATTTGTAAGCTCGTCTTCAATCGTTTCATATCTTACAATTGGACCTGCGATCAACTGTGGGAACATCGTAATATAAGTTGCTAAATTGAGTATATTGTTTTGTACTTTGACCTTGCCACGAAAAACATCAATCACATAAGATAAAACTTGGAAAGTATAAAAACTTATACCTATTGGTAACGATATCTCAATAAACGACAAGTTCATCGCAAATAGATTATTTATGATATCTATTAAAAAGTTTGAATACTTGTAAAAACCTAATAAACCCAAATCGATAATTATCGTGATCACTAAGTAAAGCCGCTTTATCTTTAAATCATTGTTTCGTGCTATAAGCTGAGCTAAAACAAAATTAATCAGTATCTCAAGAACCATCAACACAACATAAACCGGTTCTCCCCAAGCATAAAACACTAATGAAAAAACTAAGAGAACAAAATTACGATAGCTTCTTATAGGAACTAAGTAATAAGTTAAGATAACCAGCGGTAAAAATACGAAAAGAAATACTAAACTACTAAACAACATAACTAATCTCCTTTACTTATTCCGATGAACATCAAATAACTCCGCATGGTCACCATATTCATCTGTGTAAAAATAATACTCAACTGTATACATAAACAATATTTTATCAACCTTGTGTTCCGCTAAAAAATCATCATAATTAAATCTAAGCCAATTATCTAAAAAGTAACCTTTTGGTTGTATTGAATAAATGGTAGAGAAATGTTCCATAAGTAATGGTTCAACTGCAGCAGCGTATGAATCACCTATTAATAATAAAGTTTCCTTGTCATCATATTCTGACTTATAAACAACATCAGCTCCATAAGTATAGTTTGCTGTACCATACATATAGAAAGAATCCAAATTCTCGATATCTTTTTCAAAAGTGTTCATATCACGTATTTTCTGTTTCTCACCATGAATATATACTGAGTATTCAGGAAGATCAAACGTATATAGATAGAAAAGTTCACCAGGATAAACATAACCAGTCCTTGAAGAAAACGTACCAGAAAAAATAAGTTTGTCATCAAATGTCTTTAACTCAGTGGGTACAAGTACCTTTTCTTGTTCACCAAACATCAATCTCACGATGTCAACATAACCTTGATAACTACCTTGATATGACCAATGATGATCTGATTGAAGATAGTAATTCTTATAATCATCTATGTTTCTAATTTTTAGTTCTGCATAAGGAACTTCTAAATTATCCTTTAAAAGACTACTATAATACTCACCAAATGTTTTAACTCCATTTGCTTGATCAAATATACTGGTTTCATGTCCTTGTGTTGGTTTATAAACATAAATCCCAATGTTGGGGTAATCTTGCGCTAGTTTATTGATTTGATCCGCTCTTCTTAAAAATCTTTCTTCAAGGTTATTATCATAATCATAAAATAAACTATTAATCATGTAGTACGAATTACCTACTCTTGTTATTGGAGTATCTCCAACTTTTGTAAGTTTATATTCATCATCCGATCTTGGTACAAACAACTCTGAAGCTTTTACATCAAGTATGTTTTTGATCTTAACAATATCGTATCGATAAATAAACTGATCGGCAAAAGCACTATCAAGCACTGATTGAAACGTCCCATCAAGAAAAGATGTATCCTTTATTTCTGAGAAATTAGTCATATTTCTTTTCTCTTGTGTTGATACAACAATTGGTTCCTTAAAAAAAACAAGATAAACTGATATTCCAACTAACGATATAATTACGATCAATACAAGTAATAAGTTACGAAGAGTGTTGTATTTAGTGTTCATAGTATCACCTATATCATTTTATCAAAGTAATGATGGTATTACTATATTAAAACGCTATGATTGTATGAAATAAATAATCACGATATTCAACCTTGTTTAAGCAAAAGTACTTATCTGTGCTGACTAATAATACTAATATCGCCATGATAATAGTATCTGACCTAGTTCATTGATTTGGTCGGGGTAATAAACCCAAACTTGCCGTAAATATAGCAAACAACTTGATATTATTGTTATAGTGGCTAAGATAGTAACCATTAAGCTCAAAAGATTTCGCTGTTTAGGTGTACTAATACTAAATAGAAATCCAATACTAATAAAACACATGATACCAACCAAAAAGTAAAGATCCATACGATAACGTTCAAGAAGATATGGAGTCATGACAATTTCCATCACGGTAACAACAAGTATCGTAATCACAAAACCTATCATTAAACCACTCAATTTTGCTTGTTTTATAGCCTCACGAACTTTCGTATCTAAAGCACTAAACGATAAAAACAAAATCGGAAAATTAATGAAAACACCACTAAAATATAGAAAAGGGAAAAACGGAACGATATTGCTTCTACCAAATAAATTATCCCAAGTGTTATTAATCACATTCAAAACTGAAGAAAAACTAATTGTGAATCCATATTGTGATTGATCAGCAACCGTCAACTGATAAGCTTGACCAAATTCAAAAGGATTTTTAAAACGAACATAATTATAGATCATCAAAGCAATCGCAATTATAAGATATGGTGATGCGGTCAAAATCAACTGTTTAAGTAGCTTAAAAGTTATTTTTTTCTGTCGTAGATAAACAAATAACATTGGTACAACCAGTATATTAGCTAAAGCAATAGTTGGACGACAACCAAAAACAAGCGCTCCTAAAAAAGCTCCAATTCCCGCTAAAATTAGTTGCCTATTATGTAATTGCTCAAGCCAAACAGCTCTTATGAAAAAATAAAGACTCCATACTTGTAAAGCAATAGCTGCGGTAATTGCAGTACAATATAACGCAGGCTCAGCAATGCTGTACCACACACTCATAACCGAGAAAGCAACAGCAAGAAATACAAATATTGTGTAAGGTAGATTTTTAAAAAACAACTTAGCTAATAGTTTAAACAACGCAAAAATTCCAACAATGATCGCCATTACAAATATCTGAGTTGCATGATATGTAGTTAGTGCTGTGCCTGTTATTATTCTATATGGTAAAAATAGTAAAAACACTGGCACTACACCAAAATACATATAATATTTGCCATTATAAAAAGCGTGATCCCAATGGAAAGTTACACCTGTTTCTGATCTTTCATTAGGGTCATACGGGTTGTTTAGTTGCATTAATTGTTCTTCATCACCATAATCAAAAGATAAACGACCTTGCAGAATATTCTCTGCCATCAGTTCATATTGATTGCGATGATCAGGACTCTCTCCATTCCAAAGCGGAAGCTTACTCATTGGTATTATACAAACAATAATTGTTGATATGATTATACCCACAGTAAAAATATCTTTTATTGCGCTTTTCTCTTCGAGTTTTATCTTATATAAACTTGAACTAGGTCTAAATATAAACAAAAAAAGAACTATTACTATGATAATTAGATAAGGGTAAAATTTCCTTGATGAAAGTGACATGACAAATAATATCCCTATCAGCAAGATAGCAACAATATAAATTAAGCGAATACTTGTGACTTTCAAAAGCCAACCTTGAAATCTATCCCGCATCTCTTTTATCTTTCTCATGTTTGATTAACTCGCTGTATTCTGAATAAACTCTTATTCTTTGAAGCTCAAAACTTTGTTTGCTATTTTGTACTGAATTCTGTAACTGCAATCCAGTGAAATATGAAAGAAGAGACGCCATGACTGTAAAACCACAAACTATTAGTGTTGGAAAATTAGGTACCATACCAGTTTTAATAAACTCTATAAATATTGGTATAAAGAAAACCGCTGATAATAAAAAAAGACCTATCGCAATCAATCCAAAAAATGAATAAGGTTTATAGTTTCTATGCAAGTTAATTATTGTATTGATCACTTTATAACCATCAACAATTGTATTAAGTTTTGATTCGCTTCCAACTGGTCGATCACGGTAATCAATAACTATATTATCAATTTTCATATTTTTATCCAATGCATGAATAGTCATTTCAGTTTCAATTTCAAATCCTGCCGACAAAACAGGGAAGGTTTTAACAAATTCATAGCTAAATGCACGACAACCAGTCATTATATCTTTTATATTTGATTTGAATAAGATGTTAATCGCCCAGCGTACAAGAGAGTTGCCAAAATTATGAAACAAGCGTTTATTCTGTGTAAAGTATGTTGAAGATAAGCGATCACCTATAACCATATCAGATTGTCTATTAATGACAAGATCTACCATACTCGCAGCACACTCAGCAGGATAAGTATCATCGCCATCAACCATTATATATACCTGAGCCTTTATTTCACGAAACATACGCCGTATGACATTACCTTTTCCTTGTTGATACTCATATTTAACTATTGCACCAACACTTCGAGCAATCTCATCCGTATTATCATTTGAATTGTTATCATAAACATATATTACCGCTTCTGGTAGTGCCTGTTTCCAATCTAAAACTACTTTTTTAATAGTTTGACTTTCATTATAACAAGGTATTAAAATCGCTATCTTATCCATTGTTTCTACCTCCGAGTTTAGATTGGTATTTGTTTGAATTCTATCTTTATAAGCCTTTACAATGAATCATAATATCAAACGCCTTCATTTACTAAATTTATAAAGTAAAAATAGCTTATTTGCATTTTAGATTATAATCTAGTCATAGCTGCTCATTGATGTTGATATACTCATTAATGATATATAACGGACGGTTCTTTATCTCATTGTATATTTTAGAAATATAAATACCGATTATACCTAGACTTAACATGATACAGCTACCAGTGATAAGTATAAGAATTATTACCGTTGTAAAGCCTTCAACAGCATTTCCCACAGCTAAGTTATAAAGAGTTTGTACACTTAATAAAACTGATAAAATTAAAAATATCAAACCCATAAATGTAACTAGGTGTAGCGGCGCAGACGTAAATCCAGTAAGATTATTTATAGCGTATTTAAAAAGTGAAGATACATTCCACTTTGTTTCTCCATAAAGACGTGGTTCAACTTGATAATATACATTTATGGAGCGATACCCAAACCAAAAGGTTAATGCACGGAAAAATCTGTTTTTTTCAGGTAAAGACAATAAAACATCAACTACTTTTCTATCAATTAATTTGAAATCCGATGAAGACTTCATGTCTATATCAATATACTTACTTATTAATTTATAAAACGAGTTTGCGAAAATTTTATATAGGAAATTTTCCTTTCCTCTTTCATTTTTAACTCCTTCAATTATTTCATACCCTTCTTGCCATAGATTATACATTTCAACAACCGTTGTTATGGGATGTTGTAAATCTCCATCAATAACCACACAGCAATCACCTTTTGATGCTTGTAAACCAGCCATTATAGCTGCTTCTTTACCAAAGTTACGAGTAAATGTTATCCCTTTGATATGGTCATCCTTAATAGAACATTCTTTGATAGCTTCGACACTTTTATCCTTTGAGCCATCATCAACAAAAACTACTTCATAAGTTATTTTTTTGCTGTTTAAAACTTCAGCTAAACGCTCCACCATTATTTTGATGTTTTTTTCTTCATTCATTACCGGAACAATCACAGACAACATATACTTACCATATAACAATAGGATTAAATAACTACGTTATATCCCTTTCTGATGCTCAAAATCAAGATTCTTTTTATTTCAACTAAATATTAACATAAAATACTGTCTAGTTAATAATTACATTGAGTTTTTATTAATCAATTTTCTATCATTATAAATCAGTACTAAAAACATGATTAACCCAGCACCTGACATAAGTGTTCCAAGCTTAAATCCAGGTGTGATATATCGGAAATTCAGATTCGTGGTTCCCTTATCTATAATAACGCCTAAAAAACCACCATCAACACTAATGGTTTGATATTGCTTATTATCATCATCATAAACACGCCAACCCGATGAATACGGTGTAGCCACAAAAAGCACCGAATCGTAATCAACACTTATTTGACCATAAAACCAATTATTTGAATGTTCATAAACAATAAACTGATTTTTAATATTATGACCAAGGTCCTTAACAGCTTCCATATCTTCATCATTTATAATTAGAACATCGTTATAAGGAAACTGGTTTTTATCATCAATGCCTATAAAGGTAGATTTTGATATGAAGTTAGTGAAAGTATGAGCTATACTGTTATAATCATTCATTTCATACATTTTAAATGCATTTAAGTCAAAACTATACACATAGCCTTCTTGATGAGTAGGCAAATCTTCTTCATCATAAACACCAATATATCTAACTCCAAGTAATTGTAAGATCCGCGGATTAGATAAATCAAAAACATTATACATTTCACTAAACTGCCATGATAAAAATTCAGTTAATGCTGGCGCATAAGTTGAATCATAAGATGTTGTACTCATATAATTATAATGGATAGCTTGATTTAAGTTTAAAACCGATGTTGGTAGTAAAAGTTCTGGTGATATATAAATACGTTGTAGTTGATTGTCTGGAGTATGCAGATAGTAGTTAACATACTCTTTATTTATTGGTTCAACATAATAGTAATAGTCTGATGCTTTTAAGTATATCGATGCGAAATTTACAATTGTCATTTCAACAAAGATCATAATAGCTATTAACCAAATTTTTCCTCTATTAAGCATATACAAATATATATAACCAACCATTACTCCTATCGCTGCAACAATTAATTGTGTTTGATGTTTTATTATTTCAGAAAAATCACCGTAATTTAGAACTATCAAACCAACCAGAGCTATCACAATATATCCTGAGAATTTGCGATAATAGTATTTCTCATTCTCTTTATTATCTATGATTGTTGCGACCAAAAACAATTGTAAGAAAACTAAAAGAAAGCTCCATCTAAAGCTTGCGCCACTTAATCCATGCATAATAGCACTTAATGGTTTAATCAACAACGCCACTAAACAAACAAGATAATATATGAAGAAATGATAATTGTTCTGCTTCTTATATTTAAAAACACCCATTATTACAACTAATGTAAAAACCGATGTATACAATGAATACCAATAGCCGTGCGCATCATAACCGCTATAAAACATATACGGTACTGATGTCCACATATTAAATGGTGAAGTAAAATAACTAAATAAAAAACCTACATAAACTCTTAAATCCCATAAAATACCCGTAAAACCCGTTCCAATTCTAGCATTACCTGTCATATATAATATAGTTGGAACAATTACGAAAGAAGCAAGAAAGACACCAACCACAAATGAAATAATAAGTGGGACAGCACTAATCAATATTTTTAATAATTTATCTTTTTTCTTAGTTAAATAAGAACAAATATAGTATCCAATCAAGAAAATCGAAGTTGGAAACATAAAATAATAGTTCTGAAGTAACAATATGAAAACCATGATCGCAAACATTACTAGTTTCTTTTTATTTAGATAGTTTTCAACACCAATAAACAAAAACGGTAATAAAGCATAGAAACGATGAAACATGTAATTACCATAATATAAAGTTATGATTCCTGAAGCCGCATAAATGAACGCTATCATATCTTTTGTGCGTTTGTCTTTAACATGCATAATCGAAAGATATGACCGCATACTTATTGCCGAAATAACAACTAATAAGATTGTAATATAAAGCATTACTCCACTTATGTTTTTACCTAAGAAAGTGACCGCAAAAACAATCAAAGGTAAGAAGATATCCGCTGTTACATAATATGATTTGGAAGCCCAGAAATCAGTTCCTAAAAATGTGTACCAAGAGAAAAAAGGATATTCACCTGATTTTATAAAATCCTTCAATAACCGAATCCATTCTTCATAAAACAGATGATATTGAAGTTGTTGATCGGCAGCGAACTCAAATTTCTTGTTTAAAAACAAAAATTCGAAAAAAACAACAATACAAAACACTAATGTCATTACGATGACATTTTTATTCTCTTTTACAAAAGTTCTTAAGTATTTCATAACTATCCTTTATATGATATCAATTACTAATTAATAGTTCTAAAGACAAATCCTTGTTTAAAAAGAAACACTAATTACTTACATTACGTAGTTGATTATATATCATACATCTATTAAAAGCAATGAAACCAAGGTTATCGAAAAAAGATAGAAAACTTAATTTAATCTCTTCTCAACACAAGACAATAACTTGTGACAATGATAATATTTATTATGATATAATGCAAATGTAATGGAGGTTTCTATGAAAGGTATAATATTAGCCGGTGGAAGTGGATCACGTTTATATCCTTTAACACTGGTTACATCAAAACAGCTTTTGCCTATTTATGATAAGCCTATGATCTACTATCCTTTATCAACTTTGATGCTTGCTGGGATCAAAGACATATTATTGATTTCTACACCCACAGACTTACCAAGATTTAAAGAGCTATTAAAAGATGGCTCTCAATTTGGTCTTAGTCTTTCTTACAAAGAGCAACCATCACCTGATGGTTTAGCGCAAGCTTTCATAATTGGTGAAGAATTTATCGGTAATGATGATGTATGTATGATCTTGGGTGATAATATTTTCTATGGCAATAGATTCACTGAGATGTTGCTTAGAGCAAAAACCAGTAAAGGTAAAGCAACTATTTTTGGTCATTACGTAAATGATCCCGAAAGATTTGGGGTTATTGAATTTGATCAAAATGGTAAAGTATTATCACTTGAAGAAAAGCCTAAACAACCAAAGTCAAACTATGCTGCTGTTGGTCTTTATTTTTATGATAATAGAGTGGTTGAGTTTGCGAAAACAATAAAGCCTTCTGCTCGCGGAGAACTTGAAATAACCGATCTAAACAAGATTTATCTTGAGTTTGGTGATTTGAACTGTGAGCTTTTTGGACGTGGTTTCGCATGGCTTGATACTGGCGAAATGAACTCATTATTTGAAGCAGCTAATTTTGTTAAGATTGTTGAAGATGTTCAAGGTGTTAAAATATCAATACCTGAAGAAATCGCATATAACAACAAATGGATAACTAAGGAACAACTACTTGAGGCAGCTAAGATATATGGTAAATCATCATATGGTCAACATCTCAAGAATGTTGCTAATGCAAGTTATTTTTCGCAAATATAAAGGAGAATAAAATGAACTGGTTAATAACAGGTGGCGCCGGTTTTATCGGCAGTAATTTTGTTTACTATTTACTTGATAAATATTCAGAAGATACGATTTTATGCGTTGATAAACTTACATATGCTGGTAATATGGCCACTTTAGAAAAGGCACTGAAAGATAAACGCTTCCGTTTTGTTAAAGGTGACATCGCTGATAGAGCGTTCATTGATGAATTAGTTAAAAGTAATACATTTGATGTAGTCGTAAATTTCGCAGCTGAAACGCATGTCGATAGATCTGTTGAAACCCCAGAAGTATTTCTTATGACTAATATTTTAGGAACTCAAGTATTAATGGATGCTTGTTTGAAATACAAAGTGAAACGATTCCATCAGGTTTCAACTGATGAAGTATATGGCGATCTACCATTAGATAGACCAGATCTGTTATTTAGTGAGACAAGTCCAATTCATACATCAAGTCCATATAGTGCTTCTAAAGCCAGTGCTGATCTATTAGTAATGGCATATCATCGAACCTTTAAACTACCAATGAGCATCTCAAGATGTAGTAATAACTATGGTGCTTATCAATTTCCTGAAAAGTTAATCCCACTGATGATAAGTAGAGCATTAGCCGATGAGAAACTACCAGTATATGGGACAGGTGAAAATATCCGCGACTGGCTTCATGTATACGATCATTGTTCAGCAATAGATCTAATTGTTAGAAAAGGACAAAATGGCAGTGTTTACAATATTGGTGGTAATAATGAAAGAACTAATCTTGAGATCGTAAAGACTATTTTAAGATTACTTGATAAACCTGAATCGTTAATCAGTTTTGTTACTGATCGTCCAGGACATGATCTTCGTTATGCGATAAACGCCGATAAAATAATCAAAGAACTTGGTTGGGTTGCTAAATATAATTTTGATAATGGTATCCAAGAAACAATCCAATGGTACATCGATAATCAAAATTGGTGGAAAAACATTATAAGTGGTGAATATATGGATTATTATAAAAGAATGTACGAGGGACGATAAATGAACAAATATGATGTGATTATTGTAGGTGCTGGGTATGCTGGTAGTGTTATGGCGGAGCGTTACGCTAATGACAACAAAAAAGTACTTGTTATAGATAAACGTTCCCACATCGGTGGTAATATGTATGACTATATTGATGATAATGACGTATTAGTACATCAATATGGACCACATTTATTCCATTGTCGTGATTTTCATGTTTTAGATTATTTGCGTCAATTCAGCGATTGGTATGACTATGAACATAAGGTAAAAGGCTATGTTGATGGTAAGATTGTACCAATTCCTTTTAACTTGACATCGATTGAAATGTTATTTCCTGAAGATAAAGCTAACGCTCTTAAGAGCGCTTTGATAAAGGAATATGGTATGGAAGAAAAAGTACCGATACTGATGTTACGAAAAAGCGAGAATGCACAAATAAGAGAACTTGCTGAGTATATATATGAAAAGGTGTTTAAGTACTACACAATGAAACAATGGGATTTCACACCTGAACAGATTGATCCAAAAGTTACAGAAAGAGTTCCTGTATTTATATCCTATGATGATCGTTATTTTCAAGATGAGTTTCAATTTTTGCCTACTCATGGCTATACTAAGATCTTTGAGAAGATGTTAGATCATCCAAATATAACTGTTATCTTAAACACAAAAGCCGAAAGCGTTTTAAATATTGATTTTGAAAACAAAGTGATCAAGTATCAAGGACAACCATTCACAGGGATGTTTATCTATACTGGACAACTTGATGAGTTGATGAATTATCGTTATGGTAAGATTGCTTATCGTTCTTTGTATTTTGATCTACAAACCCATGATGGTATCTATCAAGAAACAGCGACCGTAAACTATCCAACACCTAAAGAAGAACATGCTTTTACCAGGATTACTGAGTTTAAACATTTAATGCAAGAAAAACCAGCTAAAACGACTATCGCTGTTGAATATCCCTTCCCATATGAAGAAACAGCCGAAAAAGGTAACATTCCATATTATCCTGTGTTTACCGATGACAATATGGCTATTTATCGTCGTTATGTAGCTGATGTGCAGGATTTTGACAACTTTGTCTTATTAGGTCGCTTAGCTGAATTCCGTTATTATAATATGGATTCAGTAGTTGCTGCTGCTTTAGCTAAATATAGTGAACTAAATCAAAAATAAGTATGTTGATTAGTTTGCCATTGTCTAGCAACTACTTTATAATAAGCAAGAGGTGAAGACCTTGGATCGTAAGCTATTTGTTAATTATTTCTATAACATACTTTATCAAGTGGTTACCATTTTGGTACCACTTATTACTGTACCATATACAACTCGCGTTATTGGAGATGTCGGTCTTGGCATTAACGCTTTTTCCGCATCTATAGTTCAATGGTTTACTATCTTTGGGATAATGGGAATCAATAATTATGGTATAAGGACTATCGGCGCTTTACGTGATGATCGCAAGATATTATCAAAAACCTTTTTTGATATCTTCACTATGCAAGTCATGAATCTATTGATCATGCTTGTTTTTTATATAATATTTGTTAATATCTATCCGTTTGAATATAAGATCATTTATTTGTTACAAGGCATAACACTATTTGTAACTATGTTTGATATCACTTGGTTTTTCCTTGGTATTGAAGAATTTAGAATCGCTGCATTACGAAACATATTGATTAAAATAGTTGGTATCGTGTTAATCTTTACTTTAGTAAAATCTATTGATGATCTACTGATATTTGTATTGATCAACGTTATGACCGCATTAATTGGTCAGGTCATCATGTTCATGCAATTACCTAAATATATTGATAAATCAAAGATTTCAATCAAAGACGCATATCATGAACATTTCAAACCAAACCTAGTTCTATTTGTGCCTCAAATTGCATCAAGTGTATACAACGTTCTTGATCAAACCCTTGTTGGATTATTGGCTGTTGATTGGGAAGCACAATCAGCTTTTTATCAACAAACCATTCGTTTTGTGAAAATGTTTCTTTATTTCATCACTTCAATTGGTAGCGTGATGTTACCAAGAATTGCCAACATTCATAAAAAAGGTGATAGTGAAATGATCAACACCTATATATCAATAACTTTTAGGTTAGGACTTTATTTAGCTATTCCTATGATGTTTGGCATGATGGGTGTCGCTCCATATTTTATACCTTGGTTTATGGCAAAAGAATTTAGTATCGTTGGTTTATTAATAATGATAACAAGCCCAATAATCTTGTTTATCTCTATCAGCAACGTTTTTGGTATCCAATATTTATTACCAACAGGAATGATGAAGAAATATTCAGCTTCAATTGTTATTGGCGCAATAATCAATTTAATATTAAATATCATCCTAATCCCTCTTTTTGGGGCATTAGGTGCTTGTATCGCTATTGTTATCGCTGAGTTCTCTGTTATGTTTGTTCAATGGTTGTTTGTTAGAACATCATTAAATCTTAATGTTAGAATTCGCAATTTTGCCCTTTATTTCATAGGTGGTATAATAATGCTTGTGGTTGTTTCTTTGATTGGTCGATTCAATGGTCCTGGAATCATCACAAACGTAATTCAGATAACAAGTGGTGTAATTGTTTATATGAGCTTTATAACACTCACAAAAGATGAGTTTCATATGTTAATGATAAGTAAGATTAAAACCCTGTTAGTGAGGTCCAAGTAATGAAAAAACAAATTCTGTTTGTAAATGATGAAATGACATTAGGCGGTGTATCAAGAATTCTAAATAATCTATTACACATGCTTGATAAAGATAAATATGATGTTGATCTTTTAATACTTCACCCTCAGGGTGAACTAATGGATGAAATTCCAAATTGGGTTAGAGTAATCCCTTCTGATAAATTTTTCTTTTACGTTGATGTTGATATCAAAAGTCTTATCAAAGCTAAAGACATTGTAGGAATCACAAAGAAGACGTTATTTTTCTTGTTGATGAAATCACCTTTTATCAAAACTATGATTGTTAACAAACGCAAAGCATTGTTTGATAAGCAATATGATGTTGAGTTTGCCGCAAAGGAAGGTTTTTGTACTATTTTTACTGCTTTAGGTGATAGCAAAAATAAGCTTAATTGGGTACAAACCGATTATCGTGAAAATAATTATGCCAAAAGACATATGAAGTTGTTAAAGAAAGCTTTATTGATGATCAATATGAATATCGCTTGCTCTGATCAAGTTGCTTCTTCATTTATGGATGTATTTGAAATAAGCAACTTTACCGTAATACATAATTTAATCAATGAAAAACATATTAAAAAACTATCTGAAGTTATGATACCACCGCTTGATGAAAAAAAGATAAATTTAATTTCTGTTGCTCGTTTTCATCCCCAAAAAGGTCTTGATCGATTAATTGAAGCCGTTAAGTATGTAGTTGATCATGGCATTGATGTTAATCTTGAACTCATTGGAGATGGTATTTTAAAAGAAAAATTACAGTCACAAGTTCTTCAACTTAACCTTAATGAAAAAGTACAGTTTTTGGGCTATCAAACTAATCCCTATCCATATATTCGTCGTAATGATCTATTTGTATTATCCTCACTTTATGAAGGTTATCCCACAATAGTTATTGAGTCATTAATAAGTACAACCCCCGTTTTAGCCCTGGATGTTGCTGGCGTAAAGGATCAAATCACTGAAAATGAACATGGTATTATCACTAAAAATGATCAAAAATCCTTAAACAGTACTTTATTAGATTTATGTAAAGATAAACAAAAGCTCATTAGAAATAAGCAGATGCTAGCTGATTATCATTATGATAACCAACGTATTCTAAACGATATATGTTATTATATCGATAACAAAGTATAAGGAGTCTATTAATGATAAAAAAGATTAAGTCACTATCAAAAAAACAACTGATCAATATATTCGCAATCACGATTGCCTTAGTTATCTTTTTGGACATGGATCAATGGTTATATCCATTCTTTAATAGTATCAATATTCCTTTACCCTCTACTTTCTTAACTTATATTTGGTTACCACTATATGCTTTTTTAGTGTTTATGATTTTGGAAAACAAAAAGAAGAACACTATTTTGATAGCATCTTTGGTTGGATTTATTTATCTTGCTTATTTTGTTATTCATCATTTTTTAGTAAAAGACATTCCAACCACCCTATTATTGAGAAATTTCTTCTATTATTCTTTAAAATATGAGTTAATGTATGTTTTTGTTTTAGTATTACCTTTAGTGTATATATACGTTATTTATCGGCTCGAACCATCGTTTAAACAAGTTGAAAAGATTATGGTCATGGTGGCGATGATGATCGCAATTCCTATCTTAGTATCAAACATATTCTTGTTTAGTCCTTCCACATATGTCGGTTGGACACAAGCTAATTTATTCACTTGGTTTTCTGATATTTACAGCACTTTTCATCCACGAGAGATAGCATCAAAATTCTTCTTCACCGAAGGAAATACTACTGGTATCGTTTTATTTATGACCTTTCCTTTTACCTTAAACTTATTAAACAGATTAAAAGGTAAACTGGTAATTGGCTCAATGGTCTTAATACAAGGTCTAGCGATGTTTTGCATCGCAACAAGAGTCGCATCTTATGGTGTGTTGATCATCATGTCGGCTTATTTAGCCATTGTTATATTAGTGACTATTATAAAAAGAACTAAACTAAATAAACAATTCATATTTGTGTTTGCTTTTATATTTTTACTATTTGCTGGTATGTTTAAATTTACCCCTGCTTATGTCAATCAACAAATGAATATCGAAAACAACTGGTATGTACTCGCAAATGAGAATTTAAGACAAGAAATCAAAGGTTCTCTTGATGATCCTGGTTTAGATCCAACAAGTCAAGAATATCTTAACTTTTATTCACACATTTTTGTGGATAATGCCTTTCTTTTAACAACACCAAAGATTTACTATATGGAATTATATGACTACCGCCTTGATCCAAAATTTTGGGTTGATGTAATTTTTGAATATGACTTTTATGATCGTATTGATGGTCGTGATTTCCAGAAAATATTCTTTGATTTCCAATGGAATAAATTAACATTACCACAACGAGTGTTTGGTTTTGGTTATTCATCATTTATGTTTGGTGGCATTGTTTTAGAAAAAGACTTCGAAATGCAAATCTATACCCATGGTTATCTAGGATTTACACTATTAGTATTGCCTTGGCTGATAAGTCTTGGCTATATAATTTATAAAGCATTAAGAAATTTAAAAAATAGTATCAATATTGATGTACTGGTAAGTGGCCTTTCGCTTTGTGGTGGATTAATTTGTGCGTATTCATCTGGACATACCCTAGATCAGCCATTCTCCTCCTTACTATTGGCTATGCTAGTGGCAATTTTAATAATAATGTTAAGAAAAGGGTATAAGGCTAGTGAATAATTAGCCCTTGGTTTATTATGAGAAAAATTATCAACAGACTGATTAAGAATAAAGAAGTATTACTGTATTTGTTTTTTGGTGTTTTAACAACAATTGTAAGCTTTTTAACCTACACTTTGTTTACTAGAGTCATGGCAATAGATGAACTTGTAGCTAATGTTTTATCATGGGTTTTCGCTGTTGCGTTTGCTTATATCACAAACAAAAATTTTGTCTTTGATTCTCATCATAAATCATTAAACGCTACTATTAAGGAACTAGTTGCTTTCTTTACCGCAAGACTGTTTTCATTAGCTGCAGAGACTGCTATCATGTATATCGGTATTCGTGTCTTCAGTTTCTTTGATCTTTATGTTAAGTTATTCGCGCAAGTTGTTATAGTAATCTTAAACTACGTTCTAAGTAAATACTTAATCTTTAAAAAGGAGGATGATCATGGCAAAAGTTAGTATCATCGTTCCCGTATACAATGTCGAACCTTATCTAAGAAGATGTCTTGACTCTCTTGTTAATCAAACTTTAAATGATATTGAGATTTTGGTGATCAATGATTCTTCATTAGATAATTCTCAAACGATAATTGATGAGTATCATGCTAAGTACCCTTCAATGATAAGATCTTTTATCATAACTAATGGCGTGATTGCGTCTGCTAGTAATTTTGGTTTAAAAAATGCAACTGGTGATTACATAGGATTTGTTGATAGTGATGATTATGTTGATCACGATATGTTTGAAATACTATATACAACTGCCCTTGATGCTAATGCGAATGTTGTCATTTCTGACTTCTATTTTACTTATCCAAGTAAAGAGACAATTTATAATGAATATCCATATCAAAACGCTAAAGAGATGTTGATTCATTTGTTTGCGGTGTTATGGAATAAACTTTATAAACGTAGTTTCTTAGAGAAACTCGATTTTCGATTTAAAGAAGGATATCGCTTTGAAGATACATCGTTTTTAATACGTATGGCTCCTTATTACGAAAATTTTGTTTTTGTAGCAAAACCATTGATTCATTATGTACAACGTGAGAATTCAATTACCTACTCACATAATTATCAAGTAAAAGAAATAGTTTTCATTTTAAATGATATTCTTGATTATTATAAAGAGAGATGTTTCTATGAAACTTACCAGACGGAACTGGAATATATCTTTCTCCGTTTTACTTTAGGTCAACCTTTTCGAAGTTGTTCGAAAATAACTGATAAGCATGATCGTAAAAAGTCACTAACTATGTTATGGCAAACATTACATGACAACTTCCCTAATTGGCGAAAAAACCCCTATTTACGATCATTGCCAGGATTTAAAAACCAGTATTATCGTCTTGTTAATAAACCAGTGTTTTGGCTTAGTAGTCAAATAAATCGTCTGCTATGATCATCGTACCGGAAATGATCTTTGAATAAAGTTCAGCAGTTAGTAAAGCACTTGCTGAACTTTTTCCTTTCACATTTACAAGAAACAAAGGTGGATCTTCATTGATCTTTATAAACTCAATTACCAACTCACTAATATCAACCACATTATCATCAACAAAATTAACAAGCCAAGCTTCTAACATCGCCATTGATGATATCGGCTGATTATCTTGATATTGATTTGATAGTTCAAGTAAACTATTATGAGTCGCAGCTCTTGTGTTTTCATGTATTATTTGACGAAGCTGCATATTCTTATTGATATCAAATAACGATATCGTCATACTAAAGATCAGGATCACAAAAACTAATGCACTAATCGCTACTGACATTATCACAGCTCCCTTTATAATTAGCTAACCAATGCGAAAACTTACCTGAACTATCTTCTATTAGATATGCAAACTTTGATAATATGTCACAAGTACCGATTTTTTGATATCCTTCTGTCGCAAGATAATCTTTTATTGCTTGAATATCATTTTTATCTATGGTAATGCGAGTATCATAAATATTCAAAT